>DATNDC010000112.1:0-5224 GCA_035607055.1 Polyangia bacterium
CGACGTCGACAAGGCGGTGCGCAAGCACCTCACGCTGCAGGGGCTCAGCATCGCCATCGTGGCCGACCACGCCCAGGCGCTGGCCGACAAGCTGGTGAGCGACGCGCCGACGCCCATCACCTACGACACCGCCGGCACGCCCGCCGAGACCCTCGCCGAGGACAAGCTGATCGAGAAGTTCCCGGTGCCGATCAACAAGGACGCCGCCCGCGTGGTCCCGGTCGATCAGCTGTTCGAGCGTTAGCGCCCGGGGTCGCCTGGCCCCGGGCGCCTCAACGCGGCCCTACGTCGAGTAGAAGAACTCCTCGCGCGTGATCTTGCCGTTCTCGACGGTGAAGAGACCGACCTCGTCCATCTTCGTGCGCTTGCCGGTCGGCTTATTGGTGACGTCGAACGCGAAGCGCACGGCGAACCGATTTTCGTTCGGGTAGGGTCCCGACACCTCGGCGCTGTGAGCGACGTTTTTCTCGCCCCACTCCTTCCCCTTGGCCCGGATGGCGTCGAGCCCCTTCGCCGTGCGCTCCCCTCCGGGCGGAGCTGCCGCTTCCACGCTGACCGCGTCCTTGGCGTAGAGTTCGTCGAGACAAGCCTCCATCTTGCCCGACTGACAGAGCGCCACGTACCTCTTCCCGATCTCCTGCGTCGTCATGGGTCACCTCCTCAGCGAGGAATGGTAATCGACGATCGCCGCCGCAACCCGTACGAACCACGCGCGTAAGGTCGAGAGCATCCATCAACTCGGATGCGGGCGGGCTGAAGTGACGTCGCCGCCGTGGCGGCGCCCTCGATTCGGCTATCGCCTTGTCGACGGCGAACTGGCAACCTCCAGGATGATGGAGCGGAGAACGACGATGCGCGATCGCCTGTCGCGGGCGGCGCGCGAGCCGAGCGCGCCCATCGCGGTCGTGGCGCTGGTCCTGGTCGTCGTTGGCTGCGCGCTGCGCTTGCACGCGTTCCGCTTCCCGAGCACCCTGCTCTTCGACGAGATCCACTTCGTCGAAAACGCGCGTAACTACCTGGCTGGGCGCGCCGACTGGAACGACCACCCGCCGCTCGGCAAGCTGATCATCGCGGCATCCATCCGCGTCGCCGGCGACGGACCGCTCGGCTGGCGGCTGCCCGCCCTGGTGCTCGGCCTTCTGACGATCCTGTGCGGCGCTCTGGCCGCCGGCCGACTGTTCCGAGACCCGAAGGCCGGGTGGATCACCGCGGCCCTACTCAGCGCCGACGGATTCTTCATCGGCTATTCGCGCGTCGGGCTCCTCGACGGCTACCTCGCCACCTGCGCCGCCGCCGCGCTCCTCGTGGCCAGCACGCGCGGGACGCGCTGGATTTCCCTCGCGGGCGGCCCCCTCCTGGGGATCGCCGCCAGCATCAAGTTCAGCGGTGCCGGTGTGCTGCTGCCGCTCGCGGTCGCGCTCCTGACCGCCGAGAGCGCCGGGCGCGCCCATATGCGTCGCGCTCGGCTGCTGGCGTTCGGGATCCTGCTCGCCTTGGCGGGCGCGGTCTACTGCGCGCTGTTCGCGGTCGGCCTACGGCTCGCCAAGCAGCCCGCCTCGATCGGCGCCGTCATCTCGGCGAGCGCGGAACTGCTCAAACACCACGCGGGCCTCACCGAGATGAAGAACACCTGGGTCTCCGGCTGGCCGACCTGGGCGCTCCCCTGGCGGCCGGTGATGCTCGGCTCCGTCGACCAGGTCGCGGGCGTCCGGGTCCTGAGCAGCCTCGGGAACCTGGCGGTCTGGTGGGGAGCGGTCGCCGTCGGCCTAACGCTGACTGTGAAGATCGCCTGGCGCGGCCTCGGCGCGACGCTCGGGTCCGGGGCGGCCGCGCCCGATCGCTGGTCGACCGGCGACTTCCTGGCCGCCCACGGCCGCGCGGCGCTCATCGTCCTCGTGCTGGTGGCAGGTTTCCTCGCCCCCTGGGTGCTGACCCACCGGGATTCGTACATCTATCATTTCCTGCCGTCGTACCTCGGCTTGGTCGTGCTGCTGGGCGCCGCCGCGGCCTGGTGGATCCCGCGGCAGCCGGTCGCCGTCTTGCTGTTCGTGGTCCTGGTCCTCCTGTTGACCTCGTTCTACGCGCCGGTCTGGTCGTTCGTTCCCCTCTCTCCCGAGGCGATGAGGCACCGGTTATTCCTGCCGAGCTGGCGATGATGGCCCCGAATTCTCGACGCGACTGGACCATCGCCGCGGTCGGGCTCCTCCTGGCCGCTGTGATCTGGATGTTGCGCGGGCGTCCCCATCTCGAGGGGACGGATCAGACGGTGGCAGTCACCGTGGTGCCGGCGGATCGGCCCGACCTCGCCTGCAGCGCGGACGGTCCGATCGGCGGGCTTCGCTGTCGGTACGACGGCCGCGGCGACCGTATTGGAACGGCCGCCCCGCCGGACGGCGACCGCTGGCTTCACCCTTACGTGACGACCGGCGGAACGGTCGTGCTCCTGTCCGGGGTCTTCGCCGAGCGCCATGTCGCCGACTGGGTCGCGGGGGCCCTGGCGGCCGGCTCGTCCGAGCGAGTGACGCTGACCTGCGAGGCGAAGATCGCCGGGACCTCGGGGCCGGTCCGCGTCCGCTGGCGGCCGGACGGCACCTGGGAGAATCAGGACGGCCTGATGGCCGCCATGGTCGAGCGCTGCGCGGTGAGGCGGTAGTCTCCGTCGCCTTCGCGCTCCTCAACGCGCGGCGGCCGCGGGCAGCGCCGCCACGGCCCACTCGTCGAGGGCGTCGACCTCAACGTGCGCCCACGGGCCAGCGCCGCTGTCGACCACCGCCAGGGTGGCGGTCCGGCCGCGCAGCGCCCGCGTGTCCCAGAGGCGCGCGCCCCAGATGTCGGTGTCGCAGCCCGTCGCGGTCTTCACCGGCTGGCCGTCGATCAGGAGATCGACATGCGCCTCGGACGGCGAGAGGCCGCCGCCGACCTCCAGCGTGATGGCGTCGCCGGCGAGCACGAACGGCGGTGAGACCAGCGCGCCCAGGCTGCCGTCGGCGCCGGCTCGCGTGTAGCTGTCGACGAAGGGGGGCCCGCGCCGGCCGCCCGACGGAGGCGTCTGGTTGGCCGGCACCTCGCGCACCCGCCAGGCCGCGCCGTCCCCCGAGGCGCGCCAGCCGCCGTAAGTCGCGCCGTGCGCGCGCAACTTCGACCAGCCCGCCGGGAAGCCGCCGCGCGCCCCCCCCAACCAGCCGTCCCAGAGCGCCGCCGCCCCCGGATCAGCGGGGGCCAGCGCCTCGGCCACCGCTCGCCGCCGTGCCGGATCGTCGTTGGCCGCGAAGTAGTAGGCGCGCATGTGCCAGAGGTCGCAGGCGAGGCGCGCCGGATCGCCCGTCGCGGCGGCTGCCGCCAAACTCGCGGTCTTCGCGTCGAGGTAGGGGCGGAAGTCCAGCACGCCGGCGCGCGCGACCAGCGTCGGCGCGATCGACGGCTCGAAGCGCACCACGCTGAGGTGAAACCCGTCGATCACCGCCTGGCCGAGCGCGCCGTAAGGCGGCGGATAGACGTCCATCTCGGAGAGCGTCGCGCCCGAGCCGAGCACCATTCCCGGCGAAGCGAGCTTCTCGTGGCCGGGGCGCCCCCGGCCGAGGATCGGTAAGTGCGCCACGTCGCGGCTGGTGAGGCCGCGCAGGTCGTAGAGCGGCAGGTCGGAATAGAACCCGGCCATGCCGATGGAGAAGATGGCCACCTTGGGCGAAAGCCCGTGCGCCTTGAACTCGGCGCGCAGGGCGTGGCCGAGGTGGTAGCCGGCGGCGCCCGTCGCCAGCGGCGAGAAGCGATCGAGGGTGGTGAAGGTCCGCTCGTCGGCGATGCCGTGGAAGATCTCGCCCGGACCGACCGCGCGCACCGGCAACGCCGCGATCGAGGCGAGGAGCGCGAGCCCGAGCGCGGTTGCCCTCGCGGCCCGCCGCGAGCGGCTGACCAGGAGCACGCGCAGCCCCACCTCGACGAGCAGGAACATCACGGGCAGCACCGGCACGAACAGGCGGCCGAGCATGAAGTCGCCGCCGATCTTGGCCACGTAGGCGAGGTAGATCGGCAGCGCCAGCAGCGCGAACCACCCGGTGACGCTGCCGCGCAGGCGCCAGAGTCCCACCAGCGCCAGCGGAACCGCGGCCCACAGCCCGCCGGTCACGAAGGTGACGAGCAGGTAGACCTTCCCCTGGCTGAAGTAGGAGAGCCCGCCCGACTTCGCGTAGTAGGTGTTGGGCATCGGATCGCCGTAGTAGCGCCAACGCCAGAGGAAGTAGGGGACCAACACCAGCACGAATGGGGCGGTGTAGCGGAGCAGGACCTGAGCGCGCGTGCGCCAGCCGCGCGCGGTGAGGGCGAGGGCGCCGGCGAGCGCCAGGTAAAAGAGGAGATGGTCGGGGTGGCAGAGGATCGCCAGTACCGCGAGGAGGCCCGCCGTCAGCGGGCGATCGGCCTCGGCCGCGGCGAGCGCTGCGAGGACGAACGCCGCGGCCAGCACCGTCTCGAGACCGGAGGTAGCAAACGAGGCCACCGTGTAGCTGGCCGCGGTGAGCACGGCGGCCACCGGAAGCGTCGGGCTGCCGGCGGGGCTCTTGCGTTCGGCGAGCCGCCAGACCGTCACCAGGAGCGCGACAAAGGCGAGGAGGCTGACGATGATCGCGCTCTCGCCGGCGGCGAACCCCAGGCGGATCAGGCCGGCGACGAGCACGGTCCAGAGGAAGTCGGTGTACCCCTCGACGCGCTCGCCGACGTTGAAGACCAGACCGTGACCGCGCGCGAGGTTGCGCGCGTAGCGAAAGGAGATGTACGCGTCGTCGGAGGCCCAGACGAGCGACCAGGCCCAGAGCGCGCCGAGGATGAGGACCAGGCCGAGACCAGCCCAGCGCACTGCCGGGCGCGCCCAGAGACGCCGCAGACGAGGGTCCGGGAAAGCCGCCCAGACCGCGACCGCCAGCGCCACGACCCAGAGCGCCCCCTGCGAAGCGAGCGCGCGTCCCGTGCGGTCCAGGATCTCGGCGAATACCATCGACGCCCGGCGAGTGTACAGGGGTCCACGGTCGTTGCGGGGCGGTGTTAGCTTCACCCGGTGACCACCCTCGCGGCACCGCCGGGAGCCCCCCCGTACTCGCCCGCGCTCGCCGCTGCGCTGCAGGCGGCGCTGGCCGGCCGTCAGGCCGCGCCCGAGGGCTATCGCCCGCGGACGCACCACCTCGACGGTGCGGCGCCGCGCTACACGAACCGGCTGATCCTGGAATCGAGC
>DATNDC010000182.1:0-20311 GCA_035607055.1 Polyangia bacterium
GCGGCGGAGGGCGGTTACGATCCGGCCACGATTTGGAGACGCGGCCCGAGCTCGATGAGCGGCGCCGGGAGCGGCGGGCGGCGTTCGACGGGCGGCGCGCCGAATCCGCAGCGGAGCTGGATGCGCCGCCGATCGGCCCCCACGTAGCCGATGCCGACGAAGAAGGCGCAACGGCCGCAGTCCTCGATCACGCGCGCGTAGTGCTGGTTGCCGTCACGCCGCAGGTGGATCGGGCAGCCGATCGCGCGCAGCGAAAAGTCGTCGTCGACGGGCAGCGCGCGGGTGCCGGCGCAGCGGCAGCGCCAGGCCGGCAGGCCGAACTCGCGCAGCGTCGCCCAGCGCCCCGGCTCGTCGCCGAGCGTGGCGGCGCGCAGGACCACCAGCGGCAGTCCGGCCCGCGGGTCGACGCGGTTGGGCAGGCGGCTGCCGCCGTCGAGCTGAATGACCAGCAGGACGCCCCCCTGCTCGTCGGTGAGCAACACGTCGGCGCGGGCGCCGTTCGGCAGGCAGGCGTCGACTTCGACGTGCTTGATGGCCTCGTCGAGCGGACGCCAGGACTTGTCGCCGCAGGTCTCGCAGCGACGCAGCAGGTGGGGCGCCCGAATCTCGCCCTTCAGCCAAGACCTAATCACCCTGCGGAGTGTTCGCTTGGCGGCCGACATGTTCTCGAAAAGAGAGGCCTACCTTGCCACGGTCGCGATACAGCCGTGTAACGAATCTGTGACAAAAAGAACACGCTGCGTCGGAAGCCAGCGCGCCGCGTGCGGGAAAACACCAACCCCGCGATTCAGCGCGCGTTTTTGCGGTTCAAGCGGTCGGGAGCGTGAACCAAAAAGTGGCGCCGCGGCCCGGGACGCTGTCGACGCCGATCGTCCCGCTCATCGCCTCGACGAGGTGCTTGACGATCGAGAGACCGAGGCCCGTCCCGCCCATGTCGCGCGAACGTCCGCTGTCGACGCGGTAGAAGCGCTCGAACAGGCGCGGCAGGTGGCGCGGCTCGATGCCCGGGCCGGAGTCGGCGATCTCCACGCGCAGCGCGTTCTCCACCCTCTGCGCGCGCAGCCGGACGCGCGTGCCGGGGCCGCCGTACTTGATGGCGTTGTCGAGCAGGTTGGTGAACACCTGCTCGAGCCCCTTGCGGTCGGCGCGCGCCGGCGGCAGCTCGGCGGGGATCTCGTTCCCCACGTCGAACGACTTCTCCTCGATGCGCGGGCGGAGGAGCGACAGCACCTGGTCGGCGACGGCGCGCAACGAGACGGGCGCCACCTCGGGGCGATAGTCCTTCGATTCGATGCGCGACAGATCGAGCAGATCCTCGACCAGCGCGCCCAGACGTTGCGCGTTGCGATCGATGATGTCGACGAAGCGATCGGAGGCGGGCGGATCGCGCTCCAGCGTCAGGCGAAGGGTGTCGACGGCCGAACGAACGGCGGTGATCGGCGTGCGCAGCTCGTGCGAGACGTTGGCCACGAAGTCCTTGCGCAGCGTCTCCAGGCGCCGGATCTCGCTGACGTCGACGAAGACGGCCAGGATCCCCTGCGCGCGCGCCCCCCGCACGGGGAGAGGCGCCGCGTGAACGAGCAGGCGGCGCGGCTTGGGGCCGGTGATTTCAATCTCGCCGGTGACGGGGGCGGCGCCTTGACCGGCGCGCTCCAGGATCGACTGCAGCTCGGCGTTGCGGATCAGCTCCAGCGCGGCGCGTCCCTCGGCGTCGGCGCGCAGCGAGAACGTCGCGCGCAGCGCCGGGTTGACGAGGAGCATGCGGCTGTCTTGATCGAGCACCAGCACCCCCTCCTGCATCGACTCCAGGATGACGCCCAAAAGGTCGCGCTCGGTGCGCAGCGCGGTGAGGGTGGAGGCCAGGTTCCCGGCCATCACGTCGAGCGCGCGTCCCAGGTCGGCGATCTCGTCGGAGCCGCTGGGGCGGGTGCGGACCTCGAGGTCCCCCGAGGCCATCCGCTGCGCTGCCTCGATGATGCGGCCGAGCGCGCGCGAGAGCATCTGGGCGGCGGCGCTCGAGAGCACCACCGCCACGACGAGCGCCAGCCCCAGCGCCCCCCACAGGATGTGGCGCAGCTTGCGGACGGCGGCGTCGACCTGGTCGAGCGGCACCGCCAGCCGGGCCGCGCCCCTAGCGCCGCCGGGCAGCGCCAGGGGGATCGCCGCGTACATGAAGCGTTCGTGGACCGTGGCGCTGTTGCGGGTCGACACCCCTTCGCCGCCGGCCAGCGCGGCCGCCACCTCCGGGCGCTCGCGGTGGTTCTCGACGGCGCCCAGCCCCGGGAGCGAGACCTGTGAGTCGCCCAGCACCACGCCGTCCGCGGCGACGAAGGTCACCCGCCCGTGCGCCCGCGGGCCGAGCTCGTCGGCCAGCGCGTCCCAGTGGACCCGCTCGAGATCGCGCTCGGCGCTCGCCGCGTGCTCGACGAGCGCCAGGCGGGCGAACAGATCGCTGCGGATTTGCTGGAGCAGGTTCTCCTCGACGGCCGGCCGCAGGTAGAGCTCGGCGGCCAGCATGGAGACCCCGATCAACCCCAGCGACACCGCGAACAGCTTGCCGCGGATGTTGAGCTTCATGGCTCGTCGTGGCCGGACCCGCCGTCGCCCGTGGCGGCGGCGTGATCGGGCGCGGGGGTGAAGCGGTACCCCACGCCACGCACCGTCTCGATGTACGGTCCCGCGCTCCCCAGCTTCTCCCGCAGCCGCTTGACGTGCGTGTCGACGGTGCGGGTCGTCACCTCGCCGCTCATTCCCCAGACGTCGTCGAGCAGCGCCGGTCGTGACTGGACGCGGCCGCGCCGCTCGAGCAGCGTCGAGAGCAGCCGCAGCTCCAGCGCCGTGAGCGTCACCTCCTCCTCGCCGACCCAGACCCGGTGGGCGTCCCGATCGACGCGCAGCTGGCCGAACAGCAGCAGGCCGCGCCCGGCGCCCGCGGGGGCGGGGGCCCTCCGGCGGAGGACGGCGTCGATGCGCAGCAACAGCTCGCGCAGGCTGTAAGGCTTCACCACGTAGTCGTCGGCGCCCAGCTCGAACCCGACCACCCGATCGACCTCGTCCCCCTTGGCCGTCACCATCACGATGGGGACGTCCTTGGTCGTCGCGTCCCCCTTGAGGCGCCGGCAGATCTCGACACCGGAGACGTCGGGGAGCATGAGGTCGAGCAGCACCAGGTCGGGGCGGTGCTGGCCGACCGCCGAGATGGCGTCCCGGCCGGCGCCCACCACGAGGGGGGTGTGGCCCGCCTGCCGCAGGTTGTAGCTCAGCACCTCTTGGAGGTCCTTCTCGTCTTCGACGACCAGGATGCGGGCCATGACCTGGTCGGGTTTCTACCACCCATTTCTCATCGGTTGCCCCATCCGTTGCACCCCGCAAACGAAGGGTAGGGATTCACCCGAGTTGCCCCCTCCGGCGGGCCTGCTAGACCCCTATTATGCGGCGGGATCGACAGCTCGACTCATCCGGCCGGACGTTGCTCATCGCCTTCGGGGTGGTCGCGGCGGCGTTCATGATCTCGACCGCGGTCGCCGAGTGGAGCGACGTCAGCATCCGGCGCGCGGCTGAGCAGATCGCGGGCGACACCGCGCCCAGCGTCGAGCACCTCTCCTTGCTGCGCGCCGATCTCCGGCGCATCACGCGGCTGGGGGACGGCGACTTCGACGCCGCGCTGGAGGGGCGCCCCTCCTTCGAGCGCCCGCGGATCGACCGGGCGCTCGCCGCGCTGGAGCGGGATTGGAACAGCTACCGATCGTTGCCGTCCTTCCCCGAGGAGAACGCGCTGGTCCCGGCCGCCGAGGAGGCCGAACAAGATCTGTCGACCGCCATCGCGCGACTCGAACAGATCAAAGATGATCCCGATCGGACCCAGGTCCGCGCCGTCTTGGAGAGAGACCTGCAGCCGGCGGCCACCCAGCTGGACGCCGCGGTGCTGCGCCTCATCGACGCCAACGCGGCGCGCGGCGGGGAGCTCGGGCGCACGATCGGCCGGCTGGGGCGCGAGTCGGTGATCAACGCGGTGGTGCTCGACGCGATCTGCGTGCTCCTCACGGTGGCCGCGGGCCTGCTCGCCTGGCGGCTCGTTCGGCGCACGACGGCGCTGCTCGAGCAGCGCGCCGAGGAGCTGGAGGCCTTCGCCGGGCGGGTGGCGCACGACGTGATGGGGCCGCTGTCGGCCACCAGCCTTTCGCTCGACCTTCTGGCCCGCGGGACGGCGTCGCCGGAACGGGCCGCGCGCGCCATCGAGTCGGGCCGGGCCGGGATCGTGCGGGCGCGCCTCATCGCCGACGGGCTGCTGGCCTTCGCCCGGGCAGGCGCGCGGCCCGAGGCGGGCGCCGAGGCCGACGTCGCCGAGGTGATCGCCGGCGCCATCAAGGAGATCGCGCCCGGCGGCGGCGAGCGGGAGATCGAGATCGTGGCCGAGCTCGCCGCGCCCGGGACGGCGGCCTGCAACCCGGGGGTGCTGGCCAGCCTGGTGTCGAACCTGCTGCGCAATGCGATCAAGTACGCGGGCGGCGTCCGGGCGCCCCACATCATCGTGCGGGCGCGGGCGCTGAACGACCGGCTCGGCCGCCCGCGCGTCCGCATCGAGGTCGAGGACAACGGTCCCGGGCTGCCCGCCGCCCTGGGCGACCAGGTGTTCGAGCCGTACGTCCGCGGACCGGGGAGCGGCAAGCCGGGCATCGGGCTCGGCCTCGCCACCGTCAAGCGCATCACCGACGCGCACGGCGGTCGGGTGGGCGTCCGCTCCGTCCCGGGGCAGGGGTGCACGTTCGCGGTCGAGCTCCCCGCGGTGAAGGCGCAGCTGCACGTGCCCCGCCCGCTGCGCGCCGGAGACCTCCCGACCGACGCTCGCGCTCAGTAGTTTTTTCGCCACATCAGATCGGCGGAGCCGGTCCCGACGTCGCCGTACTCGCCCGCGATCTGCCAGCGGTCGGTCAGCTGGTACTCGACGTGGACGGCGTTCTTGTTCTGGTAGCGCGTCGGATCGGCGCCGATTCGGCCGACGTAGCCGACATAGAGGCGGTCGGTCACGTAGCGGCCCGCTTCGAGCTGCGTGCCGGAGAACCCCTGGCCGCTCCCGGTGTCGATGGTGAGGACGTCGAGCGGCAGGTGGCGGGCCAGCGTCTTCTGGATCTGCCCGGCGATCGCGCCGGCCACCAGCGAGGTCGCCTCGTTCGAGGCGGTGGCCCCCACGCCGCCGCCGCTGCTGTCACCGCTCCCCGGCAGGTGACCGGTCACGATGAGGCCGTAGAGCTGCGCCTCGGTGAGGTCCGGACGGTTCGGCGAGCTGACCGAGATGGAGAGGTGCTCGAGAGGCCCCTTGGCGGTCACCTGCACGGTCACGTTGTCCTGGTTGTCCTGGAACTGCGCCGTGGCGTCGAGCGTGGGATGGTCGGGGGCGCCGTCGAACTGCAGCGCCGAGTCGGCTTTGAGATCGAAGCGGCGGCCGAGGACGTCCACGCGCCCGCGGCGGACGATCACCTGGCCGTGAATTCGCGTTTCGCGGGCGACGACGAGGTTGAATCCCGGCTCGAGCCCCAGCTCGAGCGCCGCGCCGCCGCCGTTCACCCAGAGCTGCCGCGGCGCCGAGACCTCGATCTTCACCCGCTTCCAGAAGCGTGAGCTCTCGGCCGGCGCCGGGGTCGCCGCGGGCGCGCCGAGCGGAGCGGCCGAGCGGCCCGCCAGCGCGCGCAGCTTCTTGGCTTGCGCGCGGTCGATCGGTTTGCCGCCGTCGACGATCACCACGTCGTCGGGCGTGCGCATCGATTGCAGCTGCCGGCGCTTGGCGTCGGAGAGCTTGAGGTGCGCGTCGTGCACGTCGACCTTCACCAGGGCGGCGCTGCCGCGCCCGCCCGAGCTGCCGGCGAGCGCGGCGTCGAGCGAGACGACCGCCAGCGGCTGCCCCTCTTGGTAGGCGGGGATCTGCTTGACCGCGACGGTCCCGGCGAGCTGGTAGCTGTCGGTGCTCGGATCGCGGGTCAGGGTCGCGGTCAGGCGGCCGTTTCCCTCCCCGCTCTTGGCGGAGAGGTCGTCGAGCACGACCTTGTCGGTGGTCCCGTGCAGCCCGAGGTGGATGTCTCGGAAGTCGCCGGCTCCCGCCAGCTGCAGCTCGCAAGCCGTGCAGGTCACCTGCCCGGTGAAGCGCGGATCGCGGAAGGTGCCGCGCGCCGAGACCTCGGCGTCGAGCAGGCCGCCCGCGCGGCGGAGCATGGTGGTGAGCCCGGAGAACGCCCGCAGATCGAGCTTCCGGGCGGCGAACCGAACGTCGACCGGCAGGCGCTGCGGGTCGAGGCGGTGCGGGCGGAGAGCGGGGAGCCCCAGATCGACGTCGGCCGTCGCGTGCAGCGTGACCGTCCCGCCGTTGCTGGAGGCGCCCTGGAGATCGAGCTGCGCTTTTTGCGACGCGTAGTCGAGCTCCAGGTTGGCGTAGCCGACGCGCGCCTCGTCGAGCTTGAGATCGGCGGCTTGCAGGTGAGCGACGACGCGCGGGGCGCGCAGGGACCCCTCGAGGGAGAGATCGGCGTGCAGCGTGCCGCCGAGCGCCGATTCGCGCGCGCCGCCGGTCACGTCGGCGGGGAGGCCGAGCCGTCGCAGCGCCAGCGGACCGACCACCGCGCGCAAGGTCAAGGGGGCCTCGGCCAGGCGCGCCCGATCGGCGAGCGCCGGCGCGCCGGCGCCGAGGCGCGCCTGCAGCGCCAGCAGGGGGTGCCCGAGCCGCAGCAGGCGAACGTTCGCCTGCGTCGCGCGCCGATCGAGCGTCAGCTCGACGCGCCCGTCGGTGGCGGGGAAGCGCGGGCCGCTGGCGCCGGCGAGATCGATCGCCAGCGTCCCCGTCGGATCGAGCGCGGTGCCGCGCGCCGCCAGTCGGAGGGAGACGGTCCCCCCGCTGACCGCCGTCAGGCCAGCCAGCTTCGCCGCCGTCGCCAGCGAAGCGCGCTCGATCTGCCCTTCGACCTGGAACGGCGTGCGGAGCAGCGCGCGCCGACCGGGGCGAGCGCGCAGCAGCGCCCGCAGCGACAGCGGCGTGGTGGCCGTCAGGGAAGCGGGCGGCGCGTCGGGCCGCGTGGCCAGGAGGCGCAGCGAGAGCGGGCGATCGTCGTTGCCTTGGAGATCGACGGTCAGGTCGCCGAGCGGACGCCCCGCCAGCGCCAGCCCGCGCGCGCCGAGGTGGAGCTCGAGCCGCGGGCGCGCGGCGTCGCCGTCGGCGGTGACGGCCAGCCGGACCTTCCCCCGGGGATCGAGCGGGGTTTGTTTTCCGGTCAGCGCGGCGACGGTCCGGGCGGTGGTGGCGAGGTCGATCTCCTCGGTCGTCAGGGTCAGTCGCAGCGGCCCGCGGCCGCCGCGCGGCGGCCAGGCGGCTGGCAGATCGAAGGTGGCCTCGAGCCCCGTCCCCAGCGCGTGCGCGGTGATCCGGCCGTCGAGGCGCGCGGGCGTGAAGGCGAGATCGAGGTCGACGTCGATGCGCCCCGCCTGCGCCAGCGCCCGCGGCACCAGCAGCCGGGGCAGCCGGGCCGGCTCGAGGCGCGCCACCCGCAGGCGCAGGTGCCCGCGGCGCCCCACCTGGTCCAGGTCGGCCGCGATGCTCTGGTCACCGGCCCGCAGGTCGAAGCCGGCGAGCGTCGTCCGGCCGCCGCCCACCGCCAGGCGGGCGGGGTGGGCCAGCGACCAGGTCGCCTCCGGGGTGCGCAGCGAGAGCGTCGCGATCTCCACCGCGCGCAGCGAGAGCCGGCGCCCGGAGATCTGCAGGGCGACCGGCGTCGGGGTCGCGAGGTGGAGGTCGGCGTGGACGCCGGGTCCCACCGCCCGGACCGTGGCCGCGAGACCGCCCAGCGCCCGGCCGCCGATCCGGGCGCCGGCGGCGGCCAGATCGAGATCGACCGCGGTCGGCGCGTCGAGCCGGGGGAACGTCGCGCTGACGGTCAGCTCCCGCACGCCGTCGTGCCCCACGGTCAGCTGCGGGATGCGCGCCGCCACCCGCAGCGACGGTCGCGCCACCGGCCCCGCCAGCGCGACGTCGATCCGGCCGCGGCCCGCGAGGACGATGGGCGGCGCCAGGTGGCAGCGCGCGAGGCTCCGCGCGGTGGCCGCCAGATCGCTGGCCTCGATCCGCAGCCGCGCGTCGAGCCTGCCGTCGTCGAGCGCGCCGTGCCCGCGCACGGTGGCGCCGGGCGCCCGGGCGTCGAGATCCGCCGTGGCGCCGTCGGCGCGCGCGTGGACGTCGAGGGCCAGGTCGGTCGCCGGCAGGTCGCGCATCAGCGCGGCGAGGTCGAGCGCGCGCACCCGGACGGTCAGCCCGTCCGGCCCCGGCCGCCCCCGGGCCAGATCGACGTCGCCGTGGGCGTCGAGGCGCCCGGCTTCGGTCACCACCCCGAGGTCGGCGCGCAGCGCCGCGCGCCGCCCCTCGTAGCGGGCCGACCCCTGGGCGTCGATCGCCGCCACGTGGATCTCGGGCGCGCCGGAGCGGACGGTCAGCGCGCCGCCGCTCACCGACCAGGCCTGCAGATCGACGACCAGATCGGGACCCGGCTCTGCCGCCGCCGGTGCCGCAGCGGCGCGCGGCGGCGCGGGATGCGCGGGGGCGAACACCCGCGCCAGGTTCGAGCCGCGCTCGTCGAGGGTCAGCCGCAGCTCGGGCCGGCGGATCTCGAGCCGCCGCACCTCGAGCCGCCTTCGCAGCAGGGGCCAGAAGGAGAACTCGAGGTCCACCGCGCCCACGCTCGCCACCGCGGTCCCCTCGGGATCGCGCAGCACGACGCTCTGCAGGGTCAACCGATCGCCGCCGAAGCGCAGCCGGCCCACCGCGACCTGGCCGGCGATGCGGCGATCGATCTGGGCCACCGCAATTCGCCGGATGACGTCCCCGCCCCAGTCCGTCCCGGCCAGCGTCCACAGGCCGCCCACCGCCAGCAGCAAGACCGCCAGCACGACGAAGATCGTCAGCCCGGCGATGCGGAGGCCGGCGCGGAGCTTCAAAACGCCTCCCCGATCGAGATTTGCAGGACGCAGGAGCCGTCGCTGACCACCGTGGCGGGCTGGGAGCCGAAGAGACCGAAGCAGCTCGTGTCCACGGCGTACGACTGCGGCTGGATGATGCCCGCGTTGTCGATGAAGAGCGGCGGCAGCGTCCCGAGCGGCAGCCGGCGCGCCACGTCCACGCGCAAGGGTCCGATGGGCGTCAGGTAGCGCAGACCGAGGCCGGCCGCCCACAGCACGCCCGGCAGATCGCCGAACCCGAACAGGCCGGTCGTGACCTGTCCCCAGTCGAGGAAGGTCGCCACCCGGACGGTCGAGGTGATCGAGTAGCGCGCCTCGACGCTGGCGTCGAACCAGCCGTTGCCGCCGATGGGCACGGTCTCGGTCAGGCCCTGGGAGGGGAGGGTGTTCGGCACCGGCGCCTGGAGCAGGGGCGACAGGCGCCGTTCGGAGAAGCCGCGCATGCCGTTCGAGCCGCCGCCGTAGAACCGGGTGACGACGGCGCTCGAGTCCGGGTTGCCCGAGGTGGGCCACAGCTCGCCGACGCGCAGCCGCGCCGCGAAGGTCAGCCCCTGGTCCTCGCCGAAGCTGAGGTAGCCGCGCAGGTCGGGCAGCACGCGGAGGTAATCGAAGTTCCCCTGCAGCGGTCCGCCCCCCTCCTGCATCGACAGGCTGGCGTAGTAGCCGCGGCGGGGCTCGAGCGGCTTGTCCCGCTTGTCCCAGGTGACGATCTGCTCGAGGTACGAGAGCCACACGTTGCAGGTCCCCGAGGTCGTCTGGCACCCCAGCGTGAGCGGCGCCGTCGCCGCGCTGTTGATCGGCGAGCCGTTCAGGTGGTCGAACTCCAGCCGGTAGACGGGGAAGATCGAGAGCCGCGCGTACGGCTGCCAGACGACGCCCGCCGACCCCCGCGCGGCCAGGTTGTCGTAGGTCTGTTGCAGCGTCTTTTCGAACTCCAGCCCGCTCTGTTGCCGCAGCGACGGCCGCCCGAGGAAGCGCGGCTGCTCGAACGCCGCGCCCAGATTGAAGACCGGCCCGCTGCGCGGCGCGAGCGCGACTTCGTCGGTGGCGACGGCATAGAGGTTGGGGATGAACGCCCACCCGGCCATCGCGTGCAGGGTCAGCTTGCGCGTCCCGCCCAGGAAGTCGCGGTTGGTCCAGTCGGAGGTGAGGTGGACCTCGTTGTGGATCTCGTCGATGGTGAAGCCGCCGCCGAGGCGCAGCGTGTGGAACGGCGCCTCGCGCACCACCACCACGATCGGGATGCGCGCGTTCGCTTCGTCCGGCGTGCCGGTGGTGACCTTCACGCTGCCGTAGAGGCCCATGCCGAACACGCGGCGCTCCGCTTCCTCGAGCGCCGCGGGGCTGAACGTCGACCCCTCGGGGATCGCCAGCCGCACCTGCTCCCAGACGAACAGCGCCGGGACGCGCGCGTGGGGGCCCGTCTTCACGTCGATCCCGCTCACGCGGTAGCGCAACCCCGGCTGGACGATGATCGTCACCGCTGCCTGGTGCGTCTGGACGTCGACCAGCGTCTCGCCTTCGGCGCTCGCCTGGGCGTAGCCGCGCGCGCGCAGGCGCGACACGATCCCGCTCTTGGCCGCCTCCCAGTCGCTTTCCTGGAAAGGCGCCCCGATGGTCAAGGGCAGGCGTTCGAGCGCGGCTGCCTGGTCGGCGGGCGGCAGCCCGGCCAGGCCCAGCAGCTCGACGCTTCCGACGCGGGTCGGTTGGCCCTCGTCGATCACCACGTCGAGCACGACGCCGTCGGGCGGCTTGGGCGTCGAGGTCGCCTTGGCGATCCGCGTCTGGTAATAGCCGCGCGTCTCGTAGAGGCGCACGATGCGCCCGAGGTCGGCCTCCCAGCTCACCGGATCGAAGTACTGCTTGCTCGCCAGCGGCCACCAGCCGGTCTTGGCGGTGAGGATCCTCTTCGCGATCTGGCGGTCGGAGACCACGTGGTTCCCTTCGAACCGCAGGCCGCGCACGACGGGCGCTTCCTTCTTCGGTTGTGACGCGCACCCCAGCACGGACCCCACCCCGGCGAGCGACACGAGCAGGGCTGCGCGCGCGCGCCGGAGCCCGGCCCCGCGGCGACCCGCCTCGACCCGTGTCATTTTCAGTGAATATGCGCACGCGGCGCCGTGCCGGGAAGGCCCGGCTCGGGCGGCGCCTTACAGGTTTCCCGGTCCCGGAGCTGATACGCTGAGGACGATGGAAAACGCTTCCGGCCCGCGGCGACGTCGCATCGGCCGGATCGTGGCGGCGGTGGTCGGCGGCCTCGCGGTGCTGGTGACGCTGCTGCCGCTCGTCGTGCGGGGACCGGTGGCGCGCTGGGCGGTCCGACAGGCTTCGGGCTCGCTCTGCGGCACGTTCCAGATCTCGGGCGGCCACCTCGGGTGGGCGTCGGTCTGGCAGCTCCTCGTCGGGCGCCCGATGGAGCTGGTGATCGAAGGGATCAAGATCGACGGCCCCGACGACAAGTCGGTCTTCGCGGCGGCGCGCCTGGAGGCGACGGTGGAGGTCCACCTGCGGCCGTTCCGCCTGGTGCTCTCCCGGGTCCTGATGGCGCGCGGCGGCTGGCGGCTCTCGCTGCTCCCCAACCAGATCGGATCGTTCGACGCCTTTCGCGCCATTCCCGAGGAGGGGCGGGCCGCCTGCCTCAACCCGCGCGCCAAGGCGAAGCCGAAGAAGCCGGGGGCGGCGGCCGGATCGGTGGTCCTGCGCAGCGTCCAGTTCGAGGATGTCGACGTCGATCTCGAGTTCCCCACCTGGGAGCTGGAGCTGGGGCGCGCCAACGCGGTCGGCTCGCTCTCCGTCGGGGGCTCGGGGCCGCCGCTGCTGTTCGAGGCGCGCGACGTGATCGCCCCGGCCGGCGCGTTGCGGATCGGCCGCCGGGGCGAGGCCTGGACGGCGCGGGTGCCGTTCGACGCCGTCAGCATCGCCCGCGTGGCGGTGACGCCCGAGGCGGCGAGCGACCTCGTGCTGGAGGTCGCCTCGGCGGACACCGGCCGCGCGCGTCTCTCGGGCCGGGCGGCGTTTCTGAACATCTTTCCGCTCAAGGCGGCCGAGCTGCCGCCGGGCGTCCCGGGTCTCGACGCCGATGTTCGCTGGGCGGGCTTCGGCAGCGCGCTCCGCCAGATGGACGCCAGCTTTCGGCCCCAGGGGGCCTGGGGGACGCACCTCGACGGCGACCTCATCGCTTCGGTCAAGGGCCCCTTCACGGCGCTCGAAGGGACGCTGAAGATCGAAGGGGGGCCGACCCACCTCGAGGCGCGCGTCGCGCATGGCGCCGCGGACCTCTCGATCGCCTTCGCCGGCCAGGAGACCGGCTGGATGCTCGATCCGGCGCTGCGGCCGCTTCTGGGCGGCCTCCTGCACGGTCACTTCCACGCCACCGCGCGTCTGTGGCCCACGCTGGCCGGGATCGAGGCCGAGATTCCAGACGCCGATCTGCGGCTCGATCGGCGGCGCGCGCCGTCGGGCCCGCGCCGCTTCCAGCTGCGGATCGGCAAGTCCGGCGGCCCTCCGGACGGGGCAACGGACACGCTTTATGCCTCGGTGGCCAGTGTCCGACTCGCCGACGCGGAGCTGCGGCTCGACGGCCTCCGCGCCGACTGGACCGGGCTCTCGGCGCGCGTCGACGCGCGCGTGGCGTTCGCCACCTCCGCCCGGCGGCCCGACGTCGGGAGGGCGCGTCGGGAGCGCTCGGTGGTCTCGGCGCGGGGGACGCTGGCCGTCGCCGCGCTCGAGGACTGGATCCCGGGCGGCGCGGTCTCCGGGCCGCTGCGCCTGGGGGCGACGGCGGAAGGGACGATCGAGCGGATCGCCCTCGGGCTCTCCTTTCCCCCGCCGGGGACGGTCGGCGTCCTGGGCCAGCGGTTCGCGCTGCCGCGCCGGCTCGACGCCCTGCTGACCGCGGACGCCGGGCTCAGCGTTCCGCGCTTTCAGCTCCGCCGGTTGGGCGGCGGCACGATCCAGGTGGGCGGGCGCGTGGGGGCGGCCGGCAAGCTGGCCGCCACCGTCGGGGTTCACGACTATCCGGTGGCGGCGATCCCTGGCCTGCCGCGCGACAAGCTCCCCGGTCCGCTCACCGGCACGCTGGCCGCCGAGCTCACGCTGGGCGGCACGCTGGCTCGCCCGAACGCCGAGGGGAAGATCGACGTCCGCGCGCTGGCGATGGGCCGTCGCCCGGTCGGCGACGTCGAGACCTCGCTTCGGGTCGGCACCGAGCGCGGCGAGGTCGACGCCACCGTCGATCCCGGGATCACCGTTCAGGCGCGCGTTCGCCGGCGCCCCAACCCGTCGCTCGAGGCGACGGTCACCATCCGCGATCGGGCGCTCGGCCCCTGGCTGCCGGCGCCGTTCGCGGGGGCGCCGCTGGCGCTCTCGGGCGATGTGAAGGTCGGCTACCGCGCCGCCGACGGTCTCTCCGGTGACGGGACGCTCACCCTCTCCGGGCCGGGCCTGACGGGCGTGGCGCTCACGGCGGAGGCGCACGGCGTCGACGCGCGCGCGCGGCTCAAGGGGGAGGTCGACATCGCGCGCTGGCCGCAACTGTGGTCGCGGGTGTTCAAGAGCGCCCAGGGGGCGCTGGCCTTCGACCTGACGCTGGCCCCCGACCTCGCCGACCTCCGCGCGGTGTCGGTCCGGCCGCACGTGAGCGGGAACCTCCAGATCGCGCGCGCGCTCGCCTTCCGCACGCCGCGCTGGCCGGCGCCGATCGGCATCGAGCCCGGCGGCCAGATCACCCTGGACGGCAACGCGGTCACGGTCTCCGGCCTCACGCTGGTCACGCCGGGGCTGCGCGCCGGCCTCGGGGGGCGGGCGCTCGTCGATCTCGAGGATCTCGAGCAGACGCGCCTCGCGCTCACGATGGGCGCCGAGCTCGACGCCGCCGCATTTCCGGTGCGCTTGCCGGCGGGCGTGGTGGCGCGCGGGAAGGCGGCGATCGACGCGCAGGTCAGCGGGACGCTGGGGGCCACCCCCGGCCCGCGCGTCGACGGCAAGGCGCGGCTCGACGGGCTCACGGTGCAGCTCGCGCCCAGCACGCCCGCGGCGCGGGCGAGCGGGGTGGTCGAAGCCCACGGCGACACGCTGCGCACCGACACCTTGCGCGTCGACCTCGCGGGCGTCGGCGCCGTGACGATCGGTCGCCCCGGTGCGCCCGCCTCGGCGGTGCTCGCCTCGCTGTCGCCGTTTCGCCTCGGCGCCGTCGACGTTCCGTTCGAGGGACAAGACCTCCGGATCGGCGATCCCTCTTCCAAGCTCTATCTCCCCGATCTGGACGCCAACCTGCGTCTGTCCGGCGACGGCCGCAGCGAGCTCCGGATCGACGGCCAGGTGGCGGTGGCGGGCGGTTCGTACGACTCGTCCCGGGGCGGGAAGAAGCAGCCGGCGGCGGCGGGGAAGCCGCGTGCCTCCGGCGCCTGGTACCGCGCGCTGCCGCCGCACCTGACGCTGGATCTCGATCTGCGCGGGACCAACAAGGGGATGCGCGTGGCAGTCCCGGTGCTCCCCGACGTGACGGTCGACTTCCAGTGCCACCTCCTGGCCACCAACCGCGGCGCCAAGTGGAGCGGTCACCTCCGCGGCGACGGCGCGTACGCGCGCGCGGCGGTCGCCGTGGCCGATTGGTTCAGCGACAACGATCTGCGCAAGTGCCAGCTCACCAAGTGACCGTGAGCCTCGTCATTTCCCGTCGGCAAAGTCAGAGTTACTTTGTAGGTGGGCGCCTCATCCTGGGGGCGAGAGAGGATCCATGGCGATTCGACGCATGTTGGCGATTTTCGGGCTCTGCCTGGCGCTCGGCACGATCGGCGCCGGCTGCTACGTCGGTCCGGCGCACCCCGGCCACTGCCCGGGCGGCTACTGGGTCGAGGGGCACTACGGTCCGCGCGGCCGCTGGCACCCCGGCCACTGGCGCTGCCCTGGCGTCATCGAGATAGAATAGCTCGGGAACCCTGGGAGGGTTCCCGACCCTCCCGCGACGGGCTCCGGTGAGCAGAGCTCACCTACGCCCACGCGATGGTCAGAGCTGCTGAAGCTTGAGCGAGCGGACGGCGGCGTCGCGCTCGAGGGCGTCGACCAGCGTCTGGATGTCGGCGGGGACCGCCAGCTGGATCTCCAGCGTCACCCGCGTCGGTCCGTCGCCGAGGCGTTCGTAGTCCTCCTGTTTGACGGTCGCGCCCAGCTTGGTGAGGCGGTCGACGATCGCGGCCACCGAGATGCGCGTCGGATCGATGGTCAGCGTGAGGCGCTGGCGCGAGATCTTCACGCCGCGGTCCTCGAAGCGGCGCAGGAAGGTCAGCGTCGCGAGGCCGACCACGGTGGCGAACACGCTCTCCACGTACATGCCGCCGCCCGCGGCCATGCCGATCGCCGCCACCAGCCACAGACCCGCGGCGGTGGTCAGTCCCTTGATGGTGATCCCGTCGCGCAGGATGGCGCCCGCGCCGAGGAAGCCGATCCCCGAGACGACGGAGGCGGCGATGCGCGAGGGATCGACCGCGACGAGGTCGTCCTTGCCGTAGTGCTGGAAGTAAAAGAACCGCGTCGAGACGACCATGAAGGTGGCCGAGGCGAGCGCCACGATGGCGTGGGTGCGCAGGCCGGCCGGGCGGCCGCGCAGGTCGCGCTCGTAGCCGATGGCGCCGCCGAGAACGGTCCCGACCAGGATGCGGACGAGAAGCTCGAGGTGGAGGTGGAGCTGCTCCATGCACCGAGTATATCGACGGGCCGCGCGCAGGGCTGAGCGTCGGGGTGCCAGGCCTGGCCAGCGGGCGAACGGGTCCCACATTCGTCGCAGGAGGAAAAGTCCATGATCTTCATTCTTCCAGCGGCAGCGGGAGCGCAGGCGATGGCGGTGAACCCACCGGCGGTCGAGACGCGGGCGGCGCGGGCGGCGGTCGCGACGGGTACGCCGTTCGGCGGCTGGCGTCTCGTCGCGCAGACGGGAACCAGCGCGGGAGCGAGCTCGAGCGGGATGGGCTCTGGCACGACCTACGGCGGGCCCAGCACCGGCAGCAGCAACGGCATCAACGGGTCGAACGGGACCAACGGACCGAGCGGCACCAACGGCACCAACGGCACCAACATGGGCGCACCCAACTACGGTCCGAGCGGGGCCGCGGGCGGGATGACGGTCCCCGGCGCGACCCCGACCGCGACCCCCGGCACCAGTCTGCCGGGAGCGCCTTCGAGCACGCCATCGACGAGCACGCCGTCGACGACCCTGCCGGGGCCGAACGTGGGGGCGCCCAACCCGCCCAGCTCCACGTCGGTGCCGAGCTACGGCGGCGGGACCACGCAGTAGCGCGGGCTCAGTCGAGCAGAGAGGGGTACTGGGAGGTCACGGTGGGCGTCGTGGCGGCGGGCGCGGTTCCGATCGCGCCGCCCGCCGGGGCGCCGCCGAACGTCGACGTGGGCGCGGGCGCACCCGTCGGCGAGGGGCTGGTGGTCGGCGTGGTGATGGTCGAGGGGGTCACGGCGGTCCCGGAGGCGGAGAGCGCCTCCCCGAGGGCCGAGACGCCCCGCGGCGGCGCGGTCGGGCCGATGGCGGGGGGGGTGGAGGGCGCGGCGGCAACGGCCGAGGTCGCCGTCATGAGCGGCCCTGTCGACGCCGCGGGCGTCCCGGTCGGCGTCGGGGTGCTCGCGGGTGACGTGGCCGAGGGTGTCCCCGTCGGCGTGAGGATGTCGGACGTGGCCGTGGTCGGCGCAGGGTTCGCCGTCGTGACGGACCTGCCCGCGCCGGCGGCCGTGCTGCCGGCTGCCGGCGCGGCCAGGGAGAAGCTGCTCGAGCCGAGGCCGCCGCCCGTGTAGCCGCCGGGCCCCGTCCCCGGTGGCGGGCCGGTGGTCGTGGAGAGCGGGCTCGCGGTCGACGTCGCTGTTTGCGCGCGCGCGGCCCCGGTCCCCACCAGCAGAGCCGCGATGGCGGCGACCAAGGGCAGGCCGATCGCTCTCATGATGATCAATCTGCGTCGCGCTGGCGGCAATCTGCGTCGCGCTGGCGGAAAAAGGGGCTCAGCCTTCGGGCAGCGGGATGAGCTCGCGCTCGTCGCCCGGGACGAGGCCGAACCGCCCCTCGCGCCAGTCGGCCTTGGCGCGCTCGATTCGTTCGGCCGAGCTGCTGACGAAGTTCCACCAGATGTGCCGCTCGCCGTCGAGCGGCGCGCCGCCGATGATGCAGAGCCGCGCCAAAGCGACGGCCCGCACCTCGACGGGCCCGGGGTGGAGCACGACCAGGGCGCCGGGTCCGAAATGACGCCCTCCGACCGCCAGCTCGCCCTCGACGACGTAGACGGCGCGCTCGGGGTGCTCGTCGGGCAGCGGGAGCGTGGTGCCCGCCTCGAGCGTCGCCGCCACGTACAGCGTCGGCGACGAGACGCGGACCGGCGAGCGGGCGCCGTAGGCGGTCCCCGCCACGACCTGCAGCGCCGCGCCCGGACGCTCGACCGTGGGGATGGTCGCGGCCGGGTGGTGATCGAAGAAGGGGGCGTTCTCCTCTGCGGCGCGCGGCAGCGCCACCCAGGACTGGATCCCGTGCAGCGGGCCGCCGCGGCGGCGGACCTCGTCGCCGGTCCGCTCGGAGTGGACGATCCCGCGGCCGGCCAGCATCCAGTTCACGTCGCCGGGGCGGATCGGCTGGTGCGAGCCGAGGCTGTCGCGATGGACCATCTCGCCGGCGAACAGATAGGTGACCGTCGCCAGGCGGACGTGCGGGTGCGGGCGGACGTCGATGCCCCGTCCGGGCGGCAGCGCGGTCGGCCCCAGGTGATCGAAGAAGATGAAGGGCCCCACCATCCGACGCCGCCCCGAGGGGAGCGCGCGGCGCACGCCAAAGCCGCCCAGATCGCGCGGCCGTGCCTCGATGACGAGCGCGATCGGCTCCGGGGCGGTGGATGCGCTCATGATTTGACCTCCGGGTTAGTATGACCAGATTCGGCGGACGGGAGGTGAGGGATGTCGATCTCGGCAGTCGTGCGGCAGTCGGCTCGACGGGGTGGCTTCGCGCCCGCGGTGATGGCGGCGCTCGTGCTCGCCGCGGTCGCCTGCACGCGCCACGCGGCGGCGCCGGCCCCGGGCGCGACCGACGCCGCGCCCCACCGTCCGCTCGCGGCCGCGGTGCGTGACGCGGCCACCGAGCACCCGATCGACGCGCCGGTCGACGCGCCCGCCGACGCGTCCGGACCGCCGCACGGCCACCACCGGATGGTGGCGCCTCGTCCGCCGGCCAGTGGCGGGTTGCAGGTGGTGGGGAGCATCAATAGAGCCGACGCAGAGACGGTCCTGCGCGGCGCTCGCGGCAAGCTCGACGCCTGCTACGCGAAGGAGCAGGCCAAGGATTCGTCGCTGGCCGGCCGGGTGACGTTCCGGCTCTCGATCGACGGCCGGGGGCGCGTGCCGCTGGCCGAGGTGCTCGGCTCCACGCTGGGCGGCGGCGATCCCGAGCTCTGCATGGTGGAGGCGCTGCGCGACCTCACGTTCCCGCCGTCGCCGACGGGGGGCGAGTCGGTGCTCACCTTCCCGATGACTTTCGGACGATGAGCCGCCGATCGGGCTGATTGAGGCGCGCCGCGATGGTCCGGGTGAGCGCGCGCGGGAGGAGACGCTGTCCCTGAATCAGGATCTTGTTTCGCGTCCCTGGGATGACGGTGGCCTTGCCCGCCATCATCGCCCGATAGGCGTGGGCGGCGACCTCGCGCGCGCTCATGGCGCCCATCTTGAACAGCGCGGTCAGCTCGTTGCCGGCCACCTTGCCGAACTCGGTGGCGGTGGCGCCCGGGCAGCTCACCGTGGCGGTGACGCCGGTGCCGCGCAGCTCGTGGGCCAGCGCCTCGGTGAACGAGTTCACGAACGCCTTGGTGGCGTAATAGACAGACATGTACGGGCCGGGCTGGAACCCGGCGGTCGAGCCGAGGTTGAGGATCCGGCCGCTCCGCCGGGCGACCATGGACGGCAGCAAGAGCCCGGTCAGGTGGACCAGCGCCGTGACGTTCACCTGCACCATGGCCAGCTCCCGCAGGAGGTCGCGCTCGAGGAACGCGCCGGTGGTGCCGAAGCCGGCGTTGTTCACCAGGAACTCGATCTCGGCGCCGCGTCGCTTGAGCTCGTCGACGATCCGCTGCGGGGCCCCCGGGTCGGCCAGGTCGGCCGAGATCACGCCGGCGACGACGCCCTGCTCGGCCGCCAGCCGGGTGGCGATCTCCTCCAGCCGGTCGCGCCGGCGGGCGACCAGCACGAGGTCGTGCTTGTCGGCCGCGAACAGCTGCGCGAGCTCGAGCCCCAACCCCGACGAGGCACCGGTGATGAGCGCCGTCTTCGCCATGCTCGGGGTCGATAGTAACCGCCCGATTCCAACTCCGCCAACGCGCTAGACTGAGCCCGGGTGATCACGGATCCACTTCCGCGGAGCGCGGCCAAGCGCCGCGAATATGATCGCAGCGACGCCATCGTGGCGGTGCCGCTCTCCACCGACGGCCAGATTCCGGCGCTGGCGCGCGGGCTCGCCGAGGCGATGGCCGCGGGCCAGACGGCGCCCGTGCAGCGTGCGGGGACCAAGTTGCTGGCGGCCCTGTCGGGCTTCTACGGCGTGCCCGAGCCGCCGCTGCGGGTGCTGGGGGTGCGCCCCCACCGCCTCACCGCGGGCGTCTGCACCTACCAGCTGTTCGGCGACTACACGCCGAAGACGCAACGGATCCGGGTCTGGATGCGCACCGCGATCCAGGAGAAGGTCTCCAGCCCCAAGGCGCTCCTCAATACACTGCTGCACGAGTTCTGCCACCACCTCGATTGCACGCGCCTCGCCTGCCCGGAGAGCTTCCACACGCGCGGGTTCTTCGTCCGCATCGACCACCTCTATCACCACGCGCTCGGCACGCCGCTCGAGAAGCGGCGCCCGTTGCGCTGGATCAAGCGCGGAGCGGTCTGGACGGTCGACTGGCGCCTGCTCGCGCGCCGGTAAAAATTCGCGCGCTCGTCGATTCGCCCTTGCCGCGAGGCTTCAGCGGATCCATGAGGGGTGCATCCAAGGAGGTTCCCCATGGTGCGCGTAGGTCTGTGGGTCAAGCTGGAAGCCAAGCCGGGCAAGGAGTCGGCGGTGGCGGAGTTTCTCTCGGGCGCGCTGCCGCTCGCGCAACAGGAAGCCGAGACGACGGTCTGGTTCGCGCTGCGTCTCGGACCGTCGACGTTCGGGATCTTCGACGCCTTCCCGAGCGACGCCGGGCGCAAGGCCCACCTGAACGGGCCCATCGCCGCGGCGCTGATGGCCAAGGCCTCGGAGCTGCTGGCGAAGCCGCCCCAGATCGAGCAGCTCGACGTGATGGCCTCCAAGGTCCCGGGCTGA
>DATNDC010000186.1:0-66759 GCA_035607055.1 Polyangia bacterium
GATCGCGCGCGGCAGATCCGCCATCCCCTCGGGCCGCCGTAGATCCCCCAGCCGCGGCTCGAGAAACTTCGAAACCATCTCCGCCTTCACGATCCCCCGCCCCACCAGCAGGCGCGCCGTCAACGGCCGCAGCTTGGCCTCATTTGCCAAGGCCGCCGCCACCCGATCGTCAATCGAAGGCGCGCGCCACGCAATCGTCACGCCGCCACCCTAACACCGCCTCCTGTGGATAACTCACCGATCAACTACCGCAAAACGCCAGAGCGAGCATCGCGAGCGAGTCCAAGCCCCACGGAGGCGCGGCTTCGCCGCGCCGGGCCCAACGCAGAGAGGGGGCCGGTGGGGGAGCTAGCTTTCCCGCCTAAACGTCGGGCTCGTCCTCGTCCTTGCGGGGACGGCGGACGTTGCGGCCGGAGGCCTGCTGGCGCTTCTGGCTGGAGACGTACTTGTCGTTCAGCCAGATGAGGATCGGGCTGGCGATGAAGATCGACGAGTAGGTGCCGACGATGACGCCCACGTTCATGGCGAAGGCGAAGTCGCGGATGACGCCCACGCCGAAGACGTTCATCGCGAAGGTGACGAAGAAGACGGTCGCGCTGGTCCAGATGGTGCGCGACAAGGTCTCGTTGATCGACTGGTTGACGATCCGGTCGAAGCGGCGGTCGCGCAGCCGCGTGGCGTTCTCGCGGATGCGGTCGAAGACGACGATGGTGTCGTTCATCGAATACCCGATGATGGTCAGGACCGCCGCCACCGTGGTGAGCGAGAACTCCTTGTAGGTCACGGCGAAGGCGCCGACGGTGATCACCGCGTCGTGGAGCAGCGCCACGACCGTCCCCGGGCCGTAGCGGAGGTCGAAGCGGAAGGCGATGTACACCATGATCAGCAGGATGGCGTAGAGCAGCGACCGCGCGCCGTCGACCTGCAGCTGCTTGCCGGCCTTGGCGCCGACCGACTCGACCGAGGGGATGGCGGCCACCGCCCCCTCGCCGAGGCGCGTGTCGAGCGCGTGGCGGATCTCGATGTCCAGGCCCACCAGCGTCACCTCGTAAGTGTGCTCCTCGGAGCGACCGAACGGCTGCACCTGGTTGGTGTTGACCCCCAGCGCCTTGAGCGAGTTCGCCAGGGCTGACGGCTCGACCGGCTTGTCGTAGCGGAGGTAGACCTTGTCGCCCCCCTCGGACCACTCGAACTTCTTCAGCGTGGCGTCGCCTTCGTGCGCCAGCGACTCCTGGATCTGCTTGGCCTGCTGCTCGGAGACGACCGAGACGGCGCCGATGCGGATCATGTACTCCCACTGGTTCTTGCCCGTGGGGTCGGTGTACTTGACGACGTCGGCGTCGGCGAAGCCGGCGTCGGCGAGCGTCTTGCGAATCTCGCCCGCTTGCACCGGCTTGGAGAACTCGATCAGGATCTCGCTGCCACCCCGGAAGTCGACCCCCCAGTTCAGCATGTGCCCGCGTGACTTGAACACGTAGGCGTTGAGCGGAAGCATGATGAACGTCAGCGTCACCAGGACGATCGAGAGCCCGATCCAGTACTTCTGCCGCCCGATGAACTCGTAGTTCGAGCCGGGCTTGATGATCTCGAAGAACTTCTGCTGGGTGTTGACGGCCGGCATCGCGTCCTCAGATGGAAAGGGTGGCGCGCGCGGAGCCCCGGCGCCCGACGACGCCGTCGAACATCCAGTGCGACAGCCAGTAGGAGGTGAAGAGGTTGGTGATGATGCCGACCAGCAGCGTGACGGCGAAGCCGCGGATCGGCCCCGACCCGTACGAGTAGAGGACGACGCCCGCCACGAAGTTCGTCACGTGGGCGTCGAACACCGTCCAGAACGCCCGCGAGAAGCCGGTGTCGACCGCCGTCCGCACCGACTTGCCGGTGCGCAGCTCCTCGCGGATGCGCTCGTAGATGATGATGTTCGCGTCGACCGCCATGCCGATGGTCAGCACGAGGCCGGCGATCCCGGGGAGCGTCAGCGACGCCTCGAACGCCGCCAGGATGGCGATCATGTAGAGCATGTTCAGGACCATGGCGACGACCGCGATGATCCCGGACAGCCGGTAGTAGATGAGCATGAAGAGGACGACCGCCGCCGCCCCGATGTACATCGAGACCTTGGCCTTCTGGATGGCGTCGCGCCCCATCGTCGGGCCGACCTGGGTCTCGAAGGTCTTGTGCAGCGGCGCCGGCAGCGCGCCCGAGCGGAGGACGCTGACCAGGTCCTTGGCCTCCTGCTGCTGAGCCATCGGGTCGCCGAACCCGCCCAGCGTGATGCGGCCGCGGGCGCCGATCCGGCTCTCGATGACCGGCGCGCTCTTCACCTGGTCGTCGAGGAGGATGGCCATCTTGCGGCCGACGTTCTCGCTGGTGAGCCGCTCGTTGAGCACGCCGCCCTGGCGGTCCATCTCGTAGGAGATCTCGGGGCGCCCCGTCTGCTGGTCCCAGGTCTGTTCGGCGTTCGCCAGGTACTCACCGGTCAGCGGCGCCCGCTTGTGCAGGTAGTAGGTCCGCCAGGAGTGATCGGGCGTCGCCTCGCCGCTCTCGTTGCGGGCCTGGACCTCCTCGTAGCCGATCTCGTGATCGTCCGGGAGGGCCAGATCGCCGGTCAGGCCGGCGAAGAACTTCTCCAGCGTCTCGCGGCTCTTGGACTTGAGCTCCACGTCCTCGTGGGACTTGCCGGTGTCCTTCTCGGTCCACGACTCGGGGAGCACCTCGATGCCCGAGCCCTTGGGGACCGCGGCCGCCACCTTGCGCATGTACTCCGAGCCGTCGTCGACGATCTTGAACTCGAGCTGCGCGGTGCGCCCGATGATCGACTTGATCCGCTCGAAGTCCGACGGCTTCAAGCCGGGGAGCTCGACGATGATGTCGGTCCCCTTCTTGATGATGGTCGGCTCGGAGACGCCGAACTTGTCGACGCGGCCGCGGATGGTCTCGATCGCCTGGCGGAGCGCGTAGTCGCGGATGTCCTCGATCTGATCGGGATCGAGCCGCAGCTTCACCACCCCCGTGCTGGCGTCGCGGCTCACCACGTCGAGCGTCTTGCGGTACTCCTTCAGGATCGAATCATCGAGCTTCGCCTCGTCCGCGGGCGGCTTGAACGTCAGGGTGATGTCGTCGCGCCCCTCGCGGTTGACGTTCAGCTCGGCGACGCCCTTGTCCTTGTGCAGCCGGTCCTCGATGTCCGAGGCGAGGCGGTCGACCTTGCCCGAGACCGCCTTGTCGACGTTGACCTCGTAAACGAGGTGCAAGCCGCCCTGCAGGTCGAGCCCCAGCTCGATCCGCTTCTCGAAGTACTTCTTGATAAACGACGGCTGCTTGTTCTCCGGCACGACCGTCGGGATCAGATAAAGGACGGCCAGCACGGTGACGACCGCGTAGAGGGCCGCCTTCCACCACCAAGAGCGTTCCATGTGAAATCGTTGCTTCCGGTTACCGGCGTCGGGCTACGACGCCTTCGCTTCGGTCTTGGGCGCGGGCTCTCCGCCCGTGTAGACGCCGGTGACGGCGCTGCGGAGGAAGCGGATGCGGACCCCTTCCTGAACCTGCAGCGTGACCTCGTTGTCCTTCATGCCGGTGATCTTGCCGATGATCCCGCCCTGGGTGGCCACGTCGTCCCCCTTCTTCAGCTCCGACAGCATCTTCTGGTGCTCCTTCGCCTTCTTCGACTGCGGGCGGATGAGCAGGAAATAGAAGATGGCGAAGATCCCGATCATCGGGACGAGCGGCGAGTTGAGGATCGATCCGCCGCCACCCCCCGTGGGAGCAGCCTGCGCCAATGCATTTAGAAGTTGAGTCACGAAGACGGCCTCCAGCCGCGCAAACGCATAGCAGGGAAGCGAAAAACGGGCAAGGTTTATGCGCCGCTAGAAGGCGACGACGTTCGAGATGTCACCCGCCCCCAGCGCGAGCATGATCAAGCGGTCGAGACCCAAGGCGATTCCGGCGGTCGGGGGCATGCGCGGCAGCGCGGCCAAAAGCGCCTCGTCGAGGGGGTAGACCGCTTTGCCGCGGATGGCGCGCGTGCGGGCCTCCTCCTCGAACCGGCGGCGCTGCTCGACCGGGTCGGTCAGCTCGCCGAAGGCGTTGGCCAGCTCGAGCCCCCCGGCGTAGAGCTCGAACCGCTCGACCAGCCGCGGATCCCCGGGCTTGGGCCGCGCCAGCGCCCCCAGCGGCGCCGGCCAGTCGAAGACGAACGTCGGCCCTGCCTTGGCCAGCACCGGCTCGATCCGGTCGAGGAACACCTGATAAAAAATGTCGTCCCAGGCGGTCGCCGACCCCAGCGCGACGCCGGCCTCGCGGGCGGCCGCGCCCAGCGCCTCGGCCGGCTCGTCGCCCGCCAGCGTGATCGCGGCGTGCTCGGCGAAGAGGTCCCGGACCGTCGTGCGAGCGAACGGCGCGCAGAGACCCAGCGCCGCCGGATCGCGCCCCGCCGCGCGCAGCGCCACCTCGACCAGGGCCTCGCAGTCGTCGGCCAGCGCCGCGAGCGGCGCCTCGGCGCGGTACCACTCGAGCATGGTGAACTCGGTCCGGTGGTGCGGCCCCGTCTCGTCGGCTCGCCAGCAGCGCGCGATCTCGTAGAGCGGCGCGAGCCCCTCCGCGCAGAGGCGCTTGAGGTGGTACTCGGGCGAGGTGATGAGCCAGCGCGCTTCACCATCAACTTGGCCGGCCGCAATCGCGTCGAGGTGCACCTCCTGTCCCGGCGAGCGGACGCGCGCGGGCGTCGTGACCTCCAAAAACCCCCAGTCCTGAAAGCGCCGCCGAAGCTCGCGGACGATCTTCTCCCGCGCCTCGAGCGCGGCGCGGGAGGCCCCCATGACGGATAGCCCGGTCTACCCGCGGCTCAGGCGCTCGAGGTACTGCCCGGTGCGCGTGTCGATCTTGATGACGTCGCCGACGTTGATGAACAGCGGCACGTTGACGCTGGCCCCGGTGGGGATCCGGGCCGGCTTGGTGGCGCCGGTGGCGGTGTCGCCGCGGAACCCCGGATCGGTCTCGACCACCGGCTGCTCGATGAAGTTCGGCAGCGTCACGTCGACGGCGCGGCCGTTGAAGAACAGCACCTCGACGTTGGTGTTCTCCGGCATGAACCCGGCCGAATCGCCGATCGTGCTCTTGGGGATCTGCACCTGGTCGTAGGTCGTCGTGTCCATGAAGACGAACGAGTCGGCGTCCGAGTAGAGGTACTGCATCGTCTTCACCTCGACGTCCGCCGGCTCGAGCCGCTCGCCCGAGCGCAGGTTGCGCTCGAGCACGCCGCCCGTGAGCAGGTTCTTCATCTTGGTGCGCGTGAAGGCGGCGCCCTTCCCCGGCTTGACGAACTGAAACTCGACGACGGTGTAAGGCGCGCCGTCGATCATGATCTTCAAGCCCTTGCGGATGTCGGACGTGTCGTACATGGCGATGGGGGGTTTAGCCTGCCCTTCACCGCGCCGTCAAGGTTTGGCGGCGTCTACGTTCAGGGGGCCGACGTACCCTGGCGGCCGTAGGCGTCCTCCAGCCGCACGACGTCGTCGAGCTCCGTCGTCGAGACCTCGAACACGTCGGTGTCCTCGAGGGCGATCATCCGGTGACGCAGCCCCGGCGTGACGTGAAAGGCCTCGCCCGGTCCCAGCTCCTTGAACTGGGGCTGCTCCCCCTCGGCGAAGTGCTCGAACGTCATCCGCCCCGACCAGACCATCACCGTCTCGTCCTTCTTCCGGTGGTACTGCAGCGACAGCTTCTCGCCCTTCTTGATGTGCAGCACCTTGCCGACGTAGCGGTCGGTGACCGCCCAGATCGTCTCGTGTCCCCAGGGTTTGTCGACTTTTTTCATCGGGACCCTCGAAGGGTCCCGCGCCCCCCGCGACATTCATTCGACAACATCTCGTGGCGGATCAGGGACTCGAACCCCGGACCCGGCGCGTATGAAACGCCTGCTCTAACCAACTGAGCTAATCCGCCGATCTACTTCGGAACCCTGGGAGGGCTCCGAACCTCTCGCGATGGGGTCGAGCCGGCGAAGCCGTCTCGCCCCCGCGCGATCACTTCGGAATCCTATGCGGGTTCGGGGCGCGATTTTGCGCAAGGCGACGGTGGTGTCAAGCACCGAGTCGCGATCCGGGTCACCAAGAGGCGCGGCGCGCGGGCGGAATGTACTCGACCGGAGCGGCGGGCGGGCCGCCGCGGTGGTGCGCCAGGAGGCGAACCAGGCCGAGGCCCGCCAGGAAGCCGCCCACGTGCGCCATCCACGCGACGCCCGAGCCGGCGCCGAGGGTGAACTGCGCGAGGAACCAGAGCCCGAGGAAGATCCAGGCCGGCACGCCGACGACCGGCCAGAGGAAGGGGATCATGATCAGGGTCGCGATGCGCGCGCGGGGGTAGAGCATGAGGTAACCGCCGAGGACGCCGGCGATCGCGCCCGAGGCGCCGATCATCGGGGCGAGGGAGTCGGGCATGGCGTAGCTCTGGGCGAGCGCCCCGACCGTCCCCACCAGGAAATAGAAGAGGAGATAGCGGAACGAGCCCATGGCCTCCTCGACGTTGTCGCCGAAGATCCAGAGGAACCACATGTTGCCGATGAGATGCATCCAGCCGCCGTGCAGGAACATCGAGGTCCAGATCGAGCCCGGGACCGGCAGCAGGTCCCGGGGGCCGATGTCGACGCGGTGGACGATCTCGTAGGGGATAGCCCCGGCCTCGAGCGTCAGCAGCTTTTGACCGCGCGCGTTCAGCGACAGCTCGAACAGAAAGGCGACGACGTTCGCGGCGATCAGCAGCAGCGTGACCGCCGGAAAACGCGTGCGTGGGTTGTCGTCGCGGAGCGGAATGAACACGCGCCGCAAAGTTTGCCACATTTAGCGTGGTTGCGAACCTTGACTGTCCCGGACGTCACCCCTATAACGCGCGTAGCAGATGCGCCTTTACAGTGGAAAGATCCCTCTCGTCGGCACCGAAATCGTCAAAACGCTCGTTGACGCCGGTGACATCGCGGTGACCGATCGCAGCGAAGCCGAGATGGATGTGCAGGCGGTGCTCAAGGAATACCTCCGGCTCGATCGCGAGATCACCGAGAAGGCCAAGGACATGCTGCAGAAGCGCAACCTCCCCTACGAGCAGTTCGGGAAGATCAAGCGCACGCTGGCGGGCGAGAAGGCGTTCGGCCTCGGCGAGGACGGGCTCGAGTGGATGACGACCCAGATGATCGAGTCGTTCATGCAATCGCCCCACATCGAAGAGATCTTCGTCGACGACACGGTGCTGCGGAAGCGGATGGGTGACATCCTCAAGAAGCACATGCAGGTCGACGAGGAGCTGGACGAGGAAGTACGCCGCCGCATCAAGAACCTGGAAGAGGGGACCTCCACCTGGGAGGTCGAGTACGGCAAGGTCCTCGACCAGATCAAGCGGAACCGCGGCCTGGATCAGTAGATTGTAAACTGTGGGACCCTGAGAGGGTCCCACACCCCCCGCGATGAGCTCCGCGCGGCGGAGCCGCGCTACGCTCGACGCGATTAGTAGACCGTGGGACCCTGAGAGGTCCCACACCTCCCGCGCTCCCGCTACCCCTTGCGGGGGCGACCGCCGCCGGGGCGGGCGGTGGGGTTGACCACGGCGCGTACGAGCTCGTCGATCGCCTTGGCCACCTGGGGGAGGGTCGGCTCCTCGGCCAGGAACCCCGGCGTGGTGTGGACGCGGGCCTTTTCGTCGCTGATGACGTCGACGACGGTCGCCGGTCGCACGTCGGCTCCCATGACGGCGGCGTGCTTGGCCAGCGCAGTTCCCTTCGGCCCCAGCGTGACGCGCACGCCCGCCACCGGCCCGAGCACGCGCGCCGCCAGCAACGCCGAGAGGCCGATGAACCCCATCGGTTTGTGCAGCGGCAGGAGCGCCCGCAGCAGCTTGGCCAGATCGGGATCGACCGTGCAGAGCTCGTGCTTGTCCGCGTAGTCCGAGAGCGTCGTCCCCGCCCCGCCCCCGCCCGGAACCAGGAGCCCGTCGATCGCCTCCGGCCGCAGCTCGGCGAGGGGCAGCACCGGGCCGCCCGACAGGCGCGCCGCTTCGACGCGGGCGTTGCGCGTCGCCGCCTGAACGATCCCGCCGCTCAGGTGGTCGACGACGGTTCGCTGATCGCGGTCGGGCGCGGCGCAGATGATCTTCGCCCCGGCCCGCTCGGCGACCACGATCGCCAGCATCGTCTCCGCCGCGTCGCTGCCGTCACCCCACCCGGCCCCGGAAAGCACCACGCCGATGCGTTTGCCCATCGCCCATCGTTTACCACGGCGTCGGCGGGAACGTCCCGCCGGCGATCAGCTCCCGTGCCCGGCGCCCGAGGCTCAAGTAGTGCTCGAGGTTGTGGACCGTGGCCAGCCGATAGTAGAGGAGCTCCTTGGCGTGAAAGAGATGCGCCAGGTACGCCCGGCTATAGCGCGCGCAGCAGGCGCAGGCGCACCCGGCCTCGACCGGCTGGTCCTCGTCGCGGTGGCGGGCGTTGCCGATGTTCAGCCGCCCCGCCTTGGTGAAGAGCTGGCCGTTGCGCGCGTTGCGCGTCGGCATCACGCAGTCGAACATGTCGATGCCGGCGCCGATCGCCTGCCAGATGTCCTCGGGGGTCCCCACTCCCATCAGGTAGCGCGGTTTCTCCGCGGGCATGTCGCCCGCCACCTCGGCGATCACCCCGTGCATCACCTCGGGGGCCTCGCCCACGCCCAGGCCCCCCAGCGCGAATCCGTCGAAAGCGGAGCCGTCGAACGACAGCTCGCGCAGCTCGGCCAAGTGCGCCCGCCGCAGGTCGAGGTGCACGCCCCCCTGCCCGATTCCGAACCGCAGCTGCCCGGGGGCGGGCGTCGTCGCCAGGCAACGGCGGGCCCAGCGGGTGGTGCGCGCCATCGCCGCCTCGATGATCGCCCGCTCGGAATCCGACGGGGGGCACTCGTCGAAGGCCATCGCCACGTCGCTGCCGAGCAGCGCCTGGATCTGCATCGCCCGCTCGGGCGTGAGCCGCTGCGGCGACCCGTCGAGGTGCGAGGCGAAGGTGACGCCCTCCTCGTCGATCGTCCGCCGCTCCCGCAGGCTGAAGACCTGAAAGCCGCCCGAGTCGGTGAGGATGGCCCTCGACCAGGCCATGAACTTGTGCAGCCCGCCCAGGGCGGCGATCCGCTCGGCGCCCGGCCGCAGCGCCAGGTGGTAGGTGTTCCCCAGGATGATTTGGGCCCCCAGCCGCTCGACGTCCTCGGAGGCCAGCGCCTTGACGCTCGCCTGCGTCCCCACCGGCATGAACACCGGGGTCTCGATCTCGCCGTGGGCGGTCCCGAGCACGCCCGCCCGCGCCCGCCCCGCGTGCGCCGTGAGCCGGAACGACTCGCCCCGCATCAGGCCGCCCCTTCCGTGATCAACATGGCGTCGCCGTAGCTGTAGAAGCGGTAGCCGAGCGCCACCGCCTCGGCGTACGCCCGGAGCACGTTCTCGCGCCCCGCGAACGCCGCCACCAGCATGAGCAAGGTCGAGCGCGGCAGGTGAAAGTTGGTGACCAGGTCGGTGACCACCTCGAACCGCGCGCCCGGCAAGAGGTAGAGGTCGGTCGCCCCCGTGCCCGCCACCACCGCGCCGCCGTTGGCGCGCGCCGAGGCCTCCAGCGTCCGCACGACGGTCGTGCCGACCGCCACGATCCGCCGGTTTTCTTCGCGCGCGCGCGCGATCGCCCCCGCGGCCGGCGCCGAGATCCGGAAGTGCTCGGCGTCCATCCGGTGGCCGTTCGGATCCTCGACCTCGACCGGCCGGAACGTCCCCGGCCCGACGTGCAGGGTCACGAACGCAATCTCGTGGCCGGCCGCGGTCGCGGCCGCCAAGAGCTCGGGCGTGAAGTGCAGCCCGGCGGTCGGCGCCGCGACGGCGCCCGGCTCGTCCGCGAACACCGTCTGGTAGCGCGTGCGATCGTCGACCGTCACCGCGCCCGCGCCGCGCTTGCGGGCCGCCTCGATGTACGGGGGCAGTGGCACTTCGCCGATCTCCTCCAGGAGCGCCAGCAGCGACGCCCCGGGGCCGGCGGCCCGCACGAGGGCGCGGCCGCCGTCGAGTCGGTCGACGACCTCCAGGCGCGCGCCGCCGCCGACCTCGAACGTCCGGGGCGCGTTGCCCGAGAGGCCTCGGGTCAGCCCCTCCCAGAGCTCCTCGAACATTCCCGAATCGACGGGCGCGCCGGACACGCGGCGCGTCAGCAGGATCTCGAAGGCGCCACCGGTCGGCTTGCGGCCGCGCAACCGGGCGGGAAAGACGCGCGTGTCGTTGAGGACCAGCAGCGCCCTGGGCGGCAGGAACGCCAGCAGGTCCCGGAACTGCGCGTGCTTGCGCGACCCATCCAGGCGATCCATGACCATGAGGCGGGATTCATCCCGCTTCGCCGCCGGTGTCGCCGCGACGCATTCCGGGGGCAATTCATAATTGAAATCCGACGTCTTCACCTTGTCTCTGCAAGGTACTTTACAAAACTTCTCTTCTTCGTAATACGATAGAACCTTCAGTTCCCCACATGACCATCCTCAAGGCACATTTTCCGACCGGGACGGCGTTCCTGGAGCGGTTTCTGCCCGAGTTCGAGGGTGGCGGCATTTTCTTCCCGACCCGCCGGATGCTGGCGATTGGCGAGTCCGTCGCCGTCGCCATCCGCCTGGGGCGTCGCCGCAGCCCGACGCTCATCCGCGGGCGCGTGGCCTGGCGGCGGCCGGGCAAGCACAGCACCAAGATCAAGGCCGGCATCGGCATCGAATTCCTGGAGTCCGAGCGCCAGGCGCGGGAGTACCTGCTCGGCGTGGCGCGCGGCGACTCCGAGGAGATGGTCGCCCGCCGCCACCAGCGGCTCCCGGTCGAGCTGCCCGTGATGTGGCAGGTCCAGGGCGTGCTGCAGGACAAGTCCGGCGTCCTGCGCGACATCGGCCGCGGCGGCGCCTTCGTGAAGACCGAAGAGGCCCTCCCGACCGAGAGCGACATCGTCCTGATGGTCTCCCCACCCGGCGCCGAGGTGGCGATGCCCCTGTCCGCCCGTGTCTGCTGGAAGGGTCACCCCGGCGGCGAGAACGGCTTCGGCGTCGAATGGAAGGCCCGCGACGCCGGCGGCAGCCGCCGGATCAAGGAACTGGTCCGCCGCATCGAAGCCCAGGGCGTCCCCGCCCGCTTCGCGTAGGCGCTTCGTTCGCGTAGGCCCGCTCGCGCTCGATCGAGTTGCGAGCGCAGGGTGGCTTTGCCAGCCCGGAGCGAGCCGGGGGCGCGGGGGACCAAAGGGCGCGCAGCGCCCGACGTCCCCCGACTAAGTCGACAAGTCCAGGGCGTAGAAGGAGCCGCTGTTGGAGAGGACGTAGAGGCGGCCGGTCTTCTCGTCGAGCGTGGGGGCGGCGCAGACGCCGTGGCCGGGGTTGAAGACCTCGAGCAAGTTGCCGGTGGTGCGGTCGACGACGAACAGGCCGGCGCGGCTGCCGGAGAAGATCAGGTAGCGGCCGACGACGACCGGCTGGGTCAGGTCGCCGGCCTCGGTGAGGCCCTGGCGCCAGATGACGTGACCGGCCAGGTCGGCGGCGTGCACCCCCTGGCGGGGAGCCACGAAGAAGAGGCGGTTGTCGGAGACGCTGATGTCGCCGACGCCCTCGATGGGGAGGCGCCACTTGATCGCGCCGTCGTGCAGGTCGACGGCGCAGAGGCCGCCCGAGTACGACGAGACGTAGGCGAGGTCTCCGGCCAGCGTGGCGGTGGTGTCGACGTCGACGTATTGCTCGGAGGTCATCGCCAGCGAGCGCGCCCAGACGACCTCGCCGCTGCCGGCGTTGAGCGCCACCAGGTATCCGTCGGCGAAGCCGGTCAGAAGGTCGTTGCCGTGCAGGCGCGGGCCGGCGTAGCCGTGGATGGTGAACCCCTCCGGCATCTCGCGCTCGTACTGCCAGCGCCACTTCCCGGTCGCGGGGTCGAGCGCCACCACGCGGTCGACCGCGCTGGCGGCGTAGACCGCGTCGGCGCCCAGCTCGGGCGGACGCTCGAACGCCCCCTTGCCGTGGTAGGTCCAGCGAATCGCGCCCGACCCCGGGTCCACCGCGTAGAACGACCCGTCGTCGGCGCCCACGTAGACCTGGCCGCGCTTGGCATCGAAGCGCGCGGTGCTGTCGACGCCGCCCGAGACGCCGGTGACCCAGTCGACGTGGCCCGTCTCCGGGACGACCCCGACCACGTTGGCGGCACGCGAGCCCAGGACCAGGTGGCCGCCCGCCAGCGCGGCGGTGGCGCACTCCTCGGGTGCCGGCTCGAAGAGGCCATGCTCGTGCAGCGTCGTCCGCCACACCATGTGGAGCACGCCAGCCGCGTGCGCGGGCGGCTCCGGGCCCTCGAGCGGGCGAATCGTCGCCGAGGCGCACCCCGCCATCGCGGCGGCCGCGGCCAGGGCGAACCAGCGGGCCTCGGTCACTTCATCTCGAGCGTGGCGAGGCGATTGGTGATCTCCTCGCGCAACGAGGTGGTGGGGTTCTTGTCCAGCACCTCGTGATAGATCCGCTTGGCGTCCGCCGGGTTGCTTTGCAGCTCCGCGAGGCGCGCCTGATGGTAGAGCGCACGGTCCTTGTAGAAGTTGTCCATTCCGGCCGAGTCGTCGCCCAGCTTGCTGAAGGCGTCCTTCGCCTCCGGCAGCTTTCCCAGACGTTCGTACGCATAGCCGAGCCCTTCGTGGGCCAGGAAGCGGAGCCGCTTGTCCACGTTGTCGGGCAGGAGCCCCTGGTAAACGGTGAGCGCCTCGCCGGCGCGATCGAGATCGAGCAGCAGGCTGCCCCGCACGATCATCGCCTCGGCGTGCAGCGGCCCCCGCCCGGCCGGCGGAAAGGCGGCGTCCAGATCCTTGAGAGCGGCCTCGACCTGCGCCCGCGCCGTCGGCAGGTGCGGCAGCCCGTCGTCGGGCGGCGGCGATCCCGGCAGCGGCGGCTCGACGTTGGCGATGCGCTGGGCCTTGGCCAAGGCTTCGCTGGCGGCGGCGCTCCGCCGCTCCGAGACCTGGCTGATCACTATCGAGCCCGCGATCACCGTGGCCAGCGTGGTCAGCGAGACGACGAGCGCCCGCATGTGCGAGGAGGCGTAGCTCCACACCGCATCGCCCGCCCGCGTCCAGAAGTCCAAGAACTGATCGGGCTGCTTGAGCTCTTTCTTGCTGAGTCTTCTCTTCGGCACCGCCTGGGGGAGATAACAGAGCCTTCCCGGCGGGTCAAATGGGACCGACTCCACCCCGGCGCGGCCCCCATCTGGGATCGCATGTATAGTCCCCGGGCGTGAAGCCGGCCGCTCTCCTCGTGGCGTTCGCGATCTGCCTCTTCGCCGGGGGGGGCGCGCGGGCGGCGGCGGGCGCCAACGAGCTGGAAGTGGCGGGCCGGGTCGGCATCGGCGTCATCAACCAGGGGAGCGCGCACCCCTGGGGGCCGGCCGGCGGAATCGACGTCGCCTACGGCCTCAACGACGCCTGGGCGCTCTCGGGGACCCTCCAGGGGTCGAGCGCCTCGGTCTCGGCCGACAAATCGGCCGGGATCGCCGGCGGCACCGAGCACGCCGTCGCCGCGGCGGTCGGCGTCACCTACACCGTCGACATCCTGAGGCTGGTCCCGTACGTGACCCTGCAGCTCGGGATCGCCGAGCTGGGCGGTCCCTTGGCGCCGTCGGAGACGATGTTCGCCTCGGCGCTGGCGCTGGGCGGGGATTACTTCCTGACCGTGCGGCTCAAGGCGGGCGTGATGTTCCAGTACCTTTACCGGCCGCAGGATCTCCTGTCCGACCCGCGCAACCTCGGCAGCTCGCCGTTCACCTTCTCGACGACCGTGCGGCTCGCGTGGGTCTTCTAGCCTTCTCGGCCGCCACGGCGCTGGGCGGCGCCCCCTTTTTTTGGCGGTGCGCGCGCAGCACCAGGCGGACGGGCGTCCCCCCGAAGCCGTAGGCCTCGCGCAACCGGTTGACCAGGAAGCGGCGGTACGGGTAGCCGAGCTCGGCGGGGTGGTTGGTGCTGAGATAGAACGTCGGCGGGCGGACCTGGGCCTGGGTGGCGTAGTAGAGGCGGACGTGGCGCCCGCCCCGCCCCGCCGGCGGCGGTTTGTGGGTCACGATCTGCTCGAGCAGCTTGTTCAGCTCGCCGGTGGAGATGCGGCGCGAGGCCTGGGCGAGGGCCTTGTCCGCCTCGGCGAGGATGGCGGTGACCCCGGCCCGTGTGACCGCCGAGGTGAGCAGCACCGGCGCGTAGCGCAGGAAGGTGAGCGCCTCGCGCGTCGCTTCGACCTTGGCGTCGATGGCCGCCCGGCCGACGAGGTCTCGCTTGTTGAGCACCACCAGCGCGCAGCGGCCGGAGTCCTCGATCAGGCTCGCCAGGCGGGCGTCCTCCGCCGTCGCGCCCAGGCGGGCGTCGATCACCAGCGCCGCCACGTCGCAGCGTTCGAGCTGGTCGCGCGCCATCTTGGCCGCCACGTGCTCGGTCAGCGTGTCGATGGCCCGGCGCCGCCGCATTCCGGCGGTGTCGACCAGCACGTACTCGCGGCCGCCGAAGGCGAACGGCGTGTCGATCGGATCGCGCGTCGTCCCCGGCTGATCGTGGACCAGCACGCGCTCCTCGCCGAGCAGGCAGTTGACCAGCGACGACTTGCCGACGTTCGGCTTGCCGATGAAGGCCAGGCGCAGCGGGCCGGAAGGCGTTTCGCCGGCGCCGGCCGGGGCGGAAGGAGCGGCGGGCGCCGGGATCGAGGTCGTCTTGGGGAGCTGGGCGACGACGGCGTCGAGCAGCTCCCCGATCCCGCGCCCGTGGCTGGCCGAGATCGGAAAGACGTCGGCGAAGCCGAGCCCGAAGGCGTCGGCGGCGGCCGCCTCGCCCTGGCCGGAGTCGACCTTGTTGGCCGCGACCAGGACCGGGCGCCCCGACTGGCGGAGCAGCTTGGCCACGTCGGCGTCGACGGCGGTGATCCCCTCGCGCGCGTCGACCACGAACAGCACCAGGTCGGCCTCGTCGAGCGCCCGCAGCGTCTGCTGGCGCATGGCCCCGAGGATGCCGGTCGCCGAGGGATCGAGGCCGCCCGTGTCGACGACTCGGAAGCGGGCCGGCCCCCAGTCGGTCTCGCCGTAGCGGCGATCGCGGGTCACCCCCGGCATGTCCTCGACCAGCGCGGGGCGGCCGCCCACCAGGCGGTTGTAGAGTGAGGACTTCCCCACGTTGGGGCGTCCGACCAGCGCGACCAGAGGCAGAGCGAGAGCGGGGCCGGCGTCGCTCATGCGCGGTACCCGAGCGCCGCCATCGCCTGGGCCGAGCTGGTCCAGTCGGGCTCGATCCGCACCGTCAGCTTGAGGTGCGCCGGCCGCTGCAGGAGGTCGTTGATGGCCAAGCGGGCGCGCGTCCCCACGTCGCGGATCATCGCCCCGCCCTTGCCGAGCACGATGGCCCGCTGGCTCTCGCGCTCGACCACGATGCTGGCCTCGATGACCACGTCGGCGGCGCGCTCGTTCCAGGCGTCGACGACCACCGCCACGGCGTAGGGGACCTCCTGGCGGAGGCTGACGAACAGCTGCTCGCGGATCAGCTCGGCTGCCAGAAAACGCTCGGTGCGGTCGGTCAAGTGGTCGGCTTCGTAGAGCGGCGGCCCCTCGGGCAGGAGCGCCCACAGCTCGCCGATCAGCCGGTCGACGTTGGTCCCGCGCGTGGCCGAGAGGGGGACCAGCGCCGCCAGCCCGGGCTCCGCGTTCCAGCGCTCGAGCCGCGGCAGGAGCAGCTCCTTGTTCTTCACGGTGTCGACCTTGTTGATCCCCAGGACCACGGGCCGCCGGGCCTCGGCCAGGCCGCGCAGGATCTGCGCCTCGGCCTCGCCCGGCCGATCGGTCCCAGCGTCGACGATCAGCAGCGCGGCGTCGATGTCGGGGATGATCCCCAGCGCCTCGCTGACCATGAAGCGGTTGAGCTCTTTCTTGGCGCCGTGAACGCCCGGCGTGTCGACGAAGACGATCTGCCCGCGGGCGCCGTTGTAGACGCCGGTGATGCGGTTCCGCGTCGTCTGCGGCTTGGGCGTGACGATGGCCAGCTTCTCGCCGACGATCCGGTTGAGCAGCGTCGACTTGCCGACGTTGGGTCGGCCCAAGATCGCAACGGTGCCCGCCACGCTGCCCGCGCGCGGGTTATGGGGGCCGGCCTGGTCGCCGGGGGCGGTCTGCGCCGTCTTCATGGGGGCTTCTATATAACGCAGATGTCGTGCTATCCCCGAGGCATGCGCATTTTCTCTGCGCTGGCGCTGCTGGGGCTCTGGGCCACCCTCCCCTCGCCGCCGGCGGCCGCGGCGACCGGATTGCGATTGACCACCGCGGCCGATGGCGCGCTGGAGGTCCGGAACGGCGACGATCTCCTGACCCGCGTGGCGCTCAAGACGCCGGCGCTGCGCCGGGGGACGCCCACCCTGCGCGACGTGACCTCGGCCGGGCACCGGCTGGCCGAGCTGCGGGTCCCCGTGCGCGGGACCAGCGCCGAGGAGGTCTGGATCGGCGAGGTGGCGGGGCGCGCCCGCCGCGTCGTCTGGTCGGGGGTGACCGGACCGCGCGACGCCGACGGCGAGACGTCGCTGTGGGTCGAGGTGACGCCCGAGCGGGTGGTCGAGTACCAGACCGCCGCCGGCGTCGACCGCTGCGACGGGCTCCCTCCCCGGCTCTTCCCGCGCGGCTACGACTTCGACGCCGGGCGCTTTCGGCCGATCGTCTCGACGCTGCCGCTTCCGGGCGGCGAGAAGCTGGTCGCCCACCGAGGCGATCCGGGCATGCCGACCGGACGGCCGATCGGCGACTTTCACTTCGTGGGAGCCTCGACCACCCGCGGCGCCGGCAGCGACGCGCGCGGCCTGACGCCTCCGGTGGAGCTCGACGACGGCGACCCGGCCACCGCCTGGGCCGAGGGGCTGGGGGGCGACGGGCGCGGCGAGTTCGTCACCGCGCGCGCGGCGACGACCGGCTACGCCGTCCGCGGGATCCGCATCTTTCCGGGCGACGGCGCCAGTCGGGAGGCCCTGCGCGGCAAGAACCGGCTCAAGCGGTTCCAGCTCGCGCTCGGCCCGGCGCCGGGGCAGCGCTTCGACGTCGAGATCCCCGACGATCCAGCGGCCGACGCGGCCCACTGGCGCGATCCCTACTGGGTCGCGCTGCCGAAGCCCGTCGCCTCGGCCTGCGTGACGGTGGTGATCACCGAGGTGACGCCGGGGAGCGAGGCCGCGCCGCCCAAGAATTACGGCACGACGACGATCGGCGATCTGGCGATCTTCACCGACGCCGACGGTCCCGGCGGCGCGAAGCGGGTGGTCGCGGACCTGGCTGCGGCGCCCGATTGCGAGGCGCGGCTGCCGCTGGTGGTGGGGCTCGGCGAGGCGGCGCTGCTGCCGACGGCCCAGGCGGTGCTGGCGGCGGGCAAGGGACCCGGGCGCGAGTGCCTGATCGAGGCGCTGACGGCCCTGGCGCCCGCGCCCAAGGACCCGCTCGTCGTCGAGGCGCTGGCCGCCGCCGTCACCGGGGCCAGCGAAAAGGAAGAGCAGCTGATCGGCGGCGCCCTGGCCCGGACGTCGCTGCCGCCCGTGTCGGCGCTGGCCGAGCTCTTGGGCGCCAAGTCCGCCGCCGACGACGACCGCGCGCGCGCCGCGCGGCTCCTGGGCGGGCTGGACGACGACGCGGCGTCGGCCGCGCTGCTCGCCGCGGTGGGGACCGGCTCGCTCGCGCTGCGCGCGGCGGTGGTGCAGGCGGCCGACCGCGCCCCGCGCGTCAAGGCCGACGCCGTGCTGGCCGCCCTGGCCGCGGCGCCCCAGCGAGGAGAGGGCGCGACCGCCCGGGCCGCCGATCTGGCCCGCATCCTCCCGAGCGCCGTCAAGCGGACGCCCGAGCGCCGGGCCGAGGCAGTGGCCGCGCTGGTCGCGGCGCTGGCGGCCGATCGGTCGTTCGAGCTACGCGGGCGGGCGCTCGGCGCGCTGGGGGCGCTCCAGGCCGGCGAGGCGCTGGCGGCGACCAAGGCGTTCGCCGACGACGCGGTGCTGCGGTTCCTGGCCACCCGGGAGCTGGCCGACCTGCCGGCGGCCGGCGCCGCGCCCGATCCGCGCCCGGCGCTGCGCGCCGCGCTCGACGATCAAGATCCGCGCGTGCGGGAGACGGCCGCGCTGGGGCTGGGGAGGCAGCGTGACGGCAGCGCGGTCGACGTCCTCATCGCCGGGGCCAAGCAGGAGCCCTGGCCGTTCGTGCGGCGGGCCGAGCTGCAGGCGCTGGGGCGCCTCTGCGTGGCGCGCGGGGACGACCTCATGATCCGCGCCACCGAGCGCGACGTCGACGAGGTCCGCCGGGCGGCGCTCATCGGCCTCGCCCGCTGCAAGGATCCGCGTGCCCGGACCATCTTCGTCCGGACGCTCAAGAAGCACGACGAGAACGCCTCGCTGCGCGCGCTGTCGGCTGGCCTCATCGCGGAGGCGGGCGACACGGGCGCCGCGCCCGCCGTGGCGGACGCGCTGCACGACATCGTCTCCGAGTCCGAGGCCGACATGGCGCTCGAAGGGGTGGCGATCGCCGTGTTGCGCTCGCTGGCCCGCCTGGGGGGGCCCGACGCCGTGAAGGCGGCCGTGACCCTGGCCGGCGACAAGCGCCACCCCTTCCAGGCCGCCGCGGCGGATGCCCTGGGCACGTTGTGCGATTCGGGCGCCGGGAGCGCGGCGCTCCGCGCGCTGGCCGGCTCGGGGGACGCGTCGCTCGTCGAGGCCGCGGCGCGCGCCCAAAAGCGCTGCGCCAAATAGCGTTGCGCAGCCCCGCGCGAGGCGAGGCCCGGCCGGTCAGCCGAGACCGGCCAGCGCCGCCTTGAGGTCGACGTTCTTGGGATCGATCTCCAGGCCGCGCTCGAACATGTTGCGGGCCTTGGGCGCCTCGTTGGCCAGCACGTGCATGCGGCCGAGCATGAGGTAGACCTCCGCCTTCGACACGCCGGCCGTCGCCTCGTCGAAGTTCTGCAGGAGCAGCGAGCGGTAGAATTTGCGGGCCGCGTCGAAGTCGCTGCGCCGGTAGGCGAGCCGGCCGAGAGCGGCGATGGTGGCCGGCTGGCTCGGATCGAGCTTGTAGGCGGCGTTGAAGCTCTGCGCCGCCCCCGCGGCGTCGCCGCGGGCCTCCGCCATCGTACCGAGCCGCGTCTGCCAGCGCGCGGTCTCCTTCCCGCGCCTGGCCTTGGTCAGCTCGGCGATGAGCTCGCCGATGATCCGGGTCGCCTGGTCGGTCCGCCCGGCGGCGATGAGCGCCTCGGCGAGCTGTTCGCGTCCGGAGATCTCGGTCGGCTCGAGCGCCACCAGCCGTTCGAGATACGGCAGCGCCGCCGAGAGCTGGCCGAGCGGCCCGCCGTAGAGGCCGGCGATCTCGCGGAGGAGGCGGCGCCGCTCGTCGTCGTCGGGCGCCGTCTGCAGCTCGAGGTCGAGGATGTTCGCCAGCCGCTCGTCGTCCTTCGCCTCACGGGCGATCTTCTCCAGCGCCTCCAGCGTCGGGCGGTGGCCCGGGTCGGCGTCGATGGCCCGCAGCAGCGCCGCTTCGATCTCCGCCGGATCGGCCTCCTTGCTCTGCAGGATGGTGGCGCTGCGGAAGTGAATCTCCGCCATCTCGGCCGGCTCGTGCGTGTTCTCGGCCGCACGCTGCAACACTTCGCTCGCCTCGTCCCAGCGCTCGTTCCGCTCGTGGAGGCGGGCCAGCGACAGCAGCGCCGGGACGTTGTCCGGCGCGACCTCCAGCACCTTCTCCAGCGCCTCGGCCGCGCTCTCCGGGGAGTCGAGATCCTTCTCCCACACGTTGGCCACCGCCACCCGCAGCGCCAGCTCCGTCGGCTTGCGCCCCGCCGCGGCCTCCATGTCGGCGTGCTTGGCCAGCACCTCGACGAGGTCGTACCAGCGCTCGGCCGCGCGCAGGATCCGCTCCAGCTCGAGGTAACCGAAGCCGTTGCCGGGGTCGGCCTCGAGCAGCTGCCGCAAGAACCCCACCGCCTGATCGACGTCGGAGAGCTTCTGCTCGGCGTTCCGGGCCAGCTTCAGCAACACGGCCACCTGGTCGGCGCCGCTGGCGCTCCCCAGCCGCCGCATCAGGACCTCTTGCAGCGTCGAAAAGTCGCCCCGGCGGTCCTCGATCGCCTCCAGCGCCGAGAGCGCCAGCACGTCGTCGGGCGCGCCGTCGAGCGCCTCGCGGTAGGCGTCGGCGGCCCCGTCCAGATCGTTGAGCAGCGTCAGCCGCAGCTCGCCGACGCGCGACCAGAGCTGCGCGCGCTGGCGAACGTCGTCGGTGAGCCGCGCTCGCTCGGCGAGCACGGCACAGAGCTCGGGCGCCTGGCCGAGCGCCTCGTGCAGCCGCGCCAGCTCCTTGAGCGCCTCGACGTCCTCCTCGTCGGCGGCGCGGAGCTGTTGCAGCGCCGCCACGGCGGCGGCGAGATCCGCCTGCCCTTCGTGCAGGCGCGCCGCCTCGAGCAGCCGCGTCCGGCGGACCTGGGGATCGAGCTCCGCGGCGGAGCGCCGCTCGAGCACCGCCGCCAGCCGCGCCGGCGCCCCGCCCGTCCGATAGAGCCCCTCCAGGGCCACCAGCGCGTCGGCGTTCTCGGCGTCGTGATCGAGGACCCGGGTGTAGAGCCGCTCGGCTGCCGCCCGATCGCCCGCCTCCTGATAGAGGCGCGCCGCGCGCAGCGCCAGCTCCTGCGCCGCGTCCGGCTCGGCGCCGGCCAGGGCCGCTTCGACCTTCTCGGCGCCCGCCGCCGGCAGTTGGGCCGCGCCGGCGATCCGCTCCAGATCGTCGAGCGCCCCTCCGGCGGCCGGCTCCTCGAGCAGCGCCCGGCCGAGCGCCTCGATCGCCAGATCCGGCTGGTGCAGCTGCTCCGCGGCCACGTCGGCGATCTTGCGCAGCCAGTGGGCGCGCTCGCTCCGATCGTCGCGCAGCTCGACGCGACGTCCGTAGAGCGCCACCAGCTCCTGGTAGTCGCCCCGCGCCTCCGCCAGCGGCTCGAGGACGTCGAGGGCCCCCTCCTGTGTCTCGGGGCGATCGACGAGGCCGATCAAGGCCGCGTGGGCCGCGGCGTGGCTCGGCGCCCGCTCGACCGCGTCGCGGAAGGCGGCCAGCGCCCCTTCGGGATCGGCGAGCGGCCCCATCCGCAACGATCCCAGCGCGGCCAGGAAGTCAGCCTGGGCGGCCGGATCGTTGGCCAGCTCGGCCTCGCGCGCCAGCACCTGCGAGAGCTCGTCTTCCGCGCCCTTCCCCAGCTTGCGGAGGACGCGCTCGAGCGCCGTCAACACCGGCTCTTCGTCGCCGGGCAGCGACTGCGCCTTGCGCAGGTACTCCGCCGCCCGCTCGAGATCGGGGAGCTCGCTTTCGTACAGCGACGCCAGGCGCATGGCCATCATCCGCTGCAAGTCGGCGTCGAACGTCGCCTCCATCCGCTCAGCGTAGACGTCGGCCAGCCGCGCCCAGTCCTTGCTGGCGGCGGCCAACCGCTCGAGCGCCTCACGCGGCTCGTCGACGGTGGCGTCCTCGGTCAGCGCGCGGGCCCAGGCGGCGAACGCGCTGCCGACGTCGCGCCGCTCCTTCTCCTCGATGCGGGCGATCTCGGCCAGCAGAGCCAGCCGTTCGGGGACCGCGTCTTCGGCGCCGAGGCGCAGCTCGAGGAGCTCCACCACGCCGTCCCAGCGCTTGGCGGCGCGTTCGAGCGGCTCGAGCACGCCGACCGCCGGCAGGCGGTAGTCGTCGCCGCGCGCGATCGCGTACAGCGCCTCGCGCGCGCCCGGGTGCTGGGGCGAGGCGGCCAGGATCTGCGCGTAGCGTCCGATCGCCCCCTCGACGTCGGAGAGCTCGGTCTCGGTGAGGCGCGCCGCACGAAAGGCGAGCTCGTCACGCCCCGGCGCATCCTTCGCGCCCGCGATCCGGGCGTCCAGCACCTCGAGGAGGTCCGCCTGGCGCCCCTCGGCGGTCAGGATTCGATCCAGCTCGGCCAGCGCCTCGCCGTCGCCGGGCGTCTCGACCAAGAGCGCGCGGAGCTGCTCGACGGCCCGCTCGGCGTCGCCCAGGTTCTCCTCGTAGACGCGCGCGCTCTGCAGGAACAGCATGCGCCGCTCGTCGGCGCGTTCGGTGATGTCGATCTTGCGCGCGTAGACGTCGGCCAGCTCCTGGTACGACAAGGACGCCAGGTGGAGCTGCGCCAGCGACTCCAGCGCCTCCCCCTCGTTGGGATCGATCTCCAGCACCGTCTCCCAGGCCCGCACCGCCCGCTCGGCCTCCTTGAGCGCGTCCTCGTAGAGGTGGGCGATCCGCTTGGCGATCACCTTGCGCTCGTCGCCGTCGACCGCCATCTCCAGGTGGCGCTCGAGGACCTCCACGAGCTCACCGGCGCGCCCGGCCCCGGCCAGCAGGCGCTCGAGGGCGAGGAAGACATCCCGGTCGTCGGGCCTGGCAACCAGCGCGGCGCGCCAGGCCTCGACGGCGTCGGCCGAGCGCCCGAGCGGGTTCTCGAGGAGCTTGGCCGAGGCGATCCAGAGCTGCGCCTGCAGATCGGGGTCGATGGCCTCCACGGCGCCCTTCTGCAGCGCCGCCACCAGGGGTGCGTGCAGCTTGGCCCCCAGGCCGAGCTGCTCCATCGCCGACAGCGTCTCGGGCGACTCGACGTCGGCCAGCCAGGCCCGGCTGCGGCACTCGAAGGCCAAATCGAGGCGGCCGAGGCGCTGGTAGATCTCCGCCGTCTCGCCATGCAGGCGCACCCGCTCGCCGCGATCGTCGGCGAACTCGAGCTGCGCCTCCAGCGCGCCCACCAGCTTGTTGAGGTCGTTGGTGCGCCGGTAGACCGGCTCGAGGATCACCGCCACCCGGTAGCGCTGATCGGCGTCGCGGGCCAGCCCTTCGAGCGCCGCCGCGGCCGCCTGCGCGTCGCGCGGCGCCGCCGGACGCGAGAGGATCTCGGCGTAACGATCGATGGCGCTGGTGGTGTCGCCGATCCGGTTGGCCAGGATCTCCGCCAACCGCAGCGTCGCGGCGTCCTTGTCGGCGCCGAGCGGCTCGCGATCGAGGCTGGCGTTCAGGTGGTCGGCCAGGTCCGACCAGCGGCCGGCCTGCGACAGCAGGCGCTCCAGCTCCGCCGCCGCCGGGCGGTCGGTGGGGTCGACCTCCAGCGCCTCGCGCAGCGTCCCCACGGCGCGGTTGGCGTCGTCGAGCTTCTCCTCGTCGAGCTTGGCGCTGCGGCGCAGGAGCGCCACCCGCGCAGCCGGATCCGGCGCGCGCCCGGCCTGCTCGTCGACGAGCTCGCGCAGCTCCGTCCAGGCCCCCCAGCGCTCGAGCGCCGCTTCCAAGAGCTGCGTGGCCTGGCGATCGTCCGGGCGCGCGTCGTAGAGGCGCCGGTAGAGTTTCTGCGCCTCCTCCCGCTGGCCGAGCCGAAGGTCGAAGATCTCGGCGGTGCGGCGGACGATCTCCAGGACGGCCGGCTCCTCCGACAGCTCGCCGTCGAGGTAGTTGGCCAGCAGCGTCGCCGCGTCCTGCCAGCGATCCAGCTTGTCGGCGAGGCGCAAGAGCGGCTCCGAGGCCTGGCGCTCGGTCGGCGCCTCGGCGAACACCTTGCCGTACCAGCGAAGCGCGCTGTCGAAGTCCTCCAGCTGCTCCTCGTAGAGGCGCGCGATCCGCTTGGTCCAGGCCAGGCGTTCCCCGGGATCCTCGACCTGCAGCAGGCGGATCTCGCCGATCTTGATCAGCGACTTCCAGTCGCCCCTGCCCGCGTAGACCGGCTCGAGCAACGTCGCGGCGATCCCCTGGACCGCCACGTCGGTGAGCATCCCCTCGAGCATCGCGATGGCGCCGCCGTGATCGGGGACGGCGGCCAGCACCAGCTTGAGGTGGTCGAGCGCCGCCTCGCGGTCGGCGCGCTGATCGTGCTCGATCTGCGCCAGCCGGAAGCGCAGATCGACCAGCTCCTTCTCGGGCCGGCGGCCGCGCTGGAGGAGCTCGGAGAGCAGCCGCGTCAGATCGCTCCAGCGTTCGGTCTTGGTGTAGAGGCGATCGAGCGCCGGGCCCGCGGCGCGATCGGCGGGCGAGAGCTCCAGGACCCGCTCGAAGGCGGCGATCGCCTCCTCGAAGCGCTCCAGCATCGTCTCCGCCAGCTCGCCGATCTGCAGGCGCAACGCCGCCTCGCTGGCGGGGTCCTTGGCCAGCTCCGCGCGTCGGATCAGGATCTCGTAGAGAGCCTCGGCGTCGCCGCTGCCGCGGTAGATGCCGTCGAGCGCCACCAGCGTCGCCGCGTCGTCGGGGACGCGGTCGAGGATGCGCCGGTAGTAGTCGGCCGCCGTCGCGACATCCCCCTGCCCCGCCGCCGCCGCCGCGATCGTGCGATCGAGGCGCAGCTTGAGCCCCTCCTCGAGCACGTCGGGGCTGATCTCGCGGTAGAGGGCGATGACGTCGGCCGACCGCTTGGGGCCCGAGAGCCGCTCGTAGGCGTCGAGCAACGCCGGCAGCTCCGGCTCGGTGAGCGCGTCGCGGATGGCCAGCGCCGTGGTGGCCAGCGCCGCGCCGCTGTCGCCGAGGCGCGTCTCCTCGAGCGCCGCCAGGCGCATCAGCTCGGCGAGGCGCGCCCGCGTGTCCGATTGGGCCTCGACGTAGATGCGGACGATCCCCGCCAGCTCGGGCCAGCGCCCCCCCTTCTCGTAGACCGGCTCCAGCGTCTGGGCGGCGGCGAGCCGCAGGCTCCCCTCGGTCTCGGGGGCGACAAAGCGTTCGATGGCCCCCAGCGCCTCGGCGTCGCCCGGCGCCCGCTCGAGCACCTCGCGCCAGCGCTCCAGCGCGCCGGCGGGATCGCCGAGCGGCCCTTCGAGCAGCTTGGCGATCTGCTTGAGCAGCACCGCCCGCTCGGCGTCCTTCGGCTTGCGCAGCACCAGCCGCCGCTCGACGATCTCCAGCCGGTCCCGGTGGCGTCCCTGCTGCTCGTAGAGCCGCGCCAGCATCTCCAGCGCCTGGTCGTCTTCGGGGCTCTCGTCGAGGATGGCGACGCAGGCGGCGATCGCCTCGTCGACGTCGCCCACGTCGCGCTCGAGCAGGTTGGCGACGTTGCGCCGCAGCACCTGCCGGGCAGCCGCGTCGCCGGCCAGATCGATCCGCTTGCGCAGGATCTCGACCCGCTGGCGGTGGTTGGCGCCCGCCTCGAAGATCCGATCGAGCGCGTCGATGGCCGTCGGGTCCTGGGGATCGATCTCCAGGATCGACCGCAGCGTGGCCACCGCCGCCTCGGTGTCGGCGAGCGACTTCTCTTCGAGCCCGGCGACGCGGAACAGGATCTGCTTGCGCGCCGCCGCGCCGTCGGCCCAGCGGGCCTCGAGGCGCAGGATCTTGACCAGGTTGGCGACGTCGTTGGTGTCGGTGTAGAGCGCCTCCAGCGCCGCCGCCGCCGGCGCCGCCGTGGCGAGGTTGTTCTGATCGAGGTTGAGGACCAGCTTCCAGGCGTCGATGGCGGCCCGGCGGTTGTTGAGCCGCCCGGCGTAGAGCTTCGCCGCGCGCGCCAGAAGGTCGGCGCGCCCGCTGACGTCGGTGGCGTCACGGCGGAAGGCCTGCTCCTGATAGACCTCCACCAGCTCGGAGAAGCGCTCGAGGACCGTGGCCAGGCGCTCGATCTCCGGCAGCCCGTCGGGGTTGTCCGGATCGGCGGCCAGCACCTGCCGCCAGGTGGTCAGCGCCACCGCGCGCGCCTGCAGCTTGTTCTCTTGCAGATCGGCGACGCGGGCCAGCAGCACGGCCGCCGCGGGTCCCTCGACCGCCTCGCGCTGCACCTCGAGGATGGCGGCCAGACGGGCCCAGGCGCTCGACGCCTCGTAGACCGGCCCCAGAATGCGCGCCACCCGCTGGCGCTGCGCAGGGAGCGCCAGCAGCTTCTCGAGCAGGCGCCGAGCCCCCTCGTGATTGGGGGCTCCGGCGACGATCCCCTCCAGGAGCTCGAGGGCGCCGGCCACATTTTCTAATCGATTGGCGCGCAGGTCGGCGCGTCGGAACTCGAGCTCCGGGACCTCGGCGCCGGAGGCGAAGCCGACGCGCGTCCCCAGCAGCGCCTCCAGATCGGTCCAGCGCTCGCGCGCCGCGTAGAGGCGCTCCAGCGCCCGGTGAGCTCTGAGATCGGCCGGATCGAGCTCCAGCATCTTCTCGTACGCCGCGAGCGCGTGGTCCGGGTCGGCCAGCGCCGCCTCGTCGAGCTCGGCGATCTGGGCCAGCAGATCGAGCCGTTCGCGGGCGTCCAGCGCCGCCAGTTGCCGCGCGTCGTAGAGCGCGCGCAGGTCGCTCCAGCGCTGGCCGTCCCGATAGAGGCGACCGAGCGCGCGGAAGGCGCCGGCGTGCAGCGGCTCGGAGGCCAGGATCTGCGCGTAGACCTTCTCGGCCTCGCCGCCGCGCCCGGCCTGCTTCTCCTCCAGCTCGGCGACGACGACCAGCAGGTCGCGGCGCAGGTTGCGATCTTCCGTCGCCGAGGCGGCCGCCCGCAGCTTGTCGGCGAGCTCAGCGCTGGCGCCCGCGGCCGCGGCGAACCCGATCAGCGCGTCGCGGTTCTCCACCTCGGTGGGATCGATCTCGAACAGCGCCAGGCTGGCCCGGTAGGCCCGGGCCGGATCCTTGAGCGGCCCGCCGTAGAGGCCGCGCAGCTTCTCCAGGTGATCGATCCGGTCACCGAGCGTATCGGCGACGGAGAGCAGCACCTCGTTCGCCTCGGCCAGCTTGGCGGCGTTCTCGGTCCGCTCGTAGAGCGGCAGCGCCATCCGCGCGATCGCCGCCCGCTCCGGGTGTCCGCCCGCCGCCAGCCGTTCGAGGCCCGCGATGGCCGGCGCGGAGTAAGGATTCGCCTGCGCGACCTCACGGTAGGAGGCGAAGGTGGCGTCGGCGTCCTGGAGGCGAGTCTCCTGCAGGTTGCCGATCCGGAGGAGGAGCTCCTCGCGTTGCTTCGCCTCTTCTTTGGCGTCTTCCTGTGCCTCCTGTGCCTCCTGCGCCTCCGGCGATCCCGTGCCTCGCCGGGCCAGGTCGCGACGCAACGCCTCGACCACCCCTTTCCAGTCCTGGCGGGCCTCCGAGACGCGCACCAGGGCGCGCAGCGCGCGCTCGTTCTTCGGCTCGGCGTCGACGATCGCCGTCCAGGTCGCGGCGGCGGCGGCCAGATCGGGGATCCGCTCCTCTTCGATCTGGGCGATGCGAAGCAGCAGCTTCACCCGCTCGGCGGCGTCGGGCGCGCGATCGGCACGCCCGTGCAGCAGCTTGGCCAGCTCGGGCCACGCTTTGCCTTGCGTGAGGACCGTCTCCAACGCCCCCTCGGCCTCCTCGTCGACGCCGACCTCGGCGAGGATCAGCTCGGCGGCGCGCCGGGTGTCCTGCGGTTTGAACAGGCGGGTCGCCGAGATCCGGAGCATGCGGCGCAGGAGCCAGAGACGCTCCTCGGCGTCGGTGGAGGCGCCGAGCCGTGCCTCGTAGAGGGCCGCGAGGCCTCCCCACTCGTCGGCCTCGCCCGCCAGGCGCTCGAGGTCGGTGCGCACCTCGGCGTTCTTGGCAGCCGCCTCGAACGCGCGCGCGCACCACTGGAAGGCGAGCGCCTTGGACCCCAGGCGCTGCTCGCAGATCCGGCGCGCCTCGGCGTAGAGCTCGAGCCGCTCGCCGCTGCCGACCGTGTCGCCGGACGCCGTCGGGCCGAGCAGGACCTCGTACGTCGCCAGCAGGCGGGGCCACTTCTGCGCCGCCCGGTAGAGCGGAACCAGCGCCAGCGCGGCTTTCCGGTTGCGCGGATCCGTGGCCAGGATGCGCTCGTAGGCCTTGAGCGCGCGCTCGGGCTGATTGAGCTTCTCCTGCGCCAGCGCGGCCACCCGCTCGAGGAGGCGCGTGCGCGCTCCCATGTCGGCCGTGCGATCGGCCAGCGAGGTCAATTGATCGCAGAGCTCGCCGTAGGCCCCCTGCGCGGCGTAGAGCGCTTCGAGGGCGCTGTAGTCGCCCGCCTGGGCGTAGATCTCGCGCAGCGCGCGGGCGGCGCGGCCGTTCTTGGCGTCCAGCGCCTGGATCCGCTTGAAGACGTCGATGGCCGCCTCGGAGGCGCCCATCCGCTCGTAGAGCAGCGTCCCTCGCCGCTCGAGCAGCGGCAGCTCCGCCCCCGCGTTCCCCTCGACGTTCTGCCGCTGGCGCTCGAGGATCTCCACCAGCGCCGGCCAGCGCCGCTCGCGCTCGTAGAGCGTGGCCAGCCCCGCCAGCGCCGTCTCGTCGCGCGCCTCGATGGCCAAGACTTGGTTGTAAAGCGCGATCGCCTCGCGCGTGTCGTTGAGCCGCTCGCCCGCCAGGCGCGCCATCTCGGCGAGGCGCGCGCGCCGTCCGGCGGGCTCGACGTGCGGCAGTTCCCTGCGCAAAACCTCGATGAGCGGCCGCCAGGCGCGCCCCTTGGTGTAGAGGTCCTTGAGCCGCCCGGCCGTCTCGGCGTCGGTCGGATCGGCCTCGAAGATCTTCTCGAAGCTGGCGACCGCATTCTGGTGCTTGCCGAGCTTGTCGGCCCACAGGGTCGCGATCCGCCGGTGCAGCGCCACGCGCGCCGCCGGGTCGGCCGCCGCCTCGGCCTGGCGCGCCAGGATCTGGACCAGATCGCCGTAGCGTCCCTGCGCCTCGTAGCGGCTGGCCAGCGCCGCCAGCGCCGCCGGGTGGTCGGCCTTGAGCGCCAGGATGTTGAGGTAGGTCGTCACCACCATGACGTCGAGGTTCAGGCGATCGCGGTAGATGGCCACGATCTCGAGATGCCGGTTGATCTTCTCCTCGACGTCGCCGGCCGGCACCGCGTCGAGATCGTCCTTCAAGAGCTCGAGGAGCGCGTTCCACTTCTCGGCCTGCGTGTAGAGCTTGCGCAGCGAGGCGACCGCCTCCGGCAGGTGGGGCTTGAGGCGCAGGATCCCCTTCCAGATCTCGATCGCCTTGTCGGCGTTCTGTGTCCGCGCCTCGGCGGCGCGCGCCATCTCGATCCCCATCGCCACCCGGCGGTCGACGTCGGTCTCGGTCTTCTGCGCCTGCGCGAGAATCGTCAGCAGCTGCGGCAGCTCGTTCCTGGCCGTGTGGTAGGCGCGGTAGAACTCGACCATCTCCCGGTTCGACGGATCCAGCTTGCGGATGCGGCGGAAGAAGGTCTCCGCCATGTCCGGTTGCTTGAGCCTGTCGCCGATCACCTTGGCCAGGTCGGCGAGCAGCGCGACGTCCTGCTCGCCGCGCTTGGTCCGGGCCGCCGCTTCCAGCACCTTGACCAGCTCGGCCCACGACTCGCCCGCGGTCAGCGCGGCGCGGACGGCGCGCAGCGCGCGCGGCTCGTAGGGGTTCGCTTCCAGCGCTTTACGAAAGTGAGCGAACGCCTCGTCGGCGCGCCCCAGCTGCTCGCAGAGCTCGCCCGCCGAGACCTGCGCGGCCGTCCGCTCCTCGCGCGTCTGCGCGCGCTCGGCGCGCTGGAGATAGAGGGCCAAGAGCTCATCACGCCGGCCGGCCTCGCGCAGCAGGCGTTCCAGGTGCGCCGCCGATTTTCGATTGCCCGGATCGAGCTCCAGGCTCCTGCGCAGCGCCGCCTCGCCTTCCGAGCCGGCCGGCCGGTACTTGAGATGGAACTCGGCCACCGAGGCGTGCAGGCTGGAGGCGAGCGTGGGGTCCTTCGACGACTCCGCCTGCTGCAAATAGCGCTTGGAGATCGACTCCCAGTTGGCGCGCACCAGCGTCATCTGCGCCAGCGCCTCGCTCGACGGCTTGTGGCCGGGGACGGCCTCCAGGGCCGCGCGGACCGCCGCCTGCCCGGCCTCGTCGCGCAAAAGCTCGTCGGAGAGCAAGCGCCCCTTCTCGTGCAGCAGATCGGCCCGGCGCGCGGGGGCGGTGGTGAACCCCAGCTCCAGATCGATGAGCTCGAGACAGAGCTCGAAGTCGGCGTGCTCGCGGTGCCAGCGCCGCGCGGCGGAGAGCGCCGACGACAGCGCCTCCGCGTCGATGCCGGCCCCGTTTCCAGGGTGGACGGCCTTCAGTTCCTGCAGCGCCTGCCGGTCGTCCGGGCGGAGCTGCAGAGCGGCGAGCGCTGTCGAGACGGTGGTTGTCATGGTGGCGGACGCGGCGAGAGGAGAAAAAAGACTCTCGACTATAGACCCGCGCCTTTCGCCGGTTCAATCGCGAAGATAGGGGACGATCCGGACGGAATCACGGATACTTCGCGCCGTGCCGCCGTCACCCGCCGCCTCCATCCGCTCGAGGTTGCGGCCGGAGCTCGCCGGCATCGTGCTGGGCTGCGTCTGCCTGGCGGCGACGAACGGGTTGTCGATGGCCATCCCCTGGCTCATCAAGGGGGTGATCGACGCCCTCCGCCGGGGGGCGCAGGCAGAGCCGAACCTGCATGCGCTGGTCGTGCGGGACGCCCTGCTCATCGCCGGGTTCGCCACCACGCAGGCGCTGCTCCGGACCTGGTCGCGGATCCTGATTTTCAACGCCGGCCGGAACGTCGAGTACCGCCTGCGCGGCGACGTCTTCCGGCATCTCCTCGGCCTCGACGCCGGATTCTATCGCCAGCACCCGACCGGCGACGTGATGTCGCGGCTCACCAACGACCTCGGCGCGGTCCGGATGCTGTTCGGGCCGGGGCTGCTCAACCTCTGCAACACCGCGCTGGTCTACGCGACCAGCCTCTGGCTGCTGGTGCACCTCTCGCCGCGGCTCACGCTCTGGGCGCTGCTCCCCTACCCGGTGCTGCTCGCCGGCGCGCGGCTCTCGTCGCGCAAGATCTACGGGTTCAGCCGGGCGATCCAGGAGCAGCTGGGCGTCATGTCGACCTCGATCCAGGAAGACCTCACCGGCGTGGCGGTCATCAAGCACTACACGCTGGAGGAGACGCGGCAGGCCAAGTTCCGCGCGCTCAACGACGAGTACCTCAGCCGCTCGCTGGCGCTGGTGCGGGCGCGCGGCACGCTGTCGCCGCTGTTCGCCATGCTGGGCGGCGCGGGGACGCTGATCGTCCTTTGGGCCGGGGGCCGCGAGGTGATCCTGGGGCGGATGACCATCGGCGCGCTGGTGGCGTTCAACGCCTACCTGGTGCTGCTGTCGTGGCCCACCATCGCGCTCGGCTGGATCATCGGGATCTGGCAGCGCGGGATCGCGGCCTGGACGCGGGTGCGCGACCTGTTCGAGACGGCGCCCCGCATCGCCGACGGACCGGCGACCGTCCCCGGCCTGACCATCGACGCGCCGTCGATCGAGGCGCGCGAGCTGACCATCGAGGTGGATGGGCGCCGGCTGCTCGACCGGGTCTCGTTCGCGCTGCCGGCCGGGGCAACCTTGGCCGTGGTGGGGCCGACCGGCGCCGGCAAGACGACGCTGGTCGACGCGCTCTGCCGCATGCAGGAGGTGGCGTCCGGTGCCGTCCGCATCGGCGGGCACGAGCTGACGCAGATCCCGCTGCGGGCGCTGCGCGGCGCGATCGGCTACGCGCCGCAGGACGCCTTCCTGTTCTCGGCGACCGTGGCCGAGAACATCGGGTTCGGCATCGCGCCGGGACCGGACGGCGCCCTCGACCTCCCGCGGATCGAGCAGGCGGCCGAGGCCGCCGGCCTGGCGCCCGATCTGGCCATCTTCCCCGAAGGCTACGACACCGTCGTCGGCGAGCGGGGGCTGACCCTCTCGGGCGGCCAGCGGCAGCGGGTGGCGCTGGCGCGGGCGCTCTGCGCCGAGCCGAAGATCCTGATCCTCGACGACTCGCTCTCCTCGGTCGACGCGCAGACCGAGCGCGAGATCCTGACCCGGCTCAAGCCGATCCTCGCCGGCCGGACCTCGATCCTGATCTCGCACCGGGTGGCGGCGGTGAAGGACGCCGACCAGATCCTGGTGCTCGACGAGGGGCGCGTCGCCGAGGCGGGCACGCACGGCGAGCTCCTGCGCGCGGGCGCCCTCTACGCCTCGCTCTACCGGACCGAGCTCGACGCCGAGGCGCTCGGGGCGCGGGGCGCGGCGTGAACGGCCGCGGCGGCGCCGGGCGCCGCGGGGGTCCGGCTGACGAGGTCCTGGGCAAGGCGCTCGACCGGACCCTGCTCAAACGGATCTTCAGCTACGTCTGGCCCTACAAGCTCGAGCTGGCGGCGGCGATCCTGTTCCTGCCCGTCATCGCGGGTTGCGAGGTGGCGCAGCCGTATCTTCTGAAGAAGGCGATCGACGAGCACATCGCGGTGGGGCGCCTCGCGGGGCTGGAGCGCGTCGGCCTCGCCTATCTCGCGGCGCTGCTCGGGCAGTACGGCGCCGGGTTCGCGCAGATCTATCTCACCCAGCTGGTCGGCCAGAAGGGGATGAACGCCCTGCGCGAGCGGGTCCACCGGCACGTGCTGTCGCTGTCGGCGTCCTTCTTCGACCGCACGCCGGTCGGGCGCCTCATGACCCGGATGACCAGCGACATCGAGGCGCTGAACGAGATGTTCGCCTCCGGCCTGGTCAGCCTGCTCTCGGACATCGTCCGGCTGGCGTTCATCTTGGTGGTCATCTTCGGCATCGACTGGAAGCTGGCGTTGTTCTCCATGGGGACGGCGCCGGTCCTGTTCGGGATCGCCACCTTCTTTCGGCGCTGGGTGCGCGACGCCTTCCGCGAGATCCGCCTCAAGCTGGCGCGCCTGAACGCCTTCCTGCAGGAGCACCTCTCGGGGATCAAGGTCGTGCAGGCGTTCGCCCAGGAGGCGCGCATCGACCGCGAGTTCGACGCCATCAACGTCGACTACCGGCAGGCCAACGCCCGGGCCATCACCGCCGACGCCGCGCTCTACTCGATCGTCGAGGCGGTGGGCGCGATCGCGGTGGCCGGCCTGCTCTGGCACGGCGGCAACCGGATCGCCGGCGGCACGCTGACCTTCGGCGTGCTGGTGGCGTTCGTCGAGTACCTCGGCAAGTTCTTCGCGCCGATCCGCGACCTGTCGACGAAGTACACCGTCATGCAGCAGGCGATGGCCGCGGCGGAGCGGGTGTTCTCGCTGCTCGACACGCAGGAGCCCGATGCGGCGGTCCTACCCGCCAATGGTCTCCCCGTGGCCGGCCCGCTCATCGCGCTCGAGCACGTCACGTTCGGCTACCGGGCCGACCGCCCGGTCCTGCACGACGTGTCACTGGAGATCGCGGCCGGCGAGACGGTGGCCATCGTGGGCGCGACCGGGGCCGGCAAGTCGACGATCATCAAGCTCCTGCCGCGGCTCTACGATCTGCAGGGGGGCGCGGTCCGGATCGGCGGCGCCGACGTGCGGACGCTCGACCCGCGGGCGCTGCGACGGCGGATCGTGGTGGTGAGCCAGGACGTCTTCATGTTCTCCGGCACGCTGCGCGCCAACATCGCGCTCGGCGAGGAGCGGCTCGACGACGCCAAGCTCCGGGCGGCGACCGAGCGGGTCGGCGCCGGCCGGGTGCTGGCCACCCGCCCGGAGGGGCTCGACGCCAAGGTGATCGAACGCGGCGCCAACTTCTCGTCGGGGGAGCGGCAGCTCATCGCCTTCGCGCGGGCGCTGGCGCGCGATCCCGAGATCCTGATCCTCGACGAGGCGACCGCCAGCGTCGATCCCGAGACCGAGCGGGCCATCGAGCGGGGGATCGGCGAGCTCATGCGCGGGCGGACGTCGATCGTCATCGCCCACCGGCTCTCCACGGTCCAGCGCGCCAGCCGCATCGTGGTGCTGCACCACGGCCGCGTCGCCGAGGAGGGGACGCACGAGACGCTGCTGGCCCGCGGCGACGCGGGGATCTACGCCCGGCTCTACCGCCTCCAGATGCTCGGCCATGCCGCGCCGGTCCACGAAGCGGCCGAATGAAGCGGCGGAATGAAGCGGCCGAACAGTCCGCCTTCGACGACAAACGAGCGTTTTCCCCGTATCATTCGCGATCCTCGAGATGACCGTGCCGTTTCGCGACCTCCGCGCCCAGCGCCTCGCCGACGAGGTGGGGACCATCCACAAGCAGGCGGAGCTGGCGTTCGCGCTCTGTTACCCGAGCCCGTACGCGATCGGGATGTCGTCGCTCGGCTTCCAGACCATCTACCGCGGACTGAACGCGCTGCCGGGGGTGGCGGCCGAGCGGGCGTTTCTCCCCGACGACGTCCAGGCGACGCGCGCGACGGGCGAGCCGCTGCGGACCTACGAGTCGGCGCGGCCGGTGGGCGACTTCCCGGTGGTGGCCTTCTCGCTCGCCTACGAGCTCGAGCTCGCGGGGCTCTGTGACTGCCTCGCGCTGTCCGGCATTCCGCTCTTCGCGGAGGAGCGAATCGCGCATCCGGCGCGCCACCCGCTGGTGGTGCTCGGCGGACCCCTCACCTTCTCGAACCCCGTCCCCGCCGCGCCCTACGCCGACGTTCTGCTGCTCGGTGAAGCCGAGGAGACGATCGTCGAGCTGGTCGAAGCGATCCGCTCGGCGCCGTCGCGCGCGGCGCTGCTCGAGGCGCTGGCGGCGCGCCCGGGGTTCTACGTCCCGGCGCTGCACGGCGAGCGGACGCCGCCCGTGGCCGCGGCGGACGACGCCCTGCTCCCCGCCTATTCGCAGATCCGGACGCCGCACACCGAGCTCTCCAACATGTTCCTCATCGAGCCCGAGCGCGGCTGCCACCGCGGCTGCACCTACTGCGTGATGCGCCGGTCGACCAACGGCGGCATGCGGCTGGTCGACCCGGCGCGGGTGGCGGCGCTCATCCCGCCCGACGCGCGGCGGGTCGGGCTGGTCGGCGCGGCCGTGACCGACCACCCGAAGCTCCCCGAGATCCTGCGTGGCATCGTCGACGGCGGGCGCGAGGTCGGCATCTCCAGCCTGCGCGCCGACCGGCTCGACGACGAGATCGTCGGCCTGCTCAAGCGCGGCGGCTACCGGACGCTGACCACCGCCGCCGACGGCGCCTCCGAGCGGATGCGCGACGTCATCCAGCGCAAGACCAAGGAGCGGCACCTCCTGCGCGCGGCCCAGCTGGCGCGGGCGCATGGGATGTCACAGTTCAAGCTTTACATGATGCTCGGCGTCCCCGGGGAGACCGACGCCGACATCGACGAGCTGGGGCGGTTCTCGCTCGAGCTGGCCAAGGTCGCCGGCCGGATGGCGCTGGGGATCGCGCCGTTCGTGGCCAAGCGCAAGACGCCGCTCGACGGCGCGCCCTTCGAAGCGATCGAGGTCCTGGAGGCGCGGCTCGCCCGCCTGCGCGCGGCGGTGAAGGGGCGCGTGGCGCTCCGGCCGACCTCGCCCAAGTGGGCCTGGATCGAGTACCGGCTGGCGCAGGGCGGGTTCGCCGCCGGACGCGCCGCCGCCGTCGCCGCCCGGGCGGGCGGGCGGTTCGCCTCGTGGAAAGCGGCGCTGGCCGAGGTCCCGGCGCCGCCGGTCGTCGATCGCGCGGGCGCTCAGGCGACGTCGGACGGCAACGCGGCGGTAGCTTCGATCTCGATCAGGGCCCCCTTGGGGAGGCCGGCGGCCTGAACCGTCGCCCGCGCGGGCGGGCTCTCCGGAAAGTAGCGGCCGTAGATCTCGTTCACCGCCGCGAAGTCCTGCAGGTCGGCCAGGAAGATCGTCGTCTTCACCACCGCGCCGAACGAGGCGCCGCCCGCGGCCAGCACGGCACCCAGGTTCTCCAGGACCCGCTCGGCCTGCAGGCGCACGTCGCCCGCGCCGACCATCTCGCCCGTGCGCGGGTCGAGCGGGATCTGCCCCGAACAGAAGAGGAGCCGCCCGGCCGGTGCGACGACCGCCTGGGAATAAGGACCGATCGCCTTGGGGGCGCCCGCCGTCGAAACGATCTGCCGTGACATACCGGGAGGATACCGCCGGTGCGCCCCCTTTGCCGTTGCGATTGTGGGGGGGCCGCGTATCCTGCCGCCGTGCCTGCGGACGGGCGTCGCTTCGGTTCGTCGCGCCCGCGCCCACGCGCGCGCGGCCCGGTCCGGCCGCAGGCCGCGGCGCCCGTCTCCAGTGACGCCCTGATGGGCGAGGTGCTGGCCCGGTTGGGAGGCGCCGGCCGCGCGCGCGAGTTCCGGGCCTTCGATTGCTACGCGCGCGCCGTCGGCGAGACGTTCCGAACGCGCACGCAGCCCGAGCGGCTGGTGGGGACGACGCTGATGGTGCGCGTCGCCTCGTCGGCGCTGGCGCACGAGCTGACCTTGCTCCGCGCGGAGATCCTGGCGCGCATGGCCGCCGAGCTGGGGCCGGACGTCGTCACCGAGCTCCGCACCCGCGTCGGTCCGGTCGCCCCCCGGCCGTGACTCGGATGGCGCCCACGAGGCCGCATGTAGATCGACGGCGGGCGCCACCCTCGCGGATCGACTACTTCTTGCACTCGTCGGTGCCGACCGGGATCCAGTCCTTCCCCATCTTCATCTCGCCGGTCCAGGTCATCGCCTTGTCGCCCTTCTTCGTGTAGGTCTCGCGGAAGCTGACCCTCTGGCCGCCCATCTGACCGTCGCCGGAGAAGGTCAGCTTGTCCCCTTCCCACCCGGGCGAGGTCTCGTTGATCCAGCCGCCCAGGTTGTCGACGCCGATGGTGACGAACTTCTTGATCGACGGGTCGTACCCCACGAACCCCTTGGCCGAGATCGCGATCGGGTGTGTCTTGCTCTTCTTCTGCGTGTACTCCAAGGCGAGCCAGAAGCCGTCGACGTCTTTCTTCGTCTTGAACGTCGACTTGTAGGTCTGCTCGGGCCCCATCGCCCCGGCGGGCTGCTTGCCCTCGCACCGCCAGGTCGTCTCCAGCATCTTGAGCTGGTCGAGCTCGGGCGCCGGCTTCGGGGCAACGGGCGCCGGAGCCGCAGCGGCCGCCGGTGTCGGGGCGGCGGGTTTGGCCGCGCCCGGGGCCGCCGGCTTGGCGGCCGGAGCCGGCGCGGCGGCGGGCTTGGGCGCGGGAGCCGGGGCGGCCTTGGCGGGCATCGCCGCGGCGGGCGGCGGCGGCGGTCCGGCGGTGGGCGTCTGGGCGCTCGCGCTCCCGGCGACGGCGAACACTGCTGCGATTACGGATGAACCGATGGTGCGCAGATGTTTCATGGGGACCCCTCCTGCCGGGGACCATACCCTGAAGCGGAAATTTGCCCCAAGCGGAAAGCGGGCCCCGAAATCAGGGACGGCCGACCGCGTCCCGCAAGGAGCGCACGAAGGCGCTCATCTCCGGCGCTGGATCGCGCTTCTCGGCGGTGGCGCGGTCGATGATCTCCACGGCGGCGCTGCCGACCACCACGGCGTCGGCGAAGCTGGCCACCGCGCGCGCCGCGCCGGGCGTGCGGATGCCGAACCCGACGGCGACGGGGATCTTCCCCCCGCCCCGTTCTTGAATGGCGGCCACCTTCTGGCGCGGTCCCTCGAGATCGGCCAGCGCCGTGCCGGTGATGCCGGTCATCGAGGCGTAGTAGACGAAGCTGCCCGCCGCCCGCAGCGCCAGGTCGACGCGGGCCGGGGTCGAGGTCGGCGCCAGCATCGGCACGAAGTCGAGCCCCTCGCGGCCGAGCGCGGTCAGGAGCGCGCGGTCCTCGTCGGGCGGGTAGTCGACGCAGAGGACGCCGTCCGCGCCCGCGTCGCGCGCCTTGAGCGCGAACACGTCGACGCCCATGACCAGGATCGGGTTGGCGTACCCGAACAGCACCAGGCCCACGTCGGGGCAGGCGGCGCGCAGCTCGCTGCAGAGGGCGAGCGCGCGCTTGAGGCCGCCGCCCCGGCCGAGAGCCCGGTGCATCGCCGCCTGGATCGCCTTGCCGTCGGCCGAGGGGTCGCTCCAGGGGACGCCGATCTCGATGACGTCGGCCCCCGCCTCGGCGGCGGCGCGCATGAGCCGCAGACTGGTGGTCCCGTCCGGATCGTCGGCGGTCAGATAGACGACCAGCGCGGCCCGCTTCTCGGCGCGGGCGCGCGCGAACCGGGCGGCGAGGCGCGGCGCCGCGGTCACAGGCTCACCCCGAGGCGCGCCGACAGCGTCCCCATGTCCTTGTCGCCGCGGCCGGAGACGTTGGCGATCATCACCGCGCCGTCCGGCAGCGTGGCGGCGACCTTGGGCAGCGCCGCGATGGCGTGCGCGCTCTCCAGCGCGCAGAGGATCCCCTCGGTGCGCGCCAGCAGCTGGAAACCGCCGATCGCCTCCTCGTCGGTGACGGAGAGGTAACTCGCCCGGCCGCTCTCCTTGAGGAACGAATGCTCGGGACCGACGCCCGGGTAGTCGAGCCCCGCCGAGATCGAGTGCGCCTCGGCGATCTGACCGTCGTCGTCGCAGAGGACGTACGAGCGGGCACCGTGCAGCACGCCGACACGCCCGCGCGCCAGCGTCGCCGCGTGGCGGGCGGTGTCGATCCCGTCTCCCGCCGCCTCGACGCCGTAGAGCTTGACCGACTTGTCCGGCACGAACGCGTGGAAGAGACCCATGGCGTTCGAGCCCCCGCCCACGCAGGCCACCAGCGCGTCCGGGAGCTTGCCCTCGACCTCCTGGATCTGCGCGCGCGCCTCGCGGCCGATCACCGCCTGCAGCTCGCGCACCAGCAGCGGATAGGGGTGGGGGCCGGCGACCGATCCAATCACATAGTGGGTGGTCCGCACGTTGGTGACCCAGTCGCGCAGCGCCTCGTTCATGGCGTCCTTGAGCGTGGCGGTGCCGTCCTTGACGGCGTGGACCTGGGCGCCCAGCAGCTTCATCCGGAAGACGTTGAGCGCCTGGCGCTCGACGTCGACGGCCCCCATGTAGACCTCGCAGGGCAACCCGAACAGCGCGCAGGCGGTGGCCGTGGCGACGCCGTGCTGGCCGGCGCCGGTCTCGGCGATGATGCGCGTCTTTCCCATCCGCCGCGCCAGCAGGAGCTGGCCGATGCAGTTGTTGATCTTGTGCGCGCCGGTGTGACAGAGGTCCTCGCGCTTGAGGTAGAGGCGGACGTTCCGTTTCGCCTCCGTCGACACCTCGGCCGACAGGCGCGCCGCGAAGCCGAGCGGCGTGGGGCGCCCCACGTAGTCGGAGAGCAGCCGATTGAGCTCCTCGGAGAACGTCGGATCGGCGGAGGCCGCGGCCCAGGCCGCCGTCAGCTCGTCGAGCGAGGGAATCAGGATCTCGGAGACATAGCGTCCGCCGAACGGACCGAACCGTCCGGGGACTTGCGTGGCGGCGGGGGGGGAAGACATCGCGCGGAACTATATCGCAGCGCGCACCGCAGCGATGAACGCCGCGAGCTTGGCGGCGTCCTTGACGCCGGGGGCGCGCTCGACGCCGCTCGAGACGTCGACGCCGTCCGGGCGCGTGGCGCGGATCGCCTCGGCCACGTTGGCTGGCGTCAGGCCGCCGGCGAGCAGGAAGGGACGCTGCGCGCGGGCCGCGACCAGCGGCCAGGGCGCCGGGACGCCGCCGCCGCCGAACCCTTCGACGAAGGCGTCGTAGAGCCAGAGCGCCGGCTTCCACCCGGCCGCCTCGGCGAAGGAACCGGCGTCGCGCACCCGCACCGCCCGGATGAGGCACAGGGGATCGACGGTCGTGTAGTCGGCGGCCGCTTCGTCGCCGTGGAGCTGCGCCCGATCGAGCCCCAGCCCGAAGATGTGGCGGCCGACCTCCTCGGCGGACGCGTTCACGAACACACCCACCTTGAGCACGCCCGCCGGGATCGCCGCCAGGATTGGCCCCGCCTCGGCCGGGTCGACGTAGCGCTTCGACCCGGGCCAGAAGTTGACGCCGATGGCGTCGGCGCCCAGCTCGGCGGCCAGGGCGGCGTCCTTCGCCGAGGTCACGCCGCAGATCTTGACCAGGAGATCCATGGGCTCGTCGTCTTCACTCCAGCTCGAGCGCCACCGAAAGGGCCTGCTTCAACATTCGACGGGAGGGCAAGCCCAATGAACCGACGTAGTCGGTCAGCGCCGGCTTCGGAAGGCTCACCAACTCGTCGCAGTGAATCGCCGAATCGTGCTTGAGGCCGCACTCGACGCCGACGTTCACCTGGGTCGCCAGGCCGTCTCGGCGGCTATAAATGGGTGCGCAGACGACGGTGGAGAAGCGGGACTCGATCAGGGCTTGCCGACTGACCACCACGAAAACGCGGTGGCTCTTGGGGTCGCCCGAAGGTTTGCGGACCCGGTAGAGGTCGCCTCGCCTCACAGCTTGACCTGGTACTCGAGCACGTCCGCCGCTTCCTCGTTCAACCGGTCGGCGTGCTTGTTGATGAGCGCAATTTCTCGCGCGTCGCGCTCGGCTCTGGCCCGCGCGTCCAGCAGCTCCCGCACAGCTTGTTCGATGAGGCGTGAGCGATTTCCCTGCCCCCCCCCGGCCCGGTCGAGCGAACGCAAGAGGTCGGCCGGGAGTGTGACAGACGTCTTGACCCTCATACCACCAGTATACTCCAGAGAATCTTCCCGGCGAGCTCACCCCAGCAGGGCCCGCAGGCCGGCTGCGGGATCGGGCGCGCGCATCAGGGTCTCGCCGACCAGGACGGCGTCGACGTTCGCGGCGCGCAGCCGGGCCACGTCCGCGGCGTCGCGGATGCCGGACTCCGCGACGATCACGCGCTCGGCGGGTACGCGCGGCCGCAGGCGGGCGCAAAGCTCGCGATCGACGGTGAACGTCTTGAGGTCGCGGTTGTTGATCCCGATGACCGACGCGCCGGCCGCCACCGCGCGCGACACCTCGTCGGCGTCGTGCGCCTCGACCAGCGCCTCGAGCCCCGCCCCGCGCACCTCCGCCAGCAGCGCGGCGAGCTCTGCGTCGGTCAGCGCGGCGACGATGAGCAGGAGCGCATCGGCGCCGGCCGCGCGCGCCTCCACCACCTGGTAGCGGTCGACGATGAAGTCCTTGCGCAGGATGACCAGGTCCGCGGCGGCGCGCGCCGCCGCCAGGTCGTCGAGGCTGCCTCCGAAGAACGGCCCGTCCGTCAGCACCGACATCGCCCGGGCGCCGCCCGCGGCGTAGGCGCGGGCGATCGCGTCCGGGTCGGCCTTCTCGGCGATCCATCCCGCGGACGGCGACCGCCGCTTGAACTCGGCGATGCAGCTGATCTTCCCCGGCTGTCGCAGGGCGTGGGCCAAGCTCCGGGCCGGCGGCCGCCGCGCGGCCTCCGCTTCCAGCCCTGCGAGCGGCCGCGCACGCTTGCGCTCGACGAGGTCGGCGCGCGTGCGCGCCAGGATGTCGTCCAGGATCATGACGCGGGTCTGGGGCGCGGCGCGATCCGGCGCAGCGTCTCCAGCACCGCCGTTCCCCCCCCGCCTTTCAGGACCTCGCCGGCCTGGGCCGTGGCCGCCCGCAGCGTGGGCGCGGCGCCAGCCACGAAGATCGCCGCGCCGGCGGTCATCAGCGTCGCGTTGCGGGCCGCCTGGGGGCCGCCGCCCGCCAGGATCTCGAGCGCGATGCGCGCGTTGTCGTCGGGCAGGCCGCCGCGCAGCCCGGCCGGATCGCTCTCCTCGAGCCCGAAGTCCGCCGGGCGCAGCTCGTGCGTCTTCACGCGCCCCTCCGCCAGCTCGGCGACGAAGGTGCTCCCGGACGGCGCGAACTCGTCGAGGCCGCCGGCGCCGTGGACCACCATGGCCCGCTTCGACCCCAGCGCGCCGTGCGCCTGGGCCAGGACCTCGCAGCGCTCGCGGCTGAAGATGCCGTTGACGTGGAACTTGGCGCCCGCCGGGTTGGTGAGCGGCCCGAGCAGGTTGAAGATCGTGCGCACGCCGACCTCCTTGCGCGGCGGGCCGACGTGCTTGGTCGCCGCGTGGTGCGCGGGCGCGAACAAGAACGCCAACTTCGCCTCGCGCAGGCAGCGGGCGGCCACCTCCGGCCTGGGCGCCGGGTCGAGCCCCAGCGCCTCGATGACGTCGTGCGAGCCAGCCTGCGACGACTGCGCCCGGTTGCCGTGCTTGGCGACCACCACGCCGGCCCCCGCCACCAGAAACGCCGCGATGGTCGAGACGTTGACCGAGCGCGACCCGTCGCCGCCCGTGCCGCAGGTGTCGATGATGGGATCCGCCGCGAAGTCGACGCTCACCATGCGCGCCCGCATCGCCCGCGCGGCGCCGACGATCTCGTCGACGGTCTCGCCCTTCATCCGCAGCGCGACCAGCAGGCCGCCGATCTGCGCCGCGGTCGTTTGGCCGTCCATGATCTCGCCCACCACCGCGGCCATCTCGTCGGCGGTCAGGTTCTGGCGGTCGATGGTCCGCGCCAGGGCCTCCTTGATGTTCATGGCCGGCCTCGCCGCGCGATGAAGTTACGCAACAGGTCCTTCCCCGCCGTAGTCAGGAACGACTCGGGATGGAACTGCACCCCCTCGATGGGCAGCGTCTTGTGACGGACGGCCATGATCTCTTTTTCCGCCGTCTCGGCCGTGACGTCCAGCGAATCCGGCACGCTGGCCCGCTCGATGAGCAGCGAGTGGTAGCGCGTCGCCTGGAACGGGTTGGGGAGCCCGGTGAACAATCCCTGGCCGTCGTGCGAGATGGGCGACGTCTTGCCGTGCATGACCCGCGCCGCGCGCACCACCTTGCCCCCGAACGCCTGCCCGATCGCCTGGTGGCCGAGGCAGACGCCCAGGATCGGGATCTTGCCCGCGTAGGTCTTGATCACCTCCAGGCTGATCCCCGCCTCGTTGGGGGTGCAGGGGCCGGGGGAGATCACGATGTGCGACGGCGCCAGCGCGGCGATCTCGGCCGCCGCGATCTCGTCGTTGCGCACGACGCGCACCTCCTGGCCCATCTCGCCCAGGTACTGGACCAGGTTGTAGGTGAACGAGTCGTAGTTGTCGATCACCAGCAGCATTACCGGCGAGCCTCCGAAGTCCCCGACGCGCGGCGCGCCACCTCGACGGCGCTCAGCACGGCGCGCGCCTTGTTCACGCACTCGAGGTGCTCGTGGGCCGGCACGCTGTCGGCCACGATGCCCGCGCCGGCCTGCACGTGGATGGTGTCCCCCACCGTCACCAGCGTGCGGATGGCGATGGCCAGGTCGACGTTGCCGGTGTACGAGACGTAGCCGACCGCGCCGCCGTAGATCCCGCGCCGCGACGGCTCGAGCTCCTCGATGATCTCCATGGCCCGGATCTTGGGCGCGCCCGAGAGCGTCCCGGCCGGGAAGGCCGCGCGCACGACGTCGGCCGCGCGCACGCCCGGCGCCATCTGGCCGCGGATGTTGGAGACCAGGTGCATGACGTGCGAGTAGCGCTCGACGACCATCAGCTCGTTGACCCGAACCGTCCCCGGCGCGGAGACGCGCCCCACGTCGTTGCGCCCGAGGTCGACCAGCATGACGTGCTCGGCCCGCTCCTTCGGATCGTCGCGCAGCTCCGCCTCCAGCCGGGCGTCTTCTTCGGGGCTGGCGCCACGGCGCCGCGTGCCGGCGATGGGCCGCACCTCGACCTCGCTCCCCTCGAGGCGCACCAGCGCCTCCGGCGACGCGCCGGTCACGATCGCCTCGGGGAACTCGAGGTGGAACATGTACGGCGACGGGTTGATGACCCGCAGCGCCCGGTAGACGTCGAACGGGTCGACCCCCGCGCGCGGCACCTGAAACCGCTGCGAGTAGACGACCTGAAACGCGTCGCCCGCCAGGATGTACTCCTGCACGCGCCGCACGCCCGCCTCGTACTCGGCCTCGCTGACCGTCGCGCGCGGCGCCGGCGGGGCCGGCGTCGGCAGCGGCTCGAGCGGCCGCAGCGGCGGCGCGGGGCGGGCCAGGCGATCGAGCACCGCCTCGATGCGACCGCAGGCGTCGTCGTAGGCGCGCCCGGGATCCCCCTCCCCCACGTCCGCGGCGGCGGCGACCTTCACCGTCCCGCGCAGGTTGTCGAAGATCACCACGGTGTCCGTCAGCGCGAAGCAGATCTCCGGCAGGCCGAGGACGTCGGGCTTCGTGCTGGGGAGCCGCTCGAACCCGCGGATGGCGTCGTAGCCGAGCCAGCCGACGGCGCCCCCGAAGAAGCGCGGCAGCCCCGGGGGGACGGCGGGCGCCAGCTTGGCCAGGTAGTCATCCAGGAACGCCAGAGGCCGCTCGGCGCGCACCTTCTCGGTGACCCGCATCTCGCCGTCGGCGCCGGTCAGCACCTCGACGTCGGTGCCACGCGCGCGCACGACCGAGCGCGGCCGCACGCCGGCGAAGCTGTAGGCGGCCCACTTGTCGCCGCCCACGACGCTCTCCAGCAGGAACGAATAGGGCCCGCGCCCCAGCTTGGCGTAGGCGGAGACCGGCGTGTCGGTGTCGGCCAACACTTCGCGGTAGACGAAAGCGATCCGGCCGCGGCGGGCCAGATCGAGGAATCCTGCACGGTCGGGGACGAAGGCCACTCGGCCGGTGACCATAGCATGGCGCCCCGGCGTGCCCCCTATCACTGAGGGGATTCGGGCGTTTGGGCCGGCTCTTCGGGGTCATCTTCGGTATCATGGGCGGCCACGAGCAGCCGCCCCACGTGTCCCCCGATTCATCTCCACCCGCGCCCGGCCCCCTGACCCGGCGCTTCGTCGCCTGGACGCTCCGCCACGGGACCGTCCTCTGGGTGCTGGCTTTGCTCGTCGCCATCCCGGCGGCCTGGCGGACGGCGATGCTCTACGGTCACCTGCGGAGCGACGTGGAAGAGCTCCTGCCGCGCAACGCGCCCAGCGTGGTGGCGATCGACGAGCTGCGCCGGCGAATGGCAGGCCTGCAGTACCTGGGCGTCATCGTCGACGTCGGCAGCCCCGACCGGCTGCCCGCGGGCGAGCGGTTCCTCGAAGACCTGGCGGCGCGCGTCCGCCGCTACCCGAAGAGCGAGGTCAGCGACGTCCGCACCGGCTTCGCTGCCGAGCGCGCCTTCGTCGAGAAGCACGCCGGCAGCCTGATCGCGCTCGACGACCTCAAGACGATCCGCGAGCGCATCGAGGCCCGCCTGCACTGGGAGTACGCCAAGAAGACCGACACGCTGCTGGACGAGGACGAGCCGGCGCCGCCGCTCGACTTCTCCGACATCGAGAAGAAGTACGCCGGCGAGCTCGGGGGCGGGGACCTCGAGGGGAACCGTTTCTCCAACCGCCAGCTCGGGCTGACGCTGATGCTGATCGAGGTGGGCGGCTTCTCGACCAGCGCGGCGCAGGCGAGCGCCCTCATCCACCGCGTCGAGGGCGACATGCAGGCGCTGGGCGGCACCGCCGCCTACGCGCCCGGGATGCGCGTCGGCCTGACCGGCGACGTGGCGATCTCCGCCGAGGAGATGGCGGCGCTGGTCCAGGACCTGACGCTCTCCTCGGCGCTGGTGGTGGTGGTGGTCCTCTTGTCGATCGTCCTCTTCTACGGCTGGACGCGCAGCATCCCGGCGCTGTTCCTGCCGCTGGCGCTGGCGGCGGTCTACGCCTTCGGCCTCTGCAGCCTGCCGCCGTTCCGGATCACCGAGCTCAACTCGAACACGGCGTTCCTCGGCTCGATCATCATCGGCAACGGGATCAACTTCGGGATCATCCAGCTGGCGCGCTACCTCGAGTCGCGGCGCCAGGGGAAGAACGTCGAGGAGGCGCTGGCGGTGGCGCTGTGGGGGACGCGCTGGGGGACGCTGTCGGCGGCGCTGGCGGCGGGCGTCGCCTACGCGTCGCTGGTGGCCATGCAGTTCCGCGGCTTCCGGCAATTCGGCGTCATCGGCGGCCTCGGCATGCTGTTCGCCTGGGGGACGACGGTGTTGCTCATGCCGCCGCTGCTCGCCTGGCTCGACCGGGGCCGGCACGCGCCGCACACCTACCGCCGGACCGGACGGCTCATGGGCGGCATCGCCAAGCTCGTCGAGCGTCGCCCCTGGGTCTATGCCGGTTTCGCCGGCCTCCTGACGCTGGGGGCGGTGTGGGAGGTGCGCCAGTTCGGGCGCGACCGGCTGGAGTACGACTTCTCGCGCCTCCGGCGCCGCGACACCTGGAAGTCGGGCGAGGGCTACTGGGGCAAGCGGATGGACACGCTGCTCGGGCGGTACCTGACGCCCGCCGTGATCCTCACCGACAGCGAGGCCGAAGCGCGCGCCGTCACCGCGCGGCTGCGCGCCGAGGCGTCCCACCCGCCGCTCGCCAGCATGATCGCCTCCATCCGGACCTGGGACGACGTCGTGCCGCCCGACGAGGCCGAGAAGCAGGCCGAGCTGGCGGCGGTGCGCCGCAAGATGACCCCCAACATCCGCGCCGACATGACGCCGACGGACCGGCAGAAGCTGAACCGGCTGATCGGCCCCGAAGACAAGCCGCCCGACACCGCGCCCGTTCGCCCCGACGAGGTCCCCGACGTCATCACCCGCGGCCTGCGCGAGCGCGACGGCACGGTCGGACGCGCGGTTCTCGTCTACCCCAACCCGTCCGAGAGCTGGTGGCGGGGCGAGACGATCGCCACCTTCGTCAAGAAGCTGCGCGAGGCGGCCGAGGCCCCCGTCGCCCTCGGCGGCCGCCGGGGTCGGGTCGCCGGCGCGGCCGCGCTCAACTACGACATCATCTCCTCGATGGAGCGCGACGGCCCGCTGGCCTCGGGGCTGGCGTTCGTGGGCGTGGTCCTCACCGTGCTGCTCATCTTCCGGCGCGGCCTGGCGACGCCGTTCGTGATCGGCTCCCTGATGGTCGGCGTCCTGTGGCTGCTCGCCGTCACCATGAAGCTGGGGATCAAGATCAACTTCGTGAACTTCATCGCCTTCCCCATCACCTTCGGCATCGGCGTCGACTACGCCGTCAACGTGATGGCCCGCTATCTGCGCGACGGCGGCCGCGACGTGGTGGCGGCGGTCCGCGGCACCGGCGGCGCCGTGGGCCTCTGCTCGCTGACCACGGTGATCGGCTACTCCTCGCTGCTGGTCGCCCAGAACGTCGGCCTGTTTCTCTTCGGCCTCCTGGCCGTCTTCGGCGAGATCTGCTGCCTGACCACCGCCGTCGTCGTGCTCCCCGCCGTGCTCATGCTGGTCCGCCCGCGCAAGAGCCCTCCGCTCCCCGAGATCCCCTGGGACAGCGCCACCGTCGGGACGAACGGCAACGGTAACGGCAACGATGACAACGCCGCCGCGCCGCCCGTCGAGCTTCGCCCCTAAGAAGCGCCGCCGTCGGGGAGCGTGAAGGCCGGAGCCGGTCCGGTGGGCTTGGTCGCGCCGCTGCAGCAGCCGCTGCCGCCGTTCGCCGCGAAGGTGAACTCGGCGGTCAGCACGGTGCCGTCGACCAGCACCTCCCGGATCGCGCAGGACCCCGTCGGGGTGCTGATCGTCTGCACCACGTCGACGAAGACGTTCACCCCCCCGTCGGCCCCCGGCTGGACGATCGCCGTGCAGGGCGGATCGGCTGCGGCGCCCTTGATCGCCGACGTCAGCGCCGGCTGGGCGACGATGGATCCCGCGGTGGCGCAGGAGCAGCCAGCGCCCGCCCCTTCGCACCCCGTCAGCGCCAGCGCCGTCGTGACGACGGCACCCGCGATCCAACGCCGACGTTCACCCGACATGCGGAACCCGCGTGCGCGACCCAAGCTCACAACCTTGGCGTCCTCGCCAGCGGGCCCCATTGCCGGCCGAACGGAGGGGTGTATAGTTAGACGTATGCCGCGCATGCAGCTCTACCTGCCCGAGGCGCTCTACGAGGCGGTCAAGAGCCACCGTCTGCCCGCCTCCGAGCTCCTCCAGAATGCGGTCCGCGCCGAGGTGCGCCGTCGCGAGCTGCTGGCGGCCGGGACGAAGTACACGGCCGAGCTGGCGGCCGAGGTGGGAAGGCCGACGGCCCAGCAGCGTGCGCGAGCGGGGAGCCTCGCCGGGCGCATCGCCGCACGTTCGCATCGCAAGGCGAGCTGAGGCGTGCTCGTCCTCGACTCCGGGGCGGTGACTCGCCTCGCAGAGCGCTCCCGTGAGTCGCTGGCGCTCATCGTTGCCTTGCGCGAGGAGAAACTCTGGCCACCGCAGGTCCCGTCTGTCGTCCTGACCGAGTGCTTGCAAGGAGATGCCGGACGAGACGCGAACGCCAACCGGTTTCTCAAGACCTGCGAGATCGAAGAGGCGTTCCCACAAGCGTTGACTCGACGAGCGGCGTTCCTTCGCCGGCGCGCCCGCCGGGGCTCCGCCGTCGATGCCCTGGTCGTCGCTTGCGCCGAGCCTGGCGGCACCGTGCTGACGTCGGATCCCGGAGACCTGGAGGCGCTGGCTGCCCACGCCGACGACGTGGCGATCGAGCGCGTTTGAGCCCACGCTCACAACCAGCCCAGCGCCCGGCCCACGACGACCAGCGCGGCACCCCAGACGCCCGCCGCGACGTCGTCGAGCATGACACCCGGGCCGCCCGCCAGACGCTCGGCCCGGCGCGCGGGCCAGGGCTTGATCTGGTCGAACAGGCGAAAGGCCAGGCCGCCCACGATGAGGGCGCGCCAGGTCGGCGGCGCGGCGATCCAGGTGACGAGGACGCCGGCCACCTCGTCGATGCAGACGATCTGCGGGTCCTTGACGCCGAGGCGCCGTTCCACCTTTCCCGATGCCCAGATGCCGATCAGCGTGACGACCAGCGCCGTCGCGGCGACGGCCAGCGGGCCGTACGGGCGAACCAGGAGGTAGAGCGGGATGGCGCCGATGGTGCCGGCGTGGCCCGGCATGTAGGGGACGTGGCCGCAGCCGAACCAGACGGAGAGGACGTGGGCCGTGATCTCCTTGAAGCCGCGCAAGGGCGCGGGGGCGGCCACACGGTCGGCGCCCGGCGCGCCGCTCACGAGGTCCAGAGCCGTTCGCGCTCGACCAGGTCGAACACCTCGCGCAGGATGGCGACGCCGTTCCTGGCGGTCGCCTCATCCAGGGTCAACGATGGCTGGATGCGGAAGCTGGCGGAGTAGGCCATCGTGAGCAGGCCGCGCTTGACCGCCTCGGTGAAGATCCGCTCGGTCACCCGGCGCGGCAACGGTTCCTTGCTCAACTTGTCTTTGACCAGCTCCATCCGGATGAGCAGCCCGGCGCCGTCGACGAGGCCGACAAACGGGTAGCGGTCGACGAAGGCCTCGAGCTCGCGCTTGAGCGCGGCGCCGACCAGGCGCGCGTTCTCGGTCAGGTCCTCTTCGTCGATGATCTTGAGCGCCGCCGCGCCGGCCGCCGCGCCCAGCGGGTTGCCGCCGTAGCTCGACGACGAGCCAGACGGGTTTCCCCAGGGCTTGGCCTGGGCGATCTCGTCGGTGGTGAGCAGGCCCGAGAGCGGGAAGCCGCCGCCGAAGGCCTTGCCGATGGTGACGACGTCGGGGCGCACGCCGGTGTGGTCGCTCCCCCAGCGTTTTCCTGTTCGGCCGAGGCCGGTGATCATCTCGTCGACGATCAGGAGCGCCCCGACCTCGTCGGCCATCGCGCGGACCGCCGGCAGGAACTCCTTGGGCGGAATGACGTTGCCTGCCGTCCCTTGCATCGGCTCGACGATCACCGCGGCCACCTCGCCCGCGCCGGCGGTCTTGACCTGCTTGCGGCCGACCTCGGCGCAGGCGATGCCGCAGCTCGGGTAGGCAAGGCCGATCGGGCAGCGGTAGCAGTCGGCGTAGGGGATCTGGTGGGCGCCCGGCACCATCGGACCGAGCTTGTCCTTGAACGTCGACCCCATCAGCGACAGCGCGCCCATCGTCTTGCCGTGGAAGCCGCCCCAGAAGCTGACCATCTCGTACTTGCCGGTGTGGCACTTGGCCAGGCGCAGCGCCGATTCGACCGCCTCGGCGCCGCCCGAGTAGAGCTGCAGCCGGTGCACGCCGGGCGCGGGCGGCTTCTGCGCCAGTCGCTCGGAGAGCTCGACCCTCGCGCGCGAGGTGAAGGAGCCGACCGAGGCCTTGGCCACCTGGTCCTGCACCGCCTTCACGAACGTCGGGTGGCTGTGGCCGAGGGCGTTGACGTTGATGCCGCCGATGAAGTCGAGGTAGCTGTTCCCGTCGACGTCGGTGACGGCGCTCCCCTGACCCCGCTCGACGACGATTCCCGCCATCAGCGCGTAGCCCTGCAGGCCCGGCGCGGCGTGGGCGTCCTCGCGGGCCCGGAGCGCGCGGCTCTCGGGACCGGGGACCGGCGTGACGATGTTGGCCTTCTGGTTCTTGGGTTGGCTTTGATTCATTTCATTGGGGGGCCCGGGCGTGTTTCGAGGCCCGCGCAGAGAATACGAAATATCGCTGCAGCGGATAGTTCCAGGCGTTGCTGACGATCACGGAGGCGATCACCCGCGCCAAGAGATACTCGATACGGAGCACATCGTGAAAGAGATACTCGCCGGCCGTGTTCAAACCCAGGCTGGCCGCGGAGACGATGGTGTACCGCCAGGCCTGCGCCCGGGCCGGGACGTCGGTCCGCTGGTAGGTGAAGCGCCGCCCCAGCATGAAGTTGGTCACCGCGCCGGCGAACGCCCCGATCGGCGTGGCGGCCACCGGCGAGAGGTGCACCAGCTCGACGCCGAGGATCATCGTCAGGTAGTCGGCGACCGTGGCGGCGATCGACGCCGCGTGGTGGCGCACCCATTGCCAGAACCCCTGCGGGCGCTCTGGCTCCGCTTCCGCCAAACGCCGCTCTAGACCGTGCCGACCGGGGCGTCGGGCTTGGTGGTCATCGCCTCGTCGTCGAACGGCGCCCTGCCCACGGACTTCTTGGTCGCCTCGCGCTCGCGGAGCAGCGTCGCGATGGCCAGCAGCCGTTGCACGACCGAGATGTTGGCCACCACCGCCACCACCGAGAGGGCCAGGAGGATCGGCGCCTCGCGCAAGGCCAGGGAGGGCGAGTTGGCGAACAGCGCGCTCGCCAGCGGGGTGAAGGCCGCCCCGGTCATCAAGTAGGCGCCCCGTTCACCCCGCCGCATGGCGCCGCGCGGGGCGGCCACGCCCATCGCCTCGGCCTTGGCCGTCGAGTAGCTGACCATGAACGAGCCGATGATGGCCGCCAGCACCAGGAACAGCACCTGGTCATGGTCGCGGTAGTAGTAGACGAGGCCGCCGAAGAAGAACATCTCGCCGTAGCGATCGACCGCCGCGTCCACCAGCTCGCCGGTGTCGGACGAAAGGTTCATCTTGCGGGCCAGGAGGCCGTCGATGATGTCGCCGAACGCCGCCATGACGGCCAGCGTGGCGCCGGTGCCGAACCAGCCGAACCCGATGGCCACCCCGGCCCCCGCGGCCGGGATCAGCGAGCCCAGCGTGACCATGTTGGGCGTGATCCGCAGGGAGGCGATGAAGGAGATCATCGGATCGATGATCCAGTAGACCATCTCCATCGTCGTCTTGTTGACGAACACGCTGCCGCCGTCCGCCTCGGTCCGCGCGTGGCGCACGCGACCGACGAACAGGGAGCGGAGCAGGTAGATGATGAGCGCCGACACGAAGAAGCTCGTGATGGCGATCGAGACGTAGAGGTCAGACACGCGCACCGTCCTTTCGCGACCCGGGGACCCTGGGAGGGTCGCCCCCGCCCCCGGCGCCGGACTCCGGTCGGCCCGGGGTCCCCGGGCGGGTCCGCCCGCTCGGGGTGGGGCTTGGCCGGGCGCCGTCCAACGCGCTGCGATCGGAGACGTCGTCGCCCTCCAGCGCAGCCAGGCCGGGGAGCGGCAGCTCGCGGCTCCCCTCCCGCGAGGAGGCATAGGCGGTGGCGATGAGCTGCACGCAGAGGAAGGCCTCCTCCGCCTCGCGCCCGACGAACTCGCGCCGCGCGATGGCGGCCTTGAAGTCGTCGAAGAGCGAGTTGAACCAGGTGACGTGGCTGGAGTCCATCCAGTCCGACGAGATCGCCTGGCGCTCGAACGTCCAGGTCGTGCCGCCGCCGGCCGCGCCGGCACCACTATTTTCGCCACCCTTTTCTTGCACCGCCAGCTCGACGTCGTCGTCCTCGACGCGGATGGCGCCCCGCTCGCCGTGCAGCGTGTAGAGCACCTTGCGCACGCCCGCGTTCCACGACAGGTGCGCCGACGCGGTGCCGGTGGGGAAGCGCAGGCTGCAGGAGAAGTCGTCCTCGGTGTCGAACGGCCCCAGCGTCGCCGCCCGCGCGCTGATCGCCGTCGGATACGAGCCCAGCCACTCGAACGCCAGGTAGAAGGTGTGGCTGCCGTGGTCCATGGCGATGCCGCCGCCCGAGTAGCGCCGCTCGCGCCGCCAGTCGGCGCGCCAGCCGGTCACCCCCTTGGCGTGCGTGTTGCGGAAGGTCTGCAGCGTGACCAGGTGGACCTTGCCGATGCGCCCGCTCTGGATGAGCCCGCGCACCGTCTTGATCACCGGCGCGTGCTTGTAATTGTGGCAGGGGTAGAGGACCCGCTCGGCCTTGGTCGCCTGGCGCAGCATCGAGCGCGCCTCTTCAATCGACGCGGCCAGCGGTTTTTCGCAGAGGACGTGCAGCCCGCGCCCCAAGGCCTCGATGGCGATCGCCGCGTGCTCACTGGGGGGAGTCGCCACGTCGACGAAGTCGAGCCGGCCGGCCTCCCCGTCCAAGAGCGCCCGGTGGTGCTCGTAGATCCGGGCGTTCGGCCAGGCGGCCTGGGCCTCGGCCCGCCGCTCGGCTGAGATGTCCGAGATGGCCACGATCTCGACGTCGCCGCCGCCGCCCCCGGCGGCCCGCTGCCGGTACCCGGCGGCGTGCCCTTTTTCCATGATGAAACCGTAGCCGATCAACGCGCCGCGAAGCTTTTGCATGCTCGTAACTCGACCATTACATGCCGCATTTCAGGCCCAAATACCAGATTCCCCTACATATAAGTCCCAAACGGCCGAGATCCATTGACGAACGACCCAAGGGGAGACTAGCTTCCGCCCCATGATGGAAGCGCTTTCCGCCAGTGATCCCGAGGTTTTCGAGCTCTGCCGCGCCGAGGAACGGCGCCAGGCCGACACCATCCGCCTGATTCCGTCGGAGAACTACGTCTCCAAGGCGGTCCTCGAGGCGTCGAGCTCCGTCTTCACCAACAAGTACAGCGAGGGCTATCCGGGCAAGCGCTACTACGAAGGGCAGCAGGTCGTCGACCAGCTCGAGCAGCTGACCATCGACCGGGCCAAGGCGCTGTTCGGCGCCCAGCACGCCAACGTCCAGCCCTACTCGGGCTCGCCGGCGAACCTGGCCGTCTACCTGGCTTTCCTCAAGCCGGGCGACAAGGTGATGGGCCTCGCGCTGCCGATGGGTGGCCACCTGACGCACGGGTGGAGCGTGTCCATCTCGGGCAAGTATTTCACGTCGGTCCCCTACGGAATCCGCAAGGACACGGGGTTGCTCGACTACGACGAGATCCGCGATCTGGCCAAGAAGGAGCGCCCCGCCCTGCTCTGGGCCGGCGGCTCGGCCTACTCGCGACTCTGGGACTTCGAGACCATGGGCGCAATCGCCCGCGAGGTGGGCGCCAAGTTCTGCGCCGACATCGCCCACGTCGCCGGGCTCATCGTGGGCGGGGTGCACCCCTCTCCGATCCCGCACGCCGACGTCGTCACCACCACCACCCACAAGACGTTGCGCGGCCCGCGCGGCGGCATGATCCTCTGCCGCGCCGAGCACGCCCAGGCGATCGACAAGGCGGTCTTCCCCGGCATCCAGGGCGGGCCCCACGTCCACACCACGGCGTCGCTGGCGGTGGCGCTGAAGGAGGCCGCGCAGCCCGATTTCAAGACCTACGCCAAGCGCGTGGTGGCCGACGCCAAGGTGCTGGCCGAGGCGCTCTCGGCCAAGGGGTTCCAGATCGTCTCGGGCGGGACCGACAACCACCTCATGCTGATCGACCTGACCAACAAGAACGTCCCCGGCAAGGTCGCCGCCAAGGCGCTCGACAAGGCCGGGATCGAGCTCAACTACAACGCCGTTCCCTACGACCCGCGCAAGCCGTTCGACCCCTCGGGGATCCGGCTCGGCTCGCCGTCGGTGGCGACGCGCGGGATGGGCGAGGCGGAGATGAAGCAGATCGCTTCCTGGATCGACCGCGTGGTCAGCGACCCCACCGACGCGACGGCCGCCAAGGTGCTCCCCGAGGTCAAGGAGCTCACCGCCAAGTTCCCGGCGCCGGGCATCTCCCTCTAGCCCCCCGCGGTCGAATCGGCGGGGAACGACCATGCACAGACGACTTTGGACGGCGCTCGCCGCGTGCGTGCTCGCCACGGGCCTTGGGGCCACGAGGGCGGGCGCAGAAACGATCGAGCTCGTCGACAAGACCAAGCTCAACGCCAAGATCATCCACTACTACGACGGCGTCTACACCGTCGAGACCAACGGCCAGACGATGAAGCTGCCGAAGGAGAAGATCCGCTCGATCTCCTTCCAGCTCGCGCCCGCTCGACCCGAATTCTCGACGCCGGAGAAGACGTTCGAGCGCTGGCGCAAGGCGCTGGTCGAAGGCGCCACCGAAAAGGCGATCGACTGCTACGCCCTCATGTACCAGGGGATGCTGGCCACGCAGATGGGCCTCGGGGGCGCGCAGGACGGGATGAAGAAGATGCAGAAGGAGTTCGAGGGGACCAAGTTCCAGATCAAGGAATCGAAGACCAAGGGGGAGACCGCCACCCTGAAAGTCCTCCGCCAGAAGGGCGACGAGAGCGACACCGGCGAGGTCGCCTTCGTACGCGAGAACGGCGAGTGGAAGATGCTCCCCCCGCAGTAGGAACCACCGCCCGTTCGTGACCCGCCCCCTCGCTTTTCTCCTCACGCTGTCCGCGGTCGTGTGCGCTGCTGCCACGGCAGAGGCCGTGACGCTGGATCCGTTCACGCCCGCGGCCGGCCCGCGAGCCGGGCACCTCGATCCCTTCCGCAAGGTTGCGGATAACGCCCCCGCGCCGACCGCGACCGCGACCCCGACCCCGGCCTCGCCCGCCCCGCGGACCTGCCAGCGGGACGAGGACTGTCTCGGCGAGAACATCTGTCAGGCCAACGTCTGCCAGCCGATCCAGCTCCGCACCAACATCGCCTATCTCTATTACCGCGAGGGGGCGTTCACCGAGGCGCTGGGGCTCTACTGGTCGCGCAAGGGGACCCCCGGTTACACGGTGCTGGCGCCCCTCTACTGGCACTTCTGGGGACCGGCCAGCAGCACGCTGGTCCTGGCGCCGTTCTACTGGAGGTTCGAGGACCGCGCGCGGCGAAGCCTCGTCACCTGGTACGGCCCGGTCGTCGCGGGGCACCAGGGGGCGAGCAGCCTGTTCGGCGTCATTCCGCTCTTCTACGCCTCGGGCACGGGCAGCTGGGCGGCCTGGTTCCTCGGCACCGGGCGCTTCAAGGATCCCGAGACCCACGCCACCGCCGGCGCGGTCGCCTACCTCTACTGGTGGACGCGCTCCCCGACGCGCTCGCGGGACATGCTGTTTCCGATCTTCTTCTCGACCCGCACGGCGGCCCGCACCTTCACCTTCGCGCTGCCGCTCAATTTCTACTGGCGGCACGAGGACGACTCGAACCTGCTGGCGCTGCCGCTCTTCTTCCACAGCAGCCACCAGACGGGCGGCTGGTTCCTCACCTGGCTCGGCTACGCGCACCGGGAGGGGACCGAGTACGGGCGCTCGCTCGCCTGGCTCTACTGGTGGGGGGGCGACGACAAGGCCCAGTCGCGCTACCACGTCTTCTTCCCGCTGCTCTGGGACTTCGAGGGGAAGAATGACGGCACGACGGTCCTCTTCCCGCTGGTCTGGAGCTTCCGGGGCCCGACCTCGAACACCACCGTGGCCGCCAACTTCGTCCACGTCCGCGACGGCTCCTGGACCTTCAACACCTTCTTTCCGCTTTACTGGAGCAGCCGCGACGACAAGACGGGCCGCGCGCACAAGCTCCTCCTCCCGTTCTTCTACTGGGATCGCGCCGACCACGACCGGGCCAGCACGCTGGTGACGCTGCTCGGCGGCTATCGCCGCGACGACGTCGAGGGGACGCGGACCTGGGCCATCCTGCCGCTGCTGTCTTACGCCCACCACGATCGGGGCGGCGCGCAGAAGATGCTCACGCCGCTCTATCTCGAGCACGACGACCGCGACGCCGACTCGGTCGCCCGCCTCATCGCCCTGCTCTTCTACCGGCGGAGCGATCCCGAGGGCTCGACCACCACGCTGTTCCCGCTGTTCTGGCATTTCTGGGACGCGGAGACCGGCGCGACGGCGACCGCGTTTCTGCCGCTGTTCGGGCACCGCTCGGGCCCGCGCGACACGAGCACCTTCGTGGGGCCCGTCTACTGGCGCAGCTTCAAGAACGGCGGCTGGAGCGCCGGCCTCTTCCCGATCGCCTACTTCGGCTCCAACGCCGGACGCGGCCACGGCGTCCTCTTCCCGCTCTTCTGGCACTTCTCGAGCGAGCAGTCGTCGACGACGGTGCTGTTCCCGCTCTTCTATCACCACCGTGACGCGGGCGGCTCCGACACCGCCGTGACGCCGCTCTTCTACGCCGGCGATCATCGCGGCGAGCGCTACGCCGTCCTGTTCCCGCTCCTCTTCTACAACGCGAGCGCGCGCGAGCGGTCGAGCGCCGCCTTCACGCCCGTCGGCTTCTACCAGAGCGATCCCGACGGGACGAGCGTGGCCCTGGGGCCGATCATCCCCTTGCTCTACTGGCGCATCGGCCACGACCGCTCGCACTTCGCGCTCGTCCCGCTGTTCTGGCACTTCCAGGACCACCAGAAAGACACCTCGACCACCGTGATCGGCCCCTACTGGCACCACCGGTGGGGCGGCGAGACGACCGACGGGCTCTTCCCCCTCTTCGCCTACCGGCGCGGCGCGCACCCGGGCGGCAGCGACGGGACAGGGTTGACCGTCTTCCCCTTGTTCCACTACCGCCGCGACGGCGATACGCGCCTGTTCGTCACGCTGCTCGGCGCCTCGGTGCACACGGCGAACGGCGAAGGGGGCTTCGTCGGCCCCTTCATCTGGTTCAAGAACCGCGCCTTCGACGCCAAGCTGGTGCCGCTCCTCTACACCGACGTCCTCCGGCGCGCGGACGGCCAGCACCTGGTCCAGTGGGGGCCCTGGTTCAAGGTCGAAGGGCCGGGCTACGAGGCGCACGGGCTCCTGCCGCTCTTCGGCCACTACGCGGACGCCAAGGAGAGCGACACCTGGGTCATCCCCTCCTACTTCCGCCTGCGGCGCGCCAACGGCGACGGGGTCGACACGCTGCCGCCGCTGTTCTGGCACTCGTCCTTCGGCGGGCGGTCGACCACCGTGGTCGGCCTCTACTTCGCCCGCACGACGCCGACAGCGACCACTTACGGGCTGGTTCCCCTGTTCATCCACGCGCGCAACACGGAGCGTTCGCTGACCGCCGTGCCGCCGCTCCTGCTCTACCAGCGGCGGGCGGCCGACGGGACGAGCGACTGGTTCTCCTGCCTCCTCTTCGTCCACGATCGCGATCCGGAGGGGACGCTGAACACGCTGTTCCCGATCTTCTATTCGAACAGCAAGAAGGACCACCGGACCGACATCCTCTTCCCCGTCTTCTGGCACTTCCACGACAAGGCGAACGACAGCGAGCACACGCTGGCCGGTCCCTTCTACTGGTCACACACCAAGGGCGAGCGGACGCGGGGCCTGCTGCCGGTCGCCTGGTACACGCGCAACGACGACAACGGCGACGCCTCGCAGGCGCTGCTCCCGCTCTTCTACGAGGGACACGGGCGCGACCAGTTCTCGTTCTACACGCTGCTCGGCGGTTATCACCGGCGCGCGGCCTCGCACTTCTGGTACGCGGGCCCCGTCTTGCACACGGACAACGTCCAGACCTCGTTCTCGATGGTGGCGCCGCTCTGGTTCAGCCACACCAAGAAGGCGACCGACACCACGACCACGGTGATCCCGCCCTTGCTCCACGTCTCGCGCAGCAACCCGGAGACGGCGTTCTCCAGCACGCTGCTGCTGTTCTGGCACTACCGCGACATCGCCAGCTCGACCTACGTCGGGCTGCCGCTCTACTACGACGTCCAGCAGTACCACCTCTCGCGCACGACGCTGTTCGTCCCCTTCTTCGGCCGCTACGAGAACGAGGCGACGCACGAGGCGACCACCATCATCCCGCCGCTGCTCTTCTACCGGCACTCGACACCGACCGACCTGACGATGGTCGCCTTCCCGCTGCTCTGGGACTTCAAGCACGGCAACGACCGCACGACGGTGATGTTCCCCTTCTTCGTCCGCCGCCAGAGCGACGGGCACGAAGGGACCTGGGTCTTCCCCAACTACTACCGCAGCCAGGGCTTGCGCGCCGACGGCAGCCCCGACGGCACCTATCGCCTGTACGTCTTCCCGTTCTTCGACTCGGGCGTCAAACGCCCCGGCGACTTCATGTGGGAGGTGCTGGGCGGCCTCTTCGGCCACGAGCGGATCGGCCGCCACAACTACCTGCGCCTCTTCTACTTCACCATCGAGACTTCGCCCACCATGGTCGACAAGGCCGCCTGGTACGGCCAGCCGGTGGCGCCCCGCCGCAAGGCGGTCCCCCGCGGCCTCCACGTCGCCGGCTGGTAGCTAGGGGCGCCGTGCGGGCGCGACCGGATCGGAGGTGCGCCGCGGGTCGACGGGCTCGCCGAGCAGGTGCGCCCGGAGCGGGCCGACCAGGAACATCGAGCCGCAAACGACGACCAGCCCGCCGGCGGCGCGACGGCGCGCCTCTTCGAGGCCGGCCAGGGGCTCGGCGACGGCGACGCGCCGGGCGACGAAGCGCGCCGCCTCGAGCGCCAGCGCGTCGGGTGAGAGCGCGCGCGGGCTATCCGAGCGGGTGGCGACCAACGTGTGCGCCAGCGGTCCCAGCGCCTCGAAGATGCCGCGCGGATCCTTGTCGGCGGCCACCGAGGTGAGGAACACGATCCGGCGGCCGGCCGCCAGGGCCGGCAGCGCCGCCGCCAGGGCGCGGGCGCCGTCGGCGTTGTGGGCGCAGTCGAGGAGGACGTCGTCGCCGATCCGTTCCAGCCGGCCCGGCCAGGTCGCACCCGCGAGCGCCTCGGCGATCGTCGCGTCGGCGAGCGGGCGTCCGAGCCGCTCGGCGGCCGCGCGGGCCAGCGCCACGGCGATCGCGGCGTTGTCGCGCTGGTGCGCCCCCCCGAGGCCGAGCGGGCCGGGCGGCGGCGCGAAGTCGCGGCCCAGGTACGAAAGCGGCGCGCCGACCTCGCGGGCGCGCGCGGCGATCTCCCGCGCCGCTTCGGCGGGGAGGCGTCCCAGGAAACAACGGACGTTGGGCTTGAGGATTCCGGCCTTCTCCCGCGCGATTTCGCTCAAGGTGGTCCCGAGATAGGCTTGGTGGTCGAGGCCGATCGAGGTGATGGCGGTGGCCAGCGGCTCCGAGGTGGTCACCGCATCGAGCCGGCCGCCGAGCCCGGTCTCCAGGACCGCCACCTCGACGCCGTCCTCGGCGAAGGCCAGAAAACCGAGCGCGGTGGCGATCTCGAAGTAGGTCAGCGAGACGCCGGTGGCGACCACGCGCGCGTCGAGCGCGGCCAGGCGAGCGCCGTCGACCTCGCGCCCCGCGACGCGGATCCGCTCGGTGAAGCGGGCCAGGTGCGGCGAGGTGTAGAGCCCCGTGCGCAGGCCGGCCGCGCGCAGGATCGCCTCGGTCATCGCGGCGGTCGACCCCTTGCCGTTGGTGCCGGCGATCTGCACCGCCGCGAACCGCCGCTGCGGATCGCCCAGGCGCGCCAGCGCCGTCCGGACTCGCCCGAGGCCCATCTCGACGCCCAGGGTCTGCGCCGCTCCGTCGAGGCGCGCGAGCAGAGCGGCGTAAGCCGTCATTCGCGTAGCTTACGCGCCCGTGGCCGAGGCGTCCCGCGCTTACGCGGCGGACGCGGCCCGCGGGCCGAGCAGGCGCAGGAGGTGCGCCAGCCGCGCGCGCATCTCCTGGCGCGGCACGATGGCGTCCAGGAAGCCGTGCTCGAGCAGGAACTCGGCGCGCTGGAACCCGGCCGGCAGCCGCTGGCGGATGGTGTTCTGGATGACCCGCGCCCCGGCGAAGCCGATGAGCGCCTTGGGCTCGGCCAGGATGACGTCGCCCAGCATCGAGAAGCTGGCCGCCACGCCCCCGGTGGTCGGGTGGAGCAAGATCGAGATGTACGGCAGCCCGGCCTCGCGCAGCCGCCCGAGCGCGGCCGAGGTCTTGGCCATCTGCATCAGCGACAGCACCCCCTCCTGCATGCGGGCGCCGCCCGACGCGGAGAAGACCATCGCCGGGACCTTGCGCTCGAGCGCCCGCTCGAACACGCGCGTCACCTTCTCGCCGACCACCGACCCCATCGAACCGCCCATGAACTCGAACACGAAGATGCCGACCTCGACCGGGATCTCTTCGATCCGCCCCGACCCGCCGAGCAGGGCGTCCGCGTTGCCGGCGTTGCGGCGGGCCGCGCGCAGCCGGTCGCTGTACTTCTTCGAGTCGCGGAAGCCGAGCGGGTCGACGCTCTCGATCGACCCGTCGGCCTCGACGAAGCTCCCCGGGTCGAGCAGGAGCTCGAGCCGGCGCGCCGCGGTGAGCGGGAAGTGGTGCTGGCACTGCGGGCAGACGTTGTCGTTCTTCTCCAGCGTCGCGGTGTCCAGCGTCTCCCGGCAGCTTGGACACTTGGTGAACAGCCCGGCCGGGACGCTCCGCTTCTCCTCGGACAGGTCGTCGTCGCGGTTCTCTCTTTTGTACCAGGCCATCGCGTGAAACCGGAGAATACACTGAGCGAACCGCGCGTGGTTTGTTATGCTGCGCCCGTGCATTTTGGCGCTTGGCACAAGATCTCGGATGCCTCGACGGCGGCCCCCGAAGCCTCGGGCGTCCTGCAGGCGCGCGCCGAAGGGGTGATGGACTACCGGGTGGGCCGGAGCGCGATGGTCTTCTACGCCTGTTCGCAGCCGGACGAGACGCTGCGCCGGTTCGTGGCCGGCCGCGGCGCCCGCCAGATCGAGCGCGCCGTGAACGCCGGCGCCCGCTGGATCCGGTTCGCCGAGTCGTCGAGCCCGGAGAGCGAGCTCGATCGCCTGCTCAAGGGGTTCGTGGAGCGGTTCGGGTCGCTCCCCATCAGCAACGCGGGGGCGAGTCGGCGGGCGGTGGCCTCCGCGGACGGCGATCCCGCGTGACGAGGCGCCTCAGCTACCGCGACGCCGGCGTCGACATCGACGCCGGCGACCTGCTGGTGGAACGGATCAAGGGACACGTCCGCCGCACCCGGCGGCCGGAGGTGATGGGGGGGCTGGGAGGCTTCGCCGGCCTCTGCGCCATCCCCGGGCGCTACAAGGAGCCGCTGCTGGTCTCCTGCACCGACGGCGTGGGGACCAAGCTGAAGCTGGCGTTTCTCACCGGTCGCCACGATACGGTGGGGATCGACCTGGTGGCGATGAACGTCAACGACCTGGTCGTCTGCGGGGGCGAGCCGCTGTTCTTCCTCGACTACTTCGCTTCCGGGAAGCTGGAGGTGGGGGTGGCCGAGCGGGTCATCGGCGGCATCGCCGACGGCTGCCAGGCGGCCGGTTGCGCGCTGCTGGGCGGCGAGACCGCCGAGCTCCCCGGGTTCTACGCGGCGGGCGAGTACGATCTGGCCGGCTTCTGCGTCGGCGTGGTCGAGAAGAGCCGGCGCGTCGACGGGACCGCGATCCGGCCCGGCGACAAGCTCCTCGGACTGGCCTCCTCCGGCTTTCACTCCAACGGCTACTCGCTGGTCCGTAAAGTGTTTCTTGAAGAAATGAAGCTCGACCTCGAGGCCACGGTGCCCGGGCTCGACGAGCCGCTCGGCCAGGCCCTGCTTCGCCCGACGCGGATCTACGTCCGGGCGCTGCGGGCGCTCGCCGACGCCGACCTCCTGCGCGGCGCCGCCCACATCACCGGCGGCGGCCTCGTCGACAACCCGCCCCGCATGATCCCCGACCGCGCGCCGCTCAAGCTGCAGCTCCAGCTCGGCAGCTGGCCCATCCCGCCCCTGTTCGAGCTGCTCGCGCGCGGCGGCGGCGTGGCCCCCGAGGAGATGCGGCGCACCTTCAACATGGGGCTCGGCATGCTGGTCTGCGTCCCCGCCGACCGGGTCGCCGAGGCGGTCACCGTGCTCGAGCGCTCCGGCGAGCAGGTCTTCCCGGTCGGCCAGGTGGCGGCCGCCGACGCTGGCACGACCGAGGCGCCGGTGGAGTTCCTCACCTCATGAACGTCGGCGTCCTGGTCTCCGGCAGCGGGACCAACCTGCAGGCGCTCATCGATCGGGAGAAACGGAAGGAGCTCGGCCCGGCCAAGCTGACCGTGGTCGGCAGCAACGTCCCCGACTGCTCGGCGCTCGCCCGCGCCCGGCTGGCCGGGTTGCCGATCTTCATCGTCGACCATCGCGACCACGCCGACCGCCCGTCGTTCGACCGCGCGCTGGTCGAGGCGCTGCGCGCCCACCAGGTCGACCTGGTCGTGCTGGCGGGGTTCATGCGGGTGCTCTCCGGCGAGCTGCTCGACGCCTTCCCGGGCCGGGTCGTCAACATCCACCCCGCCCTGCTGCCCGCGTTCCCCGGCGTGCACGGCGTGCGGCAGGCCTACGACGCCGCGGTGAAGATCGCCGGCTGCACCGTTCACTTCGTCGACCGTGGCGTCGACACTGGCCCGATCATCGCCCAGGCGGCCGTTCCCGTGCTCGACGAGGACGACGACGAGGCGCTGCGGGCCCGGATCCTGGCCGAGGAGCACCGCCTCCTCCCGGCGGTGGTGCGCGCCGTGGCCGAGCGGCGCGTGGTGCTCGAGGGGCGGCGGGTGCGCGTGCTCGGGACCGCGCCCGGGACCGAGCCGCTGCGCACCCTCTAGCCCGCCGGCCCATGGTCGACACGAACTTCTACGACGTCATCGTCTGTGGGGGCGAGACGTCCGGCCTGGTCGCGGCGGCGCTGCTGGCGCGGCGTGGGTTCCGGGTGCTGCTGGTCGCGGCCGAGCCCGAGCAAGCCGCGTTCGACGCCGCAGGCACTCTGCTCTCGCGCGCGCCGGCGCTGCTGCCGCCCCTCGACGATCCGCAGGCGGCCCGGCTGTTCAAGGAGCTCGACTGCGTGGCGGTGGTCAAGCGACGCGCGGCCCCCCTGCCGGTCACGCGGGTGATGTTCGGGAAGCAGCGGCTGGACCTGACGGCCGATCGCGCGGCCACCGAGCGCGAGGTCGGGCGGGCCTTCGGCGCCGCGGCGCCCACCGTCGCCGCGGCGATCGAGCGGCTCGATGCGATCGGCCGCCTCGTCGAGCCGGTCCTGGCCACGTCGATGACGCTGCCGCCGGCCGGCTTCTGGGAGCGGCGCGAGGTCGGCCGTCTGGAGTCGCTCCTGCCCCGCGCCGGGAGCGATCCGCTGGCGCCGCTCGCCGCCGAGCACCCGTTTCGGGCCATCGCCGCCGCGCCGGCCGCGCTCTCGACCGACCTCGGCCCGAGCGCCGTCGGCTCCCTCGCCGAGGCCCGCGCCTTCGCGCTCGCCCGCCGCGGGCTGCACGTCCTCGACGGCGGGCTGGCGGCGCTGCAGGAGCTGTTGCTCCAGCGGCTCGAGACCTTCGGCGGGGAGCGGCGTCGGCGCCTGCAGCCGGTCGGGGTGGTCCTCCGGCGCGGCCGGGCGGTCGGCCTGCGGGTCAGCCCCCGCGACGAGACGATCGGCTGCCAGTGGCTCATCTGGGCCGGCGCCTCGACGGATCTGCGGTCGGTGCTGGGAACGGCGGCCGCCGCCCCGAACGCGCGCGCGCGTTCGGCCCCGGTCCGCCTGGCGGGATACCGGTACGCCCTCACGCTCGTCGTCGGCCCCGAGGCCCTGCCCGCAGGGACGCCCGCGCGCGTGCTCGCCATCGGCGATCCGGCGCGGCCGCTCCAGGAGGACAACGCCCTGGCGATCACCGTCGGACGGGCGGGAGCGCGCGAGCCGGACCGGATCCCGATCTGGATCGAGTGCGCCGTGCCCGCGCACCTGGTCGACGCCGGCCCGAGCTATCTGCGCGCGCTGCGCGGGCGGCTGGTGCAGACGCTCGATCGCTTCTGGCCCGGCTTCGCCAAGCAGATCGTCGTCGCCGCCTCGCCCCATGACGGTCTCGGCGTCGGCCTCGCTGGCGGTCTCGGCGCCGAGGCTGGCGGCGGGCCGACCGGCGCCAAGGGGGCGACCGCGGCAGCGCTCACGCCGCCGCCGCTCTACGCCCGCACGGCGAGCGGCCCCTTGGACATCACCGGCCTGCCGCACGCCACGGGCGTCAAGAACCTGCTCCTCTGCGGGCGCGAGAACCTGCCGGGGCTGGGCCTCGAGGGGGAGCTGGTCTCGGGCTGGGGCGCGGCGCGCCTGGTCGGGCAGGCGCCGGTGCGCCGGGTGCCGCTCGGCCGGCGGACGCTGCTCGGCGGCTGACGCTCAGGCGGGGCGCCGCCGGCAGTACCCGGCGATGAGCTGGGGCGCGTGCTCGGGCGCCAGCGCGATGAATCGAACCCCGGTTCTCCGGAAGCTGCCCGCGCTGGCGTCGCTCACCACCACGCCGCGGGCCGAGATCTCGTCGCGCGATCCGGGAAGCGCGAACGACAGCGCCACCTCGGTGCGCGCCAGGACGGCGCTGCCGCGCGGGCGCTTGATGGTCATGCCGGCGGGCGCGATGTCCTCCGCCTGGCAGAGCTGGACCTCGCGGCTCGGCCGGCCGTCGGGGCCGCCGATCGCCTTCTTGACCGCGAAGACGGCAGGCACGCGGTCGCTCTGTCGGCGCTCCTGGGAAGCTCGACGTCGATCGATGCTCATGGATCCAGTCTAAGACTGGCCACGGAGAGAGCAAAAAAAGCGATCGCCGGCCCCGACCCCGGCCGTCAGCCCGGGAGGCGGGTGGCCTCTTCCAGGATGAAGTTCGGGATCTCGTCGACGATCGCGTAGGCCAGCTTGCAGGCGTCGCACTCGAAGGCCGATTCGTCGGCGCGCAGCTTGAGGGCCCCCTTGCACTTGGGGCAGGCCAGGATCTCGATGAGCTCGCGGTTGAGCGGCATACGGGCGTGTATAGCGCATTCGCGGTACGATGAGGTCCCCAATGAAACGCGTCCTCTTCGCGGCGCTTCTCGGCGCCTCCCTCGGGATGTTTGCCTGGACGCTCCGCCGCTTCACCCGGATGCTGCTCGCCGGGCGGCCGGAGTCGCGGTCCGATCGGCCGGAGGAGCGCGCCGATTCGGTGGCCCGCTACTTCTTCGGGCAGAAGAAGGTCATCGAGCCGACCACCCTCCCCGCCCGGCGCTGGCCGAGGTTCGTGAGCGCGCTGGGCAGCAAGTACCACTTCCTGATCTTCTGGGGCTTCATCGTCATCACCATCGGATCGGCGGAGACGCTGGCCCAGGGGCTGTTCCCGTCCTTTAGCTGGGCGGCGATCATCGGGCAGACGGGCGGCGAGATCCTGGCCCGGACGATCGACGTCTTCTCGATCGCCGTGCTGGCGGTGATCGTGTTCGCTTTCTTTCGGCGCATCGTGCTGCAGCCGCGTCTCATCCCGATGAGCCGCGACGCGGCCGCCATCCTCTCGGCGATCGGCCTGCTGATGCTCTCCTACTTCGGGATGAAGCGCCTCGGCGCGCCGTTCGCCGAGATCTGCTGGTGGACGCACGTGGTCGTCCTGCTGGCCTTCCTCAACTACCTGCTCTACTCCAAGCACAGCCACATCCTGGCGGCGCTGCCGAACATCTACTTCCGCAGGCTCGGCCAGCGCGGGATCCTCCCCAAGCTGAACATGGAGGCCGACGACATCGCGGCCACCGGCGTGGTGCAGGAATGGAAAGACTTCAGCTGGAAGTCGCTGCTCGATGGGTTCGCCTGCACCGAGTGCGCCCGCTGTACGAACTTCTGCCCCGCCTACAACACGGGCAAGCCGCTCTCGCCGATGCAGGTCATTCATGACGTCCGCGACGATCTGCGCACGCGGATGCCCGATCGCGGGCCGCTCGACACGTTGCTCGACCGCTTCCAGCACGGCGCCGGGGCGGCCGCCGACGAGGTCAAGCCGCTCATCGGCGGACGCACCAGCGAGGACGTGCTGTGGGCCTGCACCACCTGCGGCGCCTGCCAGGAGGTCTGCCCGGTCTTCATCGACCACCCCGAAAAGATCATCCAGATGCGCCAGAACCTGGTTTTGGTGCAGGAGAAGGTCCCGAGCGATCTCGCGCGCACCTTCACCAACCTCGAGCGCAACGGCAACCCCTGGGGGATCGGGGCCGACAAACGGATGGACTGGGCCGAGGGGCTCGGCGTCCCGACGCTCGACGATCGCCCCGACGCCGAATATCTCTTGTGGGTCGGCTGCGCCGGCGCCTTCGACGACCGGATCAAGAAGCAGACGCGCGCGCTGGTCGAGATCCTGCGCGAGGGCGGCGTCGACTTCGCGGTGCTGGGTCTCGAAGAGGGCTGCAGCGGCGATCCGGCGCGGCGCTCGGGCAACGAGATGCTGTACCAGATGGAAGCGCAGCAGAACATCGACGTGATGAACGCCAAGAAGGTGAAGAAGGTCGTCACGGCCTGTCCGCACTGTCTCCATACGATCAAAAATGAATACCCCCAGCTGGGCGGCAACTTCGAGGTCCGCCACCACACACAGCTGATTCGCGAGCTGGTCGAGGGCGGCAAGATCGAGATGGACGCGGTCGAGACCGCCAAGTCCAAGGTCACGCTGCACGACCCCTGCTACCTCGGGCGCTGGAACGGCGAGTACGACGCCCCGCGCGCGGTGCTGGGCGCCCTGCCCGCCGGCAAGGAGGCGGTCATCGAGCTGCCCCGCAACCGCGAGCACGGCTTCTGCTGCGGCGCCGGCGGCGGGCGGATGTGGATGGAAGAAAAGATCGGGACCCGGGTGAACCACAACAGGACCGACGAGATCATCGCCTCGGGCGCCGACACCGTGGCCACCGCCTGCCCCTTCTGCACCATCATGCTCCGCGACGGCGTCCAGGACCGGAACGCGGCCGATAAAGTGCAGGTGCTCAACGTCTCCGAGCTGGTCGCCAAGTCGATGAAGCGCAAGCGCGAGCTCGAGACGGCCAATTCGCCGC
>DATNDC010000221.1:0-24496 GCA_035607055.1 Polyangia bacterium
CCGTAACGGACGTCGGTGGCGGCGATGCCCCAGATCGTCTCTGTCCGGCGCGCGCCGTCCGGCGCCCAGCCGTCGGCGCGGTAGAAACGCTCGGCGCGCGCGTTCCGCTCGAGGACCCAGAGCACGGCCCGGTGGTGGCCGCGGCCGGCGAGGCGCTCGCGCGCGGCTGCCACGAGCGCCCGGCCGAGGCCGCGCGCCCAGTGCTCGGGCTCGACATAGAGCGCCCAGAGCTCGCCGGCGCCTGCGCCGCCTCCGCGGTCGGGCCCGGTCGTGGCGAAGCCCCGGATGGCGCCGCCCTCGACGGCCACGATCGTCGCCGGGCGCTCGGGGTCGGGGTCGCCGAACGTGTAGCGCGCCGCCCGATCCTCGGGGCGCAGCCCGTCGAGCGCCGCGTCGGGGAGCAGCCCCCGGTACGCGACCTGCCAGGCGCGGACGTGCACGCGCGCCACCTCGAGCGCGTCGCGCGGCGTCGCCACCCGGATCAGCATCTCTGCAGGATAGCCGCGCTTTCAGATCCATACTCGAGGGGTGTCGGGGCGCATCCTGGCCGTGACGCCGCCCGAGCTCGTCGTGCACGACGAGGAGAACGCCTGCGTCTACCTGCCCGGACGGCGCGCGCGGCAGCCGCTCCGCCAGCCGCTGCGGCGGCTGACCGCCCCGGAGTTCGACGCGCGGCTGGCGGCGGGCGATCGGCGCGCGGGGACTCTGCTTTACAACCAGGCTTGTCCTTCCTGCGCGGCGTGCGAGCCGCTCCGCGTCGACGTGGGGGCGTTCGCGCCGTCGCGCTCGCAGCGGCGCGCGCAGGCCAAGGGGGACGCGGCGGTGCGCGTCGAGCGCGGGCCTGTCGAGGTGGACGACGCGCGCATCGCGCTCTACCGCGCGCACGAGCGTGGGCGCGCGCTCGACCACGGCGGGCGCCCGCCCATCGACACGCTCGAGTACGAGAGCTTCTTCGCCGAGAGCTGCGTCGAGGGGTTCGAGCTGCGCTACTTCGTCGGTGGCCGGCTGGCCGGCGTGGCCGTCACCGATCGCGGCGCGCGGGCGCTCTCGGCGGTCTACACCTTCTGGGACCCGGCGCACGCGGCCCTCTCGCTGGGGACGTACTCGATCCTCACGCAGATCGCGCTGGCGCGCGCGTGGGGGCTCGACTGGCTCTACCTGGGCCTCGCCATCCGCGAGAACCACGCCATGGCCTACAAGCTGGCGTACCTGCCGCACGAACGCCGCATCGGCGGCGCCTGGCGCCGGTTCGCGCGCGGCTGAGCGCGCGCTGTCAAGGGCGGGAGGCGGGCGCTCACCCCAAACGAGGGTATCACCGTCTGTGAGGTGCCGATTTCGTGATCGTGACCTTCCCGGAAGCCGGCGCGCGCCGGCGAACCGAATCCGGCGCGCGCCGATTGTCGCGCTCGGGACGATGACTACGATCGGCTGCGCCACGTCTCGGCGGGCCGCGCCGGGCGCTCCATGCACTTCTGGCAATTCCTCGGGGATCTCCACCCGAAGCTGGTTCAGTTTCCGCTCGTCCTTCTGCTGGCCGGGCTGAGCTTCGACGCCTGCGGGCTCCTCGCCCGCTCGCCGCGCTGTCACTTCGCCGGCCGGGTGCTCTCCACCGCCGGCGTCTGCTTCCTGTTGCTGGCGTTCGTGTGCGGCATCTACGCCGAGATCTGGGCCGGGCGGGCCGGGATCCCGCAGGAGCAGATCGAATGGCACGAGCTCTTCGCCAACGTCGCCTCCTGGAGCTTCGTGCTCCTGACCGCCTGGCGGATCTTGCTGAAAGAGGACAGCCGCCGGGCGCTGGCCGTCTACACCGCCGTCGGGTTCTGCGCCTACGGACTGCTGGTCGCCGCCGGCACCTTCGGGGGCCGGCTGGTGTTCGAGTACGGCGCGGCGGTGGTGGGGGGGCGCGCCAACGACGTGCTCACGCTGCACGATCTGAACGTCCTCGCCACCCGGCAGACCGACGCCAACCTCCGCTACTCCGAGCTGATGCACCACGTGGCCGGCTGGTTGACGCTGGCGCTGACGGGGTCGATCGCGGCTCGCACGCTGCTGCCGTCCAGGGCCAACAAGCTCATCTGGGTCGGGCCGCTGATCCTGCTCGCGGGCGGCGTGGGGCTCTTCTTCTTCGCCGACCTCGATCTCTATCGCCTGACCGACCTCCGCCAGCTGCGCGACCGCGAGGTTCAGCTCCACAAGGTCCTGGCCGCCGTGCTGGCCACGCTGGGCGCGCTGGGGCTCTATCGGCTTCGCCACCGAGTGGTCGAACCGCCGGCGGCCGAACAGAAACCGAAGCGGCAGCTGGTGACGCCCTCGCAGGTCGTGGCCGTCATGGCCCTCATCGGCGGCGCGATGCTCTTCACCCACGTGCACACGGTGGCGCCCTTCGCCAACGTCGCCGCCGGCGTCTACATCGCGCACGTCGTGATGGGGCTCGTCGCGCTCGGCGTCGGCGTGGCGCGCTTCGCCGAGGACGCTGCGCCCCGCTGGCGGCGCAGCTTCGCGCTGCTGTTCGTGGGCCTCATGTTCGTCGAGTCGGGCCTCCTCATCACTTACAACGAGGGCCTTCCCTGGTACATCGGGTACGGCCGATACCAGCGCTGGGGCACCTTCGCGGACGGGTCGCGCAACGCGCGCGCGCCGATCGCCCCCTACGGGCCGATCCGGGCCCAGCTCGACTTCGATCCGCGGAGCCAGGGGCTGGTCGTCTCCATCAAGGACCGCTTCACCGAGAGGCCGGTGCCGATCCCCGCCAAGCAGATCAATCTTCGCATCTCGCGCGGGTATGCGGAGACCGGCGTCCTCCTCGACGCCGACGCCAGCGGCGCCCGGTTCTCCGGTCGGGCGCCCTTTCTGCGAAACGCGCTGGCCTTCTCGGCGCGGGCCGCGCTCCCCGTCGGCGGGAAGACGACGATGGGCTACTTCGACCCCTGGGTCACGCCCGCGGTCAGGCCCGTCCCGCCCAACCGCGTGGCGCGGTTCCAGTGCCCCATGCACGACGGGATCGTCTCGGAGGCGCCGGGCGTCTGCGCCCTGTGCGGCATGCCGCTGGTGGCGCGGCGCCGGGTCCCGTCGCCGGCGCTCCACGACCCCGGCTACGATCTGCGGCTCGACGCGGGCGGGGCCGCCGCGGTGCTGGCGCGAACGCCCGTCCAGCTCCGGTTCACGCCGTTCTTCGACGGCAACCGCCTCGGCGATCTGATGATCGTCCACCAGCATCCGCTGCACCTCATCGTGGTGTCCGCCGACTTCGACTTCTACGACCACGTTCATCCGGCGCCGCAGCCGGACGGCTCGCTCGCGCTCTCGTACACCTTCCCCGCGCCGGGCCCCTATCTCCTCTACGCCGAGGTGACCCCCGCCGGCCGCCGCGCGCAGCTGTTTCGCCTCCCGGTGACCGTCGGCGCTCCGGCGGGCGATCCCGATCCGCCGGCGCGGGCCCGGCAGCTCGTGCCGTCGCCGTCGCTCTCGAAGCCGGTCGACAGCGATCCGAGCATGACGGCGGAGCTGATGTTTCAACCACGGACGCCGGTGGCGGGCCTGGAGACACACTTCCTGGTTCGCTTCAGCAGGGAGGGCGCGCCCGTCAACGACCTCGAGCCCTACCTGGGCGCGATGGCGCACGGGGTGTTCATCTCCGAGGACTCGAACGTCTACCTGCACTGTCACCCCGAGCAGCTCACCAGCCCGGGAGCGGACGCCCGCGGCGGCCCCGACATCCCGTTCGCCACCTTCTTCCCCCGGCCCGGCCGCTACAAGCTCTGGGTCCAGTTCCAGCGCCAGGGTCGGCTGGGCGTCGTCTCCTACGTCGTCGACGTCGGGTCGACCGTTCTTCCCGCCGCCGTCGTTCGCTTTCTCCTCGACGACTAACGCGCTGGACGCTGACCAGCGCGCGTAAACTGGGGTGCGTAGTCGGAGGCGAACTTCTCGACGGCGATCGGCGGGAGGCCGGTGATCCTTTGGACGGCGTCCGAGGTGGCGGACGCCTCGCCTCGACGGTAGTGCGCGTAGTCCTCGAGGAGTCCGTCTATTTGCCAGGGCGGCAGGATCCCCCGGAGACTGCGCGCGAAGTCTTCCGGCGCGACGTCGACGAAGGCGATCGGGCGGCCGAGAGCGCCGCTGAGCGCCGCGGCGATCTCGCCGTGCGTGACGGCGCGGGGGCCGGTCAGCGTGTAGGTCCGGCGTTCGTGTCCGGGCTCGGTGAGGGCTGCCACGGCGACGGCGGCGATGTCCCGCACGTCCACCGCGCTGACCGCTGCGTCGCCGATTGGCGCGAAGAAGCGGCTCTGCGAGGCGATCGATCCGGCGAAGGCCAGCAGCCCCTGGAAGAAGAGGTTGGGTCGTAGAAACGTATAGTCGATGCCGATGTCCCTGACCTGACGTTCGACGGCGCCGTGGTACCGCAGGAACCGCACCGGCGACTGTTCGTCGGCGGCCAGTTGGGAGAGGACGACCAGCTGCCGTACACCGCCTTTCACAGCGAGGTCTACGAAGCGCAGCTGCTGTTGCTCCGCGCGTTCTGATGAGGGCGTCACGAGATAGGCGCGCCCGACGCCGCGTAACGCCGCAGATATCGAATCGGCATCATCGAAGTCGGCGACGACCGGCGTCACGCCCGCCGGGAGGTTGGCGCCGTCGGCGCTGCCATGCACCATGGCGCGGACGTTTGCACCGCGTTCGACCAGGCGCGCCAGGACGACCGAGCCGGTGTTGCCGGTCGCCCCGGTGACCAGGATCGGTGCCGGGGCCTTCGGGTCGCCGATCATGGAGACGCCGCCTTCTCGAGGTGATGCTTGAGCGTGGGGCATCCTTGGCCTTGGCTACCAGAGTGGTACGAGTACGTTGGTGCCGCACGCGGTCCGCGCAAGTCCCTTCGGTCCCCTGAGGTGACGGCGGGCGCCGCTTCACGGGCCGATGGCCGACCAGATGGGCCGATACATGACGGCGATGCGCGGTCCCGCGTGAGCCACCTTGGGGACCGCGTGTCGCCAGGTCCGCTGGCAGGCGCCGCCCATGACGGTGAGGTCGCCCCACCCGAGCATGAACGCCCGCGCGCGGCCGCCGTCGCGCGGGCGGAGCAGGAAGCGCCGCGGCTCGCCGAGCGACACCGTGGCCACCACCGCTTCCGGAAGGTCGCGCGCGGTCGTGTCGCCGTGCCAGGCGACGCTGTCGCGCCCATCGCGGTAGTAGCCGAGGCTGAGGCGCGCGAAGGTCGTCTGGTAGCGGGCGCCGAGCAGGAGGCGAATCTGTTCGAGCAGCGGGTGCCCTGGACCGTCGTCGGGGAGCGTGGCCAGAAGGCGCGGCACGTCCACCACGCGGTCGTACAGCGGCCGCCGCTCGGCCCGCCAGTTGGTGGTCGCGAGGAGCTCGGCGAACAGCGCCTCGTGCCCACCGACCCAGCCCGGCAGATAGTCCACCCAGGCGGCGTCGTTCAACGCGATCCGCTGGACGCGCGTCAGGGCGGCGGGATCGACCGAAGGCGATCCGCCGCCCAGCAAGCTCGGCTGGTGCGCCGCCGAAAACATTCGCGCCAAATCTAGCGCGGCGCGCGCGACCCGCAGCTCGAGCGCCCGGCCGGCACGCCGGGGCTCGAGCGTGCGGTGGTCCCTACCAGGCCGTCACGTTGGACGACCCGCTGCTGTTGTAGCCCTCGGTCGCCAGCATCTGGTAGTTCATGCTGGAGCCGAGCGTCATTCCGTGGCTCGCCCAGGCGCTCACGTGGTTGCCGAACGTGATGTTGCTGTTCACGCCGGTGGCCCGCTTCGACTGCCGGACGCTGAAGTACTGCCAGAACGTCTGCGTGCCCTGGATGGAGGGCTGGCTGACCTGCTGGTGCTTGTAGATGTCGTACGTCCCGCCGTCGCTGGTGACGGTCCCCATGTACGTCCCCGCCGTGGGCCGGTACGTGCCCCAGGAGTCGACGACGTAGTACTCGATGAGCGGGTTCGTCGTCCACCCGTAGAGTGACAGGTAGGCGTTGCCGTTCGGCGCGAACGTGCCGGCGTTGTAGCCGATGGTTCGGTTCGATCCGGGGTTCCATCCCACGCCCGCCACGAAGTTCGCGGCGGAGCTCGTCCAGCTGCAGCTGTAGTTGCCGCCGCCGTTGTTCTTGCAATTCGGCGCGGTCCCGCTGGACCAGTTCTGCCAGTAGTTCGTGGACAGAGCGCTCTCCGAGGTGGAGACGTCGCCCTCCATCTCGTCGGCGCACCCCAGTAACCCGAACGCGGCCGCCGTCGACGCAATCGCGATAGCCCGAACCATGCTCACCTTCATCATGCCCCCTCCTATGTGTGATGTGGCGTACGGGTCCTGCTAAGCAAGATGCAGGCCGCACGGGCATGACGTAGTTTCAACGGGTTCCGCAGGGAGCGTGAGCAAGCCCGTTGTCCAGAGGACAACGAGGTGTGGAGTGGACTCGCCAGGTCGTCGCCTAAGTCGCTGAAAATGGCGCGGAATGACCGTTGCGTCCTGATGCGTCTTTCAGGGCTCGACTCGACGTGGCGTCCAGGATCGCCCAAGCGAGGGACGGCTCAGAAGTCGACGTCGGCGGCCTGATTCGAACGGATCACCGACGCCTGTCCGAAGCGACGCTCGTACGCCGTCCTGATCGACTCGAGGTTCTTGGCGCTCGTGACGTCGGCGTCCCAGAACACGCCAGGCGATGCTCACGAAAGCCCCCCCGGTTAGATGGGCGCTCGCACGGTAACCTTTCAATCGACGGCGACGCGCCCGCTATGCTCCTCTGCCGTGGATCTCCGGGCCGAGCCGCGACGCGCACGGAGGGGGGGCCCGCGCCTCCTCTTCTATTTCGGGTGCTCGGCGGCGCTGCACGCCACGCTGATCGGTCTGGTGTCGCTCAGATCGTGCAACAGCGATCGACGGGCGTTCGCGGCGCTGAAGGAGACGGTCGACGTCGAGCTCGCCGCCCCGTTGCCGCCCCGCCAGCCGCGGACGCTGAGACCGGGCGGGGGCGTTCCCGAGGCGCGGCCGCCGGCCTCGCACCGCCCGGCACGCGTCCGCATCGCCAAAGCGCCGGAGCCGCCCCCGGACCCGACGCCGCCTCCCGCGGAGGCAGCCCCCGATGAGGCCCCACCCGTGGCGGCGGCGCCTGTCGACGCGGTGGCGGCGCCCTCGCACCGCGACCCGCCGGAGAGCCAGGTCGACGCCACCCCGCGCGCGGCGGGCTCCTCCGGGAGCGGGCCGGGATCGCACGGCGGTCCGGGCGGCCGGGGCGCGGGTGCCGGCGGCGAAGCACCGACGGTCGCGCGCGCGTTCGCCTTCGGGCGCGCCTCGCCCGGGCCGTTTCGGGGAGTGGCTTGCTTCATCCTCCCCGGTGTCCTGCGGATCGCCGACGTCCACGGCTGCGCGCCCGTGGCGGTCTTTTACACGGATGTCTTCGACGTCTCGGAGCGGCAGCAGGCGGAGGGCTTCCCCGGCATCAGCGACCGTTCGACCTGGTTCATGATCGAGTATCAGGGCGCCTTCACCGTCGGCCAGGACGGGACCTACGCCTTCCGTCTTCACTCGGACGACGGCTCTTACCTGTTCATCGACGGCACGCTGGTGATCGAGAACGACGGCAAGCACAAGCCGGAGAGCCGCTCGGGGAGCATCGCCCTCCGCAGCGGCCCGCATCAGCTCCGGCTCCTCTACGCGCAGACCACCGACCGGATGGCGCTGCAGCTCTTCGTCCGGACCCCCGGCGCCCGCGGCGAGCGATTGTTCGCGCCGCACATCTGAGTCAGGGCGGATCGCTGCCGACCTGGGCGACCTGGCCGACCTGGGCGACCTGCAGCACGACCTTGCCCGGCGAGCTGCCGCGCTGCTTGGCCGCGAAGGCCGCGCCCCCCTGGGCGAGCGGGACGATCGCTCCCAGGACCGGTCCCAGCTCGCGCGCGTCGATGCGCCGGCCGAGCTCGGTGAGCTGCGTCCGGTTGGGCTCGACGACGAAGAACAGTCCCCGCGGTCCCCGACCGCCGGTGCTGGCGGCGGGCGCCTCGACGACCGAGACGGCCAGGGCCTCCTGCCTCAGGGAGGACCAGACCCGGGCGAATGCAGGCCCGCCGACGAGGTCGAACACCAGGTGGGCGTCCCTCGCCGACGCCGCGAGGTCGTCCTGATCGGCGTCGACGAAGGCGTCCGCCCCGAGCCCGAGCACGAGGTCGCGGGCCCAGGCGCGCGCGCTCGCCAACACCCGCGCGCCGGCGGCGCGCGCGAGCTGCACCGCGAAAGTACCGACGCCCCCGCCGGCGCCCAGGATCAACACGGTCTGGCCTGCGGCGAGCCGGCCGTGATCGAACAGCGCCTGAGCGGCGGTCAGGCCGGCCATCGGAATGGCGGCCGCTTCGCGATGACTCAGCCGCGCCGGTTTGGGCGCCAGGTTCCGCGCTTCGACCGCCACGTACTCGGCCGCGGTTCCGTCGCGGTACCAGTCGGTCAGCCCGTACACGGCGTCGCCGAGCGCCACGCCGGTCGTGCCGTAACCGAGGGCCGTGACGACGCCCGACACCTCGTGGCCCGGGATGACCGGCCGCCGGTCCCGTCCCGCGCGGTCCACCCATGTCGAGGGCCAGGCCATCTCGGTGGGCGTGAAGCTGGCGGCGTGAACTTGCACCAGGACGTCGCCGATGCCGGGGACCGGGTCCGCCGCCTCTTCGTAGCGGAGGCCCTCGGCCCCTCCTCGTTCGTGAGCTCGTAGAGCGTGCATGGGCGTACCAGTGGATGGAGGCGCGAACGTCCGCTGTCAAGGCGGCGGGCACCGTCCCGACCTCCGAAATCAGAAGCCCAACCGATGGAAAGTGCGCGTCGCAAGCCGCAAACGAAGTGCGCGTGGTCGGCGATGAACGTCGGCCGAAGATGAAGGGAGCAGCCATGAAGATCGTGGTTATCGGCGGCAGCGGTCTCATCGGATCGAGGGTGGTGACCCAGCTTGGGTCGCAGGGGCACGAGGTGGTGTCGGCGTCGCCCGAGTCAGGGGTCGACACCTTGACCGGCGAGGGGCTGGCGGCGGTGCTGAAGGGGGCGCGCGTGGTCGTCGACGTGACGAACTCGCGCGCGTTCGACGAGGCGTCGGCGACGAAGTTCTTCACCACCTCGACCCGCAACCTGCTCGGCCAGGAAGCCGCGGCCGGCGTGGGGCATCACGTCGCGCTGTCGATCGTGGGAACCGAGCGCCCCTCCGAGATCGGTTACTTCCACGCCAAGAACGCTCAGGAAAAGCTGATCAAAGAGTCCTCGATTCCCTACTCCATCGTTCACGCCACGCAGTTCTTCGAGTTCTTCGCGCGCATCGCCGACGACTCCACCGACGGCGACACGGTCCGCCTGGCCCCGGTGCTCATCCAGCCGATGGCGGCCGACGACGTCGCGCGCGTGGTCGCCGGCGTCGCCCTGGGACCGCCCTTGAACGGAACGCTCGAGGTCGCGGGGCCCGAACAGTTCCGCTTCGACGACTTCATCCGCCAGGGGCTGAGCGCGCGCCACGATCCGCGCAAGGTGGTCACCGACCCGCGCGCGCGCCTCTACGGCGCGGTGCCCGGGGAGCGCGCCCTCGTTCCCCTCGACGGGGCACAACTCGGCGAGACGCACTTCGCGGACTGGCTTCACCGCTCCGCGGGAGCCGAATCCCGCGTGGGCCGGTAACGGCGGCCCAGCGCCAGCCTCCGTATTGCAGACCCCCCCAGGAGCTCGCATGGACACTCAGAAAACCAGACCTCTCGGAACGACGATCACCACGAAAGACGGCGTGACGATCCACTACAAGGATTGGGGCGAGGGGCAACCCGTCGTCTTCAGCCACGGATGGCCGCTCTGCGCGGACGCGTTCGAAGACCAGATGTTCTTCCTGGCGCAGCGGGGCTACCGCTGCCTCGCCCACGACCGGCGCGGGCATGGCCGCTCGAGCCAGCCGTGGTGGGGGAACGACATGGACACCTACGCCGACGATCTGGCGGCGCTCGTCGAGGCCCTCGATCTGAAGCAGGCCATCCACGTCGGACATTCGACGGGCGGCGGAGAAGTCGCCCGCTACATCGGCCGCCACGGCACGCGGCGGGTGGCCAAGGCCGTGCTGATCAGCGCCGTCCCGCCGCTGCTTCTGAAGACGCCGGCCAACCCCGACGGGCTGCCGATCGAGGCTCTCGACCAGCTGCGGGCCGGCGTGCGCGCCGACCGCGCCCAGTTCTGCAAAGACTTCGCGGTGCCGTTTTATGGCTTCAACCGGCCGGGGGCCAAGATCTCCCAGGGGTTGCTCGACTCGTTCGTCGCCCAGTCACTGCTCGCCAGCCTCCCCGCCGTTCACGACTGCATCAAGGCCTTCGCCGAGACCGACTTCACGGCGGATCTGAAGAAGTTCGACGTGCCGACGCTGGTCCTGCACGGCGACGACGACCAGGTCGTGCCGATCAAGATCAGCTCGCTCGTCTCCTGCAAGCTCGTCAAGGGGGCCGAGCTGAAGGTCTACCCGGGTCTGCCGCACGGGATGTGCTCGACGAACAAGGATCAGATCAATTCGGACCTCCTCGAGTTCATCAAGAGCAAGCCCTAGGTCTCCCCACGAAGCGCCGCCGCCGCCCGCGGGCGCCGATAGCGTCAGGCGGGCGGCCGCGCGTCTTCCGCGCGCGGCCGCCGCTCCGTCTCGGTCGCGCCGGCCTCTGCCGCCCAGTCGCGCGCGCGCGTGCCGGTGATGAGGCGCGCCTCGCGGCCATGGGTCAGGAAGCTCAAGATCCACTCGACGAACACCAAGACCCGGTTGCGAAATCCCACCAGGTACCAGAGGTGGACGACCAGCCAGGTCACCCAGGCGACGAATCCGCTCAGCTTGAACGGGCCGATATCGCACACGGCTTTCGACCGCCCGATGGTCGCCAGGTTCCCTTTGTCCCGGTAGGCGAACGGCCCGACGGACCGGCCCTCGAGGCGTGCACGCACGAGCCGCGCGGCGTGGCGGCCCATCTGCATGGCCACCGGCGCCACCCCCGGGTAGGGCGGGGCGCCGCGCACCCGGGCCATGTCGCCGATGGCGATCAGCTCCGGATGACCCGCCAGCGTCAGATCGGGCTCGACGAAGACGCGCCCCGCCTCGTCGGTCCCGCCGCCCGCCGCCCGCGCCAGCTCGCCGGCGATCGGCGCAGCCCGCACGCCGGCCGCCCAGATGATGGTCCGGGCCGGGATGCGCCGCTCCGCTGTTCCGGCGCGGACCACCACCCCCTCTCCGTCGAGATTGGTGACCGCGGTCCCGACCAGCGGCATCACGCCCAGCTGCTCGAGCGCCTGCGCGGCCTTCTGCGAGAGACGCGGCGGAAACGTGGCCAGGAGGCGCGGGCCGGCCTCGATCAAGAGCACGGCCGCCTTCGCGGTCTCGGCCACCCGGAAGTCCCGCCGGGCATCGCGCGCGATCTCGGCGATCTGGCCGGCCATCTCCACGCCGGTCGGCCCGCCCCCCACCACCGCGAAGGTGAGCAGCGCCGCGCGCCGGGCGGGATCGGCTTCGACCTCGGCCGCCTCCAGCGCCAGCAGGATGCGCCCGCGGATGTCGAGCGCCCCCTCCAGCGACTTGAGCTCGGAGGCGGTCTTCTGCCATTCGGGATGGTTGAAGTAGTTGTACTGCGAGCCACCGCCGGCGATCAGCGTGTCGTACGGAAAGCGCTGGACGCCGGAGGGCGTCCGCACCTCGAGCGCGCGGCCCGGCAGATCGAAGCCGGTGACCTCGCCCAGGATGACCCGGACCCGGCCGTGGAAGATGGCCCGCAGCGGGTGGCAGATCTCCGCCGGGCTGAGCGCGCCGGTCGCCACCTGGTAGGCGAGCGGCTGGAACAGGTGGAAGTTGCGCTTGTCGACCAGCGTGACCTCGACGGGCGCGCGCTGGAGGTGGCGCGCCGCCTGCAGGCCGCCGAACCCACCGCCGACGATCACCACCCGGTGCCGGCCGCTCGGCGGCGCCGGACCTTCCGAGATCGTCTGCTCCCCGTCCATTCTCTCACCAGCCGCGACCTCCACTTTGGGGCCGCCGCGCGGTCCGGCAAGCAGGAGGTGATCCCGTATCGGTCAGCGCAAAGGAGCCGAGCGCCGGCTCACCGGGGATCCGTTCCCGGGTGCGAGCCGAGCGGCGCCGGCAGATGTCGCAGCCAGGCGTCGATCGGTTGCCGCGCCCAAACCGGCAAGTGCGGAAAGGCGAGGTAGAACGCGCCGCCGACGGCCACCACGATCAGCGCCGCCCCGATCGTCATCCGCCGCAGCCAGCGCTTGAAGCGCACGACCGCCCCGGGGGTGGTCGTCGACTCACCGGCCAGCACGTCGAGCCGATCGGCCCTGGCCAGCTCGGCGGCCCGGGCGTCGGCGCGGGTGGGCGCGCTGCGCGCCGACGGCTGGGGCTGGGCGCGGGTGGCGCGCGTCTCGACGGCGGCCCCGGGATCTTCTTCGACGATCGTCGGCGCCACCTCCTCGACCTCTTGGACCTCTTGGAGCTCGAGATCCAGGCTTCCGAGCTCGACGGCGATGCTGGCGTCGGTCGCCGCGGCGGCGGCCGATAGGTTGTCGGCGGGTGGCCGATCGGCGTCGCGCTCGGCCAGCGTCTCGAGCCAGCGCTTGAGCGGCGCCGGCCCGCTCGGCTGCCCCAGCTTGACCAGGATGGCGTCGATCTTGTCGGCCATCTGCTCGGCGCTCTGCCAGCGCTTGGCGGGATCGGCGCGCAGGGCGCGGTTGATGAACCGCTCGACGTCCGGGTTCAGCTCCTTGATGACCGTCGACGGTTTTGCGGGCCGCGCGCGGCGCACCTGCATGATCACGTCGAGGTCGGTGGGCCCGTCGAACGGCTTCTTCCCCGTCGTCAGCAGGTAGAGCACGGTGCCGACGGCGAACAGATCGGAGCGCGCGTCGAGCGGCCCGGCCCGCGTCTGCTCGGGCGACATGTAGGCGAACTTCCCCTTGATGATGCCGGTGGCCGACTTCTCGCTCCGGTCGACCGCCTTGGCGATGCCGAAGTCGGCCAGCTTCACCTCGCCGTGCTGGCTGAGGAGGACGTTTTGGGGCGTCACGTCCCGGTGCACGATGCCGAGCGGCTTGCCGTTGCGCTCGCGCGTGTGGACGTAGGCCAGCCCCCGGCAGAGCGCGCCCACGATCGAGAGCGCGAGCGGGATCGGCAGCTTCAGCTTGGCTTTCTGGGCGCGCCGCCGGACCTGCTCGAGGCTCCAGCCGTCGACGAACTCCAGCACCAGGAAGTACTGCTGGCCCGACTTCCCCAGGTCCAGCACCTGGACCAGGTTGCTGTGGTTCAGGGTCGAGGCGATGTGCGCCTCGTCGACGAGCATGCGCACGAAGTGCGGGTCCTGGGCCAAGGAGGGCAGGATCCGCTTGAGCACCACCGGCTTCTGGAATCCTCGCTCGCCCTGCTGGAGGGCCAGGAAGATCTCGGCCATGCCGCCGTGAGCGATCTTGCTCACCACGTGGTAGCGCGCGCGCAGCATGGGCTCCGGAGGATACCAGGGGCCATGGCGATGCACATGTTGGCAAGGGGAGGCACGACCATGAGAACTTCGCATCTGGCGCTCCTTTCGCTGGTCGCGCTCGCGCCTGCCTGCTACGCGACCACCACCACGAGCACCACCTGGACCGACCCTGCCGTCGCGGGGTACGGACGAGCTGGGCGGGTCGAGTCGGTGCAGGAGATCGTCCAGCGCACCCAGGGCAACCCGGGGGCCGGCGCCGTCGCCGGCGCCCTGCTCGGCGGGCTGCTGTTCGGCGGGGGACGCGGTCCGGCCGCGGTCGCCGGCGTCGTGGGAGGCGCGGCGGTCGGTGCGGCGGCGAGTCAGGGCACGTCGGAGCAGCGCACCTACCAGATCGTCGTCCGCTTCGACGACGGGGCCTACGGCGAGTTCGTCTACGCGGGATACTCGCCGTTCGGGCCGGGCGAGCGCGTGGTCGTCACGCCCGGCGGGCTGGCGCGCGCCGGGTAGGCGCGACCTTCGGCAGCCCGTCCCATAGCTCCCCGGCGACGTTCGGTGGTTGACGCCGCCGTCGTCCTCGACGACTCTCGGGGTTCACCGACGCACGGGGGGAGTTGATTGTCGGAGCTCAGGACGAGACGCCTCGATTCCGCCATTGGGACCACCGCCGCCAAGACGACGATCTTTCCGTTCCCGGCGCTCGACGGGAAGGGAGGCGGCATCACGCTGGCGGTCATCGAGGAGCTGCCGGTCTCGAACGGATCGGTCTTCTCTTCCGGCGCGAACGCGCTGTCCATGCACCTCGGGCGGCCTCTCCCGATCCGGCAGCGTCGCGAAGACCTCTCGCACGCCTGGACCTTCACGCGGGGCGATCTGAGTCTCATCCCCGCGGGGTGGGGGACCACCTGCTGGACCGAGAAAACGGCCGATTTCCTGCAAGTCGAGCTCCCGCCCGAGCTGGTGCGGCGGGCGGGGGGCGAGACCGCCGGCGAGACGGATCTCCCTTGCCTCTTCTCCTTCGACGATCCGGTCTGCCGCGAGCTGTTGCTGTCGATGCTGGCCGAGGTCCAGACCCATGGCCTGGCTACGCGGATGTACGTCGAATCGGCCGCCGTCGTTCTCGCGCAGCGGCTGTTGGCGCTGCGGGGGCGGCCCACGGCGCCGGCGCCGCGACCGGGGCTGTCGCCGGCCGTCCTCCGCCGCGCCACGGAGTTCCTGTACGCCGAGATGAACCGCAACCCCGGCCTCACCGAGCTCTCGGCGGCGGTCGGGATGAACGTCCACCACTTCTCGCGTCTGTTCAAGCGCTCGACGGGGCTCGCGCCCCATCAGTACCTGGGAAACATGCGCCTCGAGCGCGCCAAGCGGATGCTCGCCGATGGGGGCGCGCCGGTCATCGAGATCGCCTACGAGATCGGCTACGCGAACCCGAGCCAGTTCTCCGCGTTCTTCCGCAAGCGTACCGGCCTGTCGCCGACGGAGTTCCGCCGCGCCACGCGGACGGTCCGGCTGCCGGCGAGGTGAAGAGCCTCTCGGCGGACGTGGCGGGGAATCAGCGGGGTGCGGCTTTCTTCCGGCGACGGTTGGGAAACAATCGGACGATGCATACGTTCTGAGCCCTGAACCCCCCACCTCTGCCTAAGGACCGTCCAACATGCTGGAACCCAGATGTAGAGGTCGTGGCCTTGCTCTGGCCCTGGTCGCCGGCGTTGGCGTCGCGGCCTGCGGCAGCAGCGGCGCGAGCAAACCCGACGCGGGCGACGGCGGTCCCCCGCCCGGGACGCCGCAGAAGGTCGTCATCCTGCACACGAACGACATCCATTCGCATCTCATGGGCTTCGCGCCGGAGATCGACTACACGCCCGCCTCGCCGGGCGACGACGCCACCCGAGGCGGGATGGCGCGCCTGGCCACCGCGATCGGCACCGCCCGGACGGAGGCCACCGCCGCGGGGACGCCGGTGCTGTTGCTCGACGCCGGCGATTTCATGATGGGGACGCTGTTCGAGCTCATCGCCACCCAGGCCAGCTCCGAGCTGGCGATGATGCACGGGCTCGGGTACGACGCGACGACGATCGGCAACCACGAGCTCGACTGGACGCCGCACGGGCTGGCCGGGATCCTCCAGGCGGCGGTCACGAACGACGTCACCATCCCGGTCCTCTCGAGCAACATGAACTTCTCGGCCGGCGATCCCGGAGACGACGAGCTGGCCGCGCTCGCCGACCACGGTGTCATCCAGCCGAAGCTCATCAAGATGGTGGGCGGCCTGAAGGTCGGTCTCTTCGGCCTCATCGGCGCGAACGCCGTGCAGGTGACGCCCCAGGCGGCGCCGCTCACCTTCGACCCGATCGCGGTCGCCGCCGCGCGCATGGTGAAGGAGCTGCGTGAGACCGACCAGGTCGACCTGGTCGTCGCCCTGTCGCACTCCGGGATCGACCACAACGGCCAGGGCGAGGACGCGGTGCTCGCCGCCCAGGTGCCGGGGATCGACGTCATCATCAGCGGCCACACGCACGACACGCTCGCCCAGCCCGCCCAGGTCGGAAACACGCTGATCGTCACCGCCGGCGCGTACACCGCCTACCTCGGCGAGCTGGCGCTGACGGTGACGCCCTCCGGGACGCCGGGGGGACAGGCGTCGGTGACGGTGGACAGCTACACGCTGCTGAACATCGACGACACGATCGCCGGCGACGCGACCACCCAGGCGGCCGTCGACAGCTACATCGCGGGCGTCGACACGGCGCTGGCGCCGTCGGGCCTCGCCTACAAGCAGGTGGTGGCGACGACGGCGGCCGACCTGCCGCTGCCCGCGCGCGGGGAGGCGCCGGTCGGCAACCTGGTGACGGACGCCTACCTGAACGTCACCCAGGCGGTGCAGCCGACCGCTCCGCCGGTGATCGCCGTCGACGCGAACGGGGCGCTGCGCGCGCCGATCACCGCCGGCAAAAGTAGTACGCCCGGCAAGATCTGGTTGGCCGATCTTTTCCGCATCACGCCGCTCGGCATCGGCCCCGATCAGATTCCGGGTTATTCGCTGGTGACGTTCTACCTGAACGCCAAGGACATTCGCTCGGGCCTCGAGCTCGGTGGCGCCCCGGAGGTGGTCTCCAACGACTACTTCCTGCAGGTCTCTGGCCTCAAGGTCACCTACGACATGACGAAGCCCCTGTTCGGCCGCGTCTCCAGCCTGACGCTGGTGCCGGCCAGCGGCCCCGAGCAGGCGCTGAATCTGGACGACACGACCACCTGCTACAAGGTCGTCACCACCAGCTACGTGGCGGGTCTCCTGGGCGCGGTCCAGGGCCTGACAGGGAACCTGCTGTCGGTGACGGCCAAGGACAGCGACTGCCTGACGCCGGTCGACCCGACGACGCGGTTCGTGGACGCCGATCCGACCACCACGGCCGTGGAAGAGTTGAAGCACTGGCAGGCGGTGCTCAAGTACGTGAGCGGTCTACCCGTCGTGAACGGCGCCAGCGTGCCGGACCTCTCGCCGTACGCCGCGCCGCAGGGCCGGATCGTGGTGCAGCCATGAAGCGCCAGGGCAGGGGGCTGGTCATCGACGGCCTGACGGTCGCGCGGGCAGCGGTCGTCCGGGCGGCGTTCGTCCTGGCGGCGGCCGTCCTGGCGGCGTTCGCGGGCGCGTGCACGCCGGACGTCGGCTCGAGTCCGCCGGCGCCGACGTCGATGCAGTTCGATCTCACCGCCACGCCCCAGCGTGTGCCGCAGCCGACCGTGCTGCTCGTGAATCCGCAGACCGGGCTCATCGACTTCGGCCAGACCGGCACGCCGCTCCCCGCCGACTGCACGATGCAGACCGCGATGACCGTGGCGCAGTGCGAGTTCGACCAGTGGCTGCAGACGCTGAACGGCTTCCCCTCGCTGACGCCCGTGTCGGCGCCGGCGAGCGCGGCGCTCGATCCGACGACGCTGACGCTCGGCGTGAACGTCGACGTGTTCGGCAGCTTGGTGGAGAAGGCCCCGCTGACCACCGGCCTGACGGTGGGCTTCGAGACGACGTCCAATTCGCTGACCGTCACCCCGCCCGGCCCCTGGACGCTGGGCGAGCTCTACTGGATGGGCGTGCGCGGCTACGCCAGCGGCATCCGCGACGCCGCCGGCGGCCAGGTGGTCGGCTCGCCGACGATGGCGCTCTTGAAGGAGGACCAACCACTCACCTGCAACGCCACCGACCCGACGCAGATCGATCCGCATTGCGCCGGGTACGAGGTGGTGGCGCGGGGAAGCCCCTCGCCTGCGGCGGCGGCAGCGCAGCTTTTCCAGCTGGAGGCGATCCGGCAGGCGTACATCAACGACGGCGGCTTCGACGTCATGAAGACGTCCGGGCTGTCGAAGAACGAGATCGCCGTGCTGTGGGGCTTCCCCATCCACAAGAATTCGGTTCCGCTGCTGCTGCCCCCCACGGCCGCCGTTCCCGTGGTGCCGGCCAACGACACGATCGTGGTGGGCGTGCAGGGGCCGGTCGATCCGGCGACGGTGTCGGCGTTCGTGGTGAAGGTCCAGAACGGTCCGGTGGTGGTCATGGATCTCACCGAGGTGGCCGCCGGCGATCTCGCCGCCGGCTTCCCGCAGATCGCCGCGACGTACCTGCCGACCCCGCGCGCCATCGCCCTCAAGTTCAGCGCGCCGTGGCCCGCCGGGCACCAGATCGGGCTCTTCTTCACCAACGGCCTCCATTCGCCCGACGGCGCGCCGCTGGTCGCCTCGCCCGTGTCGGTCTTGTTGTCGCTGCCGGCGCCGTCCGGGTCGAGCGCGCCGCTGCTGGTGGACAGCGCCGGCCACAGCACCGTCTCCGGGGTCGCGGACGCGGACGCCGCCGCGCTCGAGACCGGGCGGGCGGCGCTGGAGCCGCTGCTCGACAACCCAGTCATCGCGGCCCTGACCGGCATCACGCGCGCGAACCTCGTCTACTGCTACGCCTTCGTCCCGACGGTGATGCCATGACCAAGACCCGCGCTTCGCTGTCGGTGCTCGTCGCGCTCGGAGCCGCGCTGGCGGCCCGCCCCTCCCTCGCCGGTGGGTTCCTGATCTACGACGTCTCCGGCGCGGCGATCGGGCGCGCGTCGGCCGTCACCGCCGACGACGAGGAGCCGGCGGCGGTCTGGTTCAACCCCGCGAACCTGGCTTATCTCAAAGGCGTCAGCGCGTCAGCCGGGGGCGTGTTCCTCACCACCAAGACCAGCTTCTCGTCCTCGACCACGGGAAACGAGACCGACAGCGAGCGCGGCAACTTCCTCCTGCCGGAGCTCTTCGCGAACGCCCGGCTCACCGACCGCGTCGCCATCGGGATGGGGGTCTTCTCGACGTTCGGCATCGGGATCACCTGGCCGGACGACTGGGAAGGGCGCGAGAGCGCGATCAAGGCGTCGCTCGAGACGCTGACCTTGAACCCCACCGTCGCCGTCCTGGTGCACCCGCAGATCTCGGTGGCGGCCGGCTTCGACGCCGTCCGCAGCGTCGTCGACTTCACCAACGGCCTGCCGGCGATCATCGGCGGCGACGTGCGCCTGGCCGGAGGCACCTGGGGCTACGGCTTCAACGTGGGCGCCCTCTACAAGATCTACCCGGGCCGCCTTCACCTGGCGCTCACCTACCGGAGCCGGGTCAAGCTCGACTTCGACGACGGGCGGGCGCACTTCACCCCGGCCAACCCGGACTTCGCGTCCTCGCTGCCCGACCAGGGCGGCACGGCGTCGATCACGCTGCCCGACATCATCACCGTCGGCGTGATGGGCCGCCCGCGTCCCAACCTGGCCTTGAGCTTCGACGCGAACGTCGTCCTCTGGAGCACCTACGATCACATCGACATCAACTTCCAGAGCGCGCCCGCCACCCACATCTTGCCCAACGGTCACGACGCCGTCACGTTGCGCGCGGGCGCCGACTGGACGTTCCCGGGGCGCTGGCCGGGGCTGCACCTGCGCGGCGGCCTCATCTACGATGAGGGCGCGATCCCGTCGAGCAACCTCGGCCCCGGCCTGCCCGACTCCAATCGGATCGACGTCGCGCTCGGCGTCGGCTACGGCCGCGGTCATCTCCGCGGCGACCTCGGCTACCTCCTGGTCGTCTTCCTGCCGGCCGACGCCACGGGCGGCAAGGAAGGCCCGATCGGCACCTACAACACGCTCGCGCACCTGCTCGGCCTGACCCTTACCGCCAGCTGGCCGTAGCCGGATCGCCAGGACCGCGCTCAGCGGCCTTGCCGTCGACGCCACTCGGACCTATCGGAAGGGGGGAGGCTCGACCATGCGCCCTGACATCAAACCCGGTGGGACGTTCCCCGACTACCAGCTGCCCGACCACACGGACACGCCGCGCCGGCTCAGCGAGCTGCAGGGCGACGATCCCCTGATCCTCACGCTCGCGCGCGGCCACTACTGTCCGAAGGAGCACCAGCAGCACCAGGAGCTGGCCGCGTTCTACCCGCGCATCGCCGTCGCCTACACGCAGGTGGCGACGATCGCGACCGACGACCACCACACGCTGCAGGAGTTCCGGGCCTCGGTCGGCGCCCCCTGGACGTTCCTCTCGGACCCGGGGCGGAAGGTCCAGAAGGACCTCGACATTCAGGAGTACACCGACCCCGAGCACGACCCGATGATCCCGCACACGTTCGTGCTCAAGCCGCGGCTGGTGATTCACAGCGTCTACGACGGCTACTGGTTCTGGGGGCGCCCCTCGATCGCCGACCTCTGGCGCGACCTGCGTGCCGTGAGCAGCGAGATCCGCCCCGACTGGGACCTCGGCGCCCCGGGGCTGCGCGAGCGCTGGAACGCGGGCGACCGGTCGCCCTTCCACGGGTGGAACAAGCGGCCGGGCACCGAACCGCCTCCGAAGCGCTGACGCGGCGACCTACATCAACGAGAACGGAAAGGTGATCACCTGGCCCATGTTCGAGGCGGGGAACCGCAGGGTGCCGAGGACACCCTTGATGCAGCCGGTGAGCCCGCCCTTTTGCAAGATGACGGGCGCCTCGACCTGCACGCCCTTCACGGTCCCCGTGCGCAGGATCCGGAACCTCACGTTGATGCGGCCGGGGATGAAGGTGTACTCGTCGGGCCGCGCCCGCGCGACGCAAGCGAGCACGGCGTTCTCCCTGGTCCGGAAGCGCCCGTCGATCTCGTCCTCCGACAGCTCGTGGCCGCCCGAGTCGTTCGAGAAGTCGAGGCGCGTGGTCTCGGTCCGCGAGAGATCCTCGCCCTGCCACACCATCTTGAGGTCGCCGGCGCGCAGCTTGACGGGCGGGGGCTCGGCGACGGACGGACGCGAGCCGCTGGTTTGCGCCGGCGCCGACGGCGGGGACAGCGCGCCGAACACGTCCGAGGGGGGCGCCTCGGTCGTCTCGGCGCCGCCCGGCGCGAGCGGCGCGCTGTCCTCCGAGGGCGGCGGGGTGTAGACGCCCGGCGGCGGCCCCTCACCCGGCGCTTCGCCCGATGGCGCTTCGCCCGAAGGCGCTTCGCCCGAAGGCCCCGACGCGACGAAGGCCTCGTTGCGCGCGAGGCGCCTCGCCCCTCGCCGCTTCCGCCGGTGCCGCTCCTTGCCCTCCTTGCCCGGCTGGCCGGCGGCTGCGACGGCCGGCGCGCGACGCGCCTGGAGAGACTGCCGGAAGTAGAGGACCCCCGCGAGACCCCCGGCGGAGAGGACGAGCAGCACCAGGAATCCTTTCATCGTCTCGGACCGAGCCTACAACAGGTCCGGCCCCCTGCGGCGATGCGCGCCGGAGGCTCGACCGCTACCTTCGCGGCACGTACCGCATCGCCGCCACGCCCGAGGCGAGCTCCAGCCGGCTCACCGGCGCATGCGCTAAAACATAGCCGAACGATCAGAGGCGGCCGTGCCGGGGAAGGCCCCGCAACCGGGCGCGCCGGCCCTCCGAGAAAGGGTAAGCTGAGCGCGCCCCTTGCAACTGGTCATCGCCGAGAAGCCCTCCGTTGCGCGCGATCTGGCGCGCGTTCTCGGCCTGCGTGGCGCGGGCCGGCACGCGCTCGAAGGCGCCGGGCGGGTCATAACCTGGTGCATCGGCCACCTCGTCGAGCTCGAGGAGCCGGCCGCCTACGATCCGGCCTGGAAGGCGTGGCGGTTGGACACCCTGCCCATGCTGCCGACGACCTTCAAGCTGCGGCCCGTCCCGGGAACGCGCGATCAGCTGCGGGCCGTGCAGGAGCTGCTGCGCGATCGGCGCTTCGACGAGGTCGTCAACGCTTGCGACGCCGGACGTGAAGGCGAGCTCATCTTTCGCTACGTCTATGAGCTGGCGGGCAGCCGCCTTCCGATCAAGCGCCTCTGGATCTCGTCCCTCACCGACGAGGCGATTCGGGCGGGGTTCGCGCGGCTGCGCCCCGGCGTCGAGCTCGACGCGCTGGCCGCCGCCGCGCGCTGCCGCTCGGAGGCCGACTGGCTCGTGGGCCTGAACGCCACCCGTGCCGTCACGGTGAGCTCGCGGGCCGCCGCGCCGCGTCCCCGCTCGGCGCGCCCGCCCCGCCGTGGCCAGCGGGGGCAGAGCGATTCGCCGCTCTATTCGATCGGCCGCGTGCAAACGCCGACGCTGGCGATCCTGGTGCGGCGGGAGCTGGAGATCCGGCGGTTCCGGCCGCGAGACTACTGGGAGGTGCGCGGCGCGTTCGTGCCGGTGGGGACGCGCGCCGATGCCGACGAGAAGGTGACCGCCACCTGGGGTGTCGCGCTGCCGGACGGCAAGGCGATCCGCTCGCGCCTGGCAGAGCGCGCTCTGGCGGAGGGGATCGTCGCCCGCGGGGAGCTCGCCGAGGCCGGGCCGGAGGGTCCCGTGGTCGAGCGGTTGCGGCAAAAGCGCGTGCGCGAGCCGCCGCCGTTGCTGTTCGACCTCACCTCACTGCAGCGGACCGCCAACCGCCGGTACGGCCTTTCGGCGATCGCGACGCTGGCGGCCGCCCAGGCGCTGTACGAGCGCTACAAGATCCTCACCTACCCGCGTACGGACTCGCGCCACCTCACCAGCGACCTGGCGAAGGAGTTGCCCAAGCTGTTCGGGGCGCTGGCGGCGTTGCCCGACTACGCGCGGTTCGCCGCGCCGCTGCTCGAGACCCCGCCCCCGCGCTCGCGCCGGGTGTTCGACGACGGCAAGGTGAGCGACCACCACGCGATCGTCCCCACCGGCAAGCCCGCCCGGCTCGACGAGCTGCCCCGGGACGAGCGGCGCATCTTCGATCTGGTGGTGCGGCGCTTCCTCGGCGTCTTTCACCCCGACGCGGAGTTCGCGCTGACCGACGTCGTCATCCGCCTCGGTCCGCCAGACGCCCCGTCAGACACCGAGCCGCGCGCGGCCGCCGAACCACGGGAGGCCGAGGCGGGCGCCGACGAGACACCCGTGACGGCGTTGCCGCCGCCGCCCGATCGTTATCGCGCGCGCGGGCGGGTGCGGCTCGTCGCCGGCTGGCAGGAGGTCGCCCAAATCGGCCAGTCGGGCCAGCCCCGCGCGGCGCCAAGCGACCGCGGAAACCGTGGTGAGGTCGCGGACGGTGAGGGCGGCCCGACCCTGCCCGCGCTCGTCGAGGGACAACGTCTGAACGGCAAGCTCGAGGTCCTGACCAAGCAGACGCGCCCGCCGCCCCGCCACACGGAGGCGACGCTGCTGGGCGCGATGGAGTCGGCGGGACGCGACATCTCCGACGAGGAGCTGCGCGCGGCCATGCGCGATTCGGGCCTGGGCACGCCCGCGACGCGGGCGGCGACGATCGAGACGCTGATCCGGCGGACCTTCGTGGCCCGGGAGGGGAAGAACCTCGTGCCCACGGAGATGGGCATCGGGCTCATCGACGCCCTTCCGGAGAAGAGCCTGGCCTCGCCCGAGCTGACGGGGACCTGGGAGGCGCGCCTCGCGCGGGTGGCGCGCGGCGAGGAGACGCGCGCCGCGTTCATGACCGACATCTCGCGCTACGTGAACGACGTGGTGACCGCAATCCGGGGCGGAGCCGGCGTCGTGCGTTCGCCGGGCGCGCAGGAGACGCGCCCGATGCCCGTGGCGTCCCCCTCCGAGCCGGAGCCGCCGAGGGCCCCGCCGGCCACGACGCTCACCTGCCCGCGCTGCCAGCAGGGGACGCTGGTGGCGGGGAACCGGGGGTGGGGCTGCGCCCGCTGGCGCGAGGGCTGCGAATTCGTGGTCTGGTTCGAGATCGCCGGGCGCCGAATCACCGACGCCGAGCTCGCCGACTTGGTGTCGAAGGGCAAGACCCGCAAACGAAAGTGGCGCTCGGGCGAGGGCGCGGAGATCGGAGGCCGCCTGGTCCTGGATCTGTCGGCCACGCGCGACGCGGGCGCGGCGCGCCTCGACACGCACGGCCGGTAGCTCCGACCCGCGCCGTCAGCGCGGGTCGGTCCCGGCCGTGTTCGATCAAGGCACCAGGGTCACGTCGTCGATGAAGTAGAGCGGAGTGATACCTCCCGACACGCCTCCACTCTCGCCGAAGCCGAAGAAGATGGTCTGACCTGTCAGCGCGGCGATGGCGGAGGTGCTCGTCTCGGTGGCGTCGGTGAGATCGAACGTGACGGTGGCGTAGCTCCCTGAGTTGGCAATTGGATTGCCGGCGGTGATCTCGGAGACCAGGCCTCCCGAACCGAGCGTCGTGCTCCACGCCGTCGAGCTGGGGAAGGCCGTGGTGCTGGCGTAGAGGTACGCGGGCTTGAAGGCAGCCGCCGAGTTCAGCGCGTAGTAGGTGATCTGCACCTTCTTGTAGCTCGAAAGGACCGTCGCGTTCGGCAAGGTGACGCTCCCGAACGTGGGTATGGATTGGAAGTTCGTGCTCAGCACCATGAGCTCGTTGGTGTTGTTGGGATTGACGCCGTTCGCGGCCATCGTCGCGAAGGCGGTGGTGTTCACGATGCCGGACTTGGCGTTGAAGTTGATCACGCCGAGGGCCGGGGTCGTCGTGTCGAAGTCCGTCAGGGTCGTGACGGTGCTGGTGGCATCGACGAGGCGAATGTTGTCGATGAAGTACGCCGAGCCGTTCGGTCCGGATTCTCCCAGCCCGAAGTAGGTGGCGCCGGCGGCGATG
>DATNDC010000262.1:0-6615 GCA_035607055.1 Polyangia bacterium
CGGGGCGTCAGCCCAGCCAGTAGGCGAGCTTCACCAGGACGACGTCGTCGGCGGCACGGCCGCGCCAGATGGGGGCGAGCTCGAAGTCGGCGGTGTTCCCGGGCGCCACGGTGAGGGCCGGCGTCTGGGCGCGGGTGTAGACGAAGAACAGCGTCGACCCGAGCCGGTACTCCCAGCGCAGCACCAGGTTGACGTTCAATGTCGCCTCTTCGGTATCGGGGTTGGCGGGCAGGGCGCCGGCGGGGATGAGATTGGACAGGGCGATCTGCTCGCGGAAGCTCGTCTTGGGGTAGACGAAAAATGGGCCGTAGTGGACCGACGCCAAAAATAGCTGCGTGTAGAACTGCAGGGAGAGCTCGGGGGTAAAGGTGTAGGCGGCGCGCAGGGTGACGCCGGCGCTGGAGGCGGTCTGGGTGCCGAAGCGGTAGTCGGCGGGGTCGCCGACCAGGGTGGGGGAGGCGTCGGTGCTGACGTAGCGCGGGGCGCCGCTGTCGTAGCCGAAGGTGGGTCCGGCGCTGATCTCCATCTGGGGCAAGAGGCGCAGCGTGAGCGTGCCGCTGGCGGCCAGGTGGACGCCGCCCCCTTGCCGCTGGTCGAATCCGAGCGAGAGGACGCCGGTGACGCGGCGGCGGGGGTCGGTCGAGAAGCCGGCCACGGTGCCGAGGGCGGCGGCGTGCTGGAGGGCGGAGCCGTCGCCCGTCTCGCGGTCGTCGAAGTAGGCGCCGCGGGCGTGCAGCTCGAGGTAGAGGGTCGAGAAGTGGGCGAAGGTCCAGGTGGTGTTGAGCATCAGCTCGCGCCAGAGGTCGATGCCGTCCAGCGTCTGGCGCAGGTTCAGCTCGAAGACGGACCGTGTCTCCAGCGTGCGCCACCAGGGGTGCAGCGTCCGGTAGGCGACGGCGAAGTAGGCCTGGTAGTCGTTCTTGCGCTCGAGGTAGCCGAGGTCGTTGAATTCCAGCTCGCGGCTCGTCAGGTGCTGCCAGGCGCTCCAGAGCCAGATCCCGCCCTCCTTGCCGGCGTAGAGCGAGGCGCTGCCGCCGGTGTGGCCGGGGACGATCGGGATACCGTCGGGCTCGCTGCGGGCGGGTCCGCCGGAGAGCGCGCTCCCGATGGCCTGCCAGGCGGAGGCGTAGTCGCCCGACTTCGAGCGCCAGCGGCCGTCGAGGCTGAGGACGTAGGCGTCGTTGGTGCAGCGGCCGTCGGCGGCGGGCGCGGTCAGCGTCACCGGGCAGCGGCCGCCGGTGGGGAGCGTGGGCTCGAACCGGTTGGTCGCCGTGGCCAGCAGGCCCACGTCGGCGTTGCCGGGCAGGAGGCGCTTGAGGCGGACGACGTTGAACGCGGTCAGCGGATCGACCAGGCGCTTGACCCGCGTGCCGTCGGCGGTCTGGATCTCGACGTCGTTCTCGCCCGTGATGGCCGACATCACCCCGACGGAGGTGCGGCCGCCGATCGTCCCCGACAGCTTGGCGGCGCCGTAGATGGTCGAAGGGTCGGGCTCGGCGACCAGCGCCTCGCCCGGGTTCAACGTGGGCAGCCCCGGCTGGTGGCCGATGCGCCGGGTGTAGAGGACCGGCCGGATGGTGGCGAAGACGTCGATTCCCTCCAGGAAGAACGGGCGCTTCTCGGGGAAGAATGTCTCGAACGTCGACAGGTTGAGGATCACCGTGTCGGCGTCGACCTGGCCGAAGTCGGGGTTGATGGTGAGGTCGAGCGTGAGCTCGTTGGTGAGGTGGGCCTTGGCGTCGAGGCCCGCCGAGGCGTGAGCGAAGGTCCCCTGTTCGATGGCGTTGGCGTCGGCGCCCGCCGCCCGGTGCTCCAGCTTGCCGAGCGCGAACGGGCGCAGCTCGAGCCGTTCGGGGGGCGGCAGGTCGGTCAAATTATCGAGGCGGCCGAACAGGCTGACGAACCCCGCCGAACGCCGGGGGAAGTAGGCCCAATCGTCGGTCTCCTGGCGGGCGTCGATGGCGCGGCGCACCTGGAAGCCCCAAGACTGGACCGGCAGCGCCGTGAAGCGGAGGCTGGAGAGAGGGATGCGGTACTCGACGCTGTAGCCGTGGTCGGTGGTGGCCACCTTGGCCTCCCAGATCGCGTCCCAATCGGCGGAGTAGCCCGTGTCGTTGAAGTGGATGGCGTCGAGCAACACGCCGGCCGAGTTGACCTGGAAGTGGTAGGCGCTCACGCCGTCGTTCCGACTGTCGATGTCGAGCCAGACGCCGTCCGAGGGGAGGTAGCCGTCGCGTCGCTGCAAGCGGCGGACGATCGGCGAGTGGATCTGCGAGCAGTCGATGCCGACGTAGAGGTTCTTGTCGTCGTAGAGGACCCGCACTTCGGTGTGCTCCGTGGGGGCGGCGCGCTCGTCGGGAAAGTGCTGGGTGAAGGTGTCGGAAGGGACGGCGAGCCGCCACACGGCGTCGTCGAGCCGGCCGTCGATCTTGGGGGGCTTGGGCGTGCGGACGGCGCGGATGTGGGGGCGTGGGGGGAGCGTCGCGGCCGCGGGGACCGGCCCGGGGGCGGCCGCGAACAGCGCGAGGAGGGCGGGGGTCAACACGGACGCCGGCCATTGTATAACCGCGGCGATGGCGCTCGCAGAACGGTTGGCCGAGTTGGTTTCGTTCGACACCCAGAATCCCGACGGTGAGGAACGCCCGCTGGTGCACCGCCTAGCGGGCGAGCTGGCGGCGCTCGGCGCGCGGACCGTCGACGAGGTGGGCGTGGGTGACCACGCCTACGTCTACGCCCGCTTCGGCGAGGAGCCGCCGCGCGTGCTGGTGAACGCGCACGTCGACACCGTGCCGGCCAACAGCGGGTACACCTCGCCGCCGCACCTGCTCGTCCAGCGCGGCGACCGCCTGCACGGTCTCGGCGCCGCCGACACCAAGGGGGCGATCGCCGCTGTTCTGGAGGCGCTGGCCGAGCGCCGGCCCACGCGCCCGGTCGGCGTCCTGTTTTCCGGCGACGAGGAGCGGGCGGGGAGCTGCATCGATGTCTTTCTCGCCAGCGAGGCGGCCGCGGGTCTCGAGCGGGCGATCGTCTGCGAGCCGACCGGCTGCCGCGTGGGGACCCGCCACCGCGGCATCGGCGCGGCGACCGTGTCGCTGGGCGGGCCGGGCGGTCACTCCTCGCTCGTCGACGGCCTCACCAACCCGATGGCGGTGCTGGCCCGGGCGGCGGTGGCGCTCGACGAGATGGGCCGGGCGCACCTCGGCCGGGGTCCGGCCGGCTTTCCGGGCATCAACCTGAACGTCGCGGCGCTCGACGGCGGGATCGCCTTCAACGTCATCCCCACCCGGGCGACGTTGTCGTTCTCGCTCCGCCCGGCGCCGGGCGTGAAGATCGACGACCTGTTCGCCGACGCGGAGACGCGCGTGCGGGCGGCGACCGCGCCCCACGCCGTCGAATGGACGCTGGTCAAGGCCAGCCCGCCGTTCGCCACCCGGGACCTCGGGGCCTTCGCCCCGTTCTTCGGCGACCGGTTGCGCGACGCCGTCGATCTCGGGTTCTGGACCGAGGCGGCCCGCTTCTCGGAGCAGGGGATCGACGCCGTGGTGTTCGGCCCCGGCGAGGTCGGACAGGCGCACGCCGCCGACGAGTTCGTCACGCTGGGCGATCTGGAGACTGCGCGCGACACCTTCGCCGCCGTGCTGCGCTGATGGAAGCGGAGATCGTCCAGCGGTTCCTGGAGAGCGTCGGCGCCAAGGCCGACATCGACCTCTACCTCAAGCTGTTCCGGTCGCAGCGCAAGGAGAGCTTCGCGATTTTGGCCCCCAACGCGCAGATCGTGAAGAGCGCGCTCGATCCGGTGCACTTCGATCTGCGCATCCTGGCCGGCCTCGGCCTCCTGCCGGTGGTGCTGCTCGGGCTGCTCGAGCCCAAGGACGCCGACGCGCAGGCGGCGCGGGTCTACGACTGGCTGGTCGAGGACGCCGTCCCCTGCGAGGTGATCCGCGCCGACGCCGAGATGAGCGCGGGGACCGCCGACGCCGTGCGCGCCGCGATCGCCCGCGGCGCCATCCCGCTCGTCTCGCTCGAGGCCGCCGCCGCGCAATCGGTCGACGGGCGGTTCCGCCTGCTGAGGTCGCTGGCCACGACGCTGGAGACGCGTAAGGTGGTCTTCCTCAGCCGGCGGCAGGGTCTGGGCATCGGCGCAGGACCGCCGCCCTCGGTGGTCAACCTGGCCACCGATCTCGATCGCCTGCTGGGCCCGGGCGCGCTGTCGCGCGGGCAGGCGATGCTGGTCCGGCAGGTCCGCCGGCTGTTGGCCGACACCCCGCTGTCGCTGACCGGCGTCACCGTGGTCAATCCGCTGGCGCTCCTGCGCGAGCTCTTCACCATCAACGGCGCCGGCACGCTGATCCGCCGCGGCTCGCGCATCGACGTGCGGCAGGGGTGGGAGGCGGTCGATCCGGCGCGGCTGCGCGCGCTGTTCGAGTCGGCGTTCGGCCGCACCATCCGCGACGATTTCTTCACCCGTCCCATCGCGCGCACCTTCGTCGAGGACGGCTACCGCGGCGCCGCCCTGGTCGTCGAGACGGCGGTCGCCCCCTACCTGACCAAGTTCGCCGTCGACCGCCAGGCCCAGGGCGAGGGGCTGGGGAGCGAGATCTGGTCCCTGGTGACGCGCGACTACCCGGCCTTCTTCTGGCGCTCGCGCCCCGAGAACCCGATCACCGCCTGGTACGTCAAGCAGTGCGATGGCCTGGTGCGCCTCCCCAAGTGGCACGTCTTCTGGCGCGGACTGCCGGTGGAGACGATCGATCCCGCCGTCCGCTACGCGCTGGCCGCCGAGAGCGACTTCGTTTAGGGCTGCCCGATCATCTGGCCAATCTTGCCGGCGACTGCGTTCAGGGTGGTGGCGTAGCTGGGGTCGCAGATCGATCCGCTGACGTTGTTGGCGAAGGCGCCGGTGAACTGGGCGATGCGGACACCGGGGTCGCCGAAGCTCTCGTCGGTCGTCAGCTGCGTCGCCTTGGGGTTGACGATACCGAGGGTGCCATCGCTCGGTCCACAGGAGTGCTCCAGCTGCGGCCAGAGCTCGCCGGGCTGCGTGTTCTGGCCGTTCTGCTCCGGGAACCACGCCACCGTGTAGGGGGTGGCGGGCGCCGCGATCGCCGCGACCAGGATCTCGGTGTCCGGATTGGGCTTGAGCGCCTTGATGTCGTTGACGAACTTGGAGACCGGCGTCAGCAATCCGTTCGTGTCGTTCGATTCGCAGTCGGCCAGATCGAGCGTCGGCGCGGTCGCGGGCCCCTGATGGTCGGCCGGAGCGTTGAGGGGCGGCTCGATGAGCGCGCTCGCGGCGGCGCTCGCCGGATCCTGGCAGAGGTGGCCGAACGCGTTGCAGCGGTAGTTCGAGATCGGCCCCAGCGCGTTCATGATGTTCTGCTGGTTGGAGCCGCCGGCGTTCAGCGAGTAGAGGTCCGTGGGAGGGGTCGCCGAGCAGTCGTCCTCGTTGGTCAGGATCAAGATGACGAGGTAGGCGTCCGGCCGCAGGAAGTTGGCGTTCGTCGCGGGCGGATTCGGCTGCAGGACGCCGTTCGCGTCCGGTTCGAGGTTGTCCGCGCCCAGCGCGTGATGGATGGAGGCCAGCTGGTGCTCGAACCCGCAACCCTTGTCGCCCAGCAGCGCGATGCATTGGAGCACGGTCGCCAGGGGAGCCGTGAAGTTCTCCGTCCCGTTGTCATCCGAGATGAAGGTGTGGTCGTTGTCCGTGCTGCTCACGGGAACCGCGATCGTGCTGTCGGTGCAAGCGACGGGCGGATTGAGCATGCTGTTCGAGCGGGGCGCGCTCTGGAGCTCGCCGTCGTCGCCGAAGGTCGAACACTGAATCTCGCTGGTCGAGTCGCCAGGGGCGCCCATGTCCGAGGAGACGACGGCCAGGTGCAGGCTGGGCGGTGTGGGGAGGCTCTGCAACGCGCTGACGAAGGACGGGAGCTGCGCGTAGAGCTTCTGCTGCATCGACGTCATCGACGATGAATTGTCGATCATCATCAAGATGTCGACCTTGTTCCCGAACGGGCCGACCGTCATGCCGCCGGAGCCCGAGCTGCCGCCGGCCTGGCCGCCCATGCCGCCGGAACCGCCGCTGGCGTGGGTGCCGCCCGTCGCCCCGGCGCCGCCCGTCGCCCGGCTTCCACCGCTCGATCCGCCCGTTCCGTTGATCGCGTTGTTGCCGTTGCAGCCAACCAGCGCCGCGAGCGCCGCGCAGGCGCCGACCCGTCCGCGCCAAGTTCCCCAAGCCAAGCGATGAGTCATCAGAGCCTCCACGCCAACAATTAGAGCCACCCAATTAGATCATGTTTGGCCGGCCCCGTCGAGGTCGCTCCGCGGCCGTTACGGCGAGGTGCGGCAGACGTTGGTCGTCGTGTCGAACAGCGGCGGCGCGGTCGCCGGGCGGCCGGGCGGCGGGTTCACCTCGACGACCGTCGTCGATTGGGTCCACTGATCTTCGCAGTTGAGGACGGCGTTCGAATCATCGGCCCCGTTGCTGTTCATCCAGACGTCGATGTGCCACTTCCGCGACGATGACCAGTCGGTGTCGCACTCGGCGCAGTCGTCCTCCATGATCAGGTACTTCTCGAGCACCGGCGCGAACAGCCGCGTGCCGACCGGAAGCTCCGC
>DATNDC010000269.1:0-63804 GCA_035607055.1 Polyangia bacterium
CGAGCGGCTGATCGAGCCCCTGCTGCTGGGCTCCGGCCTGATCGCCGCCGAATAGCAAAAGCCTCTCAGCGCCATAGAGAAGCTGGGGAGACATCCGCGCCGCGCCCTCCTAGATTGCCGGCGCAATCTCCGCCGGACGTAAGGAAGCCGACATGGACTCCAATCAACCCGCGTACGACGCCTCCCGCCACAAACGCGCGGGGCGGGGCAAGATCTACGACTCGATCATCGACACCATCGGCGACACCCCGCTGGTGCGCCTGCCCAACCTGACCCGGGCGCTGAAGCCCAAGGGCGAGGTGGTGGCCAAGCTGGAGTTCTTCAATCCGATCGGCTCGGTGAAGGACCGCATCGGCGTGGGCATGATCGAGGCCCTGGAGCAGCGCGGGGTGCTGAAGCCCGGGGTCTCCACCATCGTCGAACCCACCTCCGGCAACACCGGCATCGCCCTGGCCTTCGTCGCCGCCACCAAGGGCTACACCCTGCAGGTGACGATGCCCGAGCGGATGTCGAAGGAGCGGCTCACGCTGCTGCGCTACCTCGGCGCCAAGGTCACGCTGACGCCGGGCGCGCTCATGCGCGAGGCGGTCGATAAGGCCGAGGCCCTCCGCCAGGAGATTCCGGGCGCGGTGGCGCTCGATCAGTTCCGCAACGCCGCCAACCCCGAGGCCCATCGCGAGACGACGGGGCGGGAGATCTGGGAGGACGCGGCCGGCGAGGTCGACGTCTTCGTGGCCGGCGTCGGGACGGGCGGCACCATCACCGGCGTGGGCGAGGTCCTCAAGGCGCGCAAGCCGGAGGTGCGCGTGGTGGCCGTCGAACCGGCCGCCGCCGCCGTCCTCTCCGGGCGGCGCGCCGCCAATCACCTGATCCAGGGGATCGGCGCCGGGTTCGTCCCCCCCTTGCTCAACCGAGCCGTGATCGACGAGGTCATCGCCGTCAGCGACGAGGAGGCCTTCTCCCATGCCCGGCGGCTCGCTCGCGAAGAGGGGATCTCGGCCGGCGTTTCGTCGGGCGCGACGCTGGCCGCCGCCCTGCGCATCGCGCGCCGCCCGGAGGCCGCCGGGAAGACGATCGTGTTCATGGTCTGCGACGGGGGCGAGCGGTACATCCACGGTCCCTTGGTGAACGAGCTTCTGGGCGCGCCAGGAAGCTGACGGCCGCCCAGCGCCCCTTGCCGCGCCTCAGAGTGGACCTTAGTTTCCGAGACGTGCTCGCCAGCGTTCCCCTACAGGGGCTCCGCCTCTTGGTGGTAGAGGACGACGAGACCATCCGCGAGTCCCTCTCCGACCTCTTGCGCGACGAGGGCGCCGAGCTGGTCACCGCCGCCAACGGACGGGAGGCCCTCGACGAGCTGCGCGTTTCGGCGCCGCCCGATCTGATCCTGCTCGACCTCATGATGCCGGTGATGGACGGCTGGGAGTTCCGCGTCGCCCAGCGCGCCGAGCCGGCGCTGGCCCGGATCCCGCTCATCGCCATGTCGGCCGACCGCAGCGCCAAGGCCACCGCCATCGCCGCCGACGCCTATGTGGGCAAGCCGCTCGACTTCGAGGCGTTGGTCCGGCAGATCCGCAGCATCGTCGCCGAGGCCGCCGAGAAGCGGACCGCCGCGGCCGAGAGCGCCGGCGCGTTCGCGGTCATGGCCGCCGAGATCGCGCACGAGATCAACAACCCGCTCACCTACGTGCTGGCCAACCTCCAGGTGCTGGCCCAGCGATTCCCCGCCGGCAGCCCCGATCCCGAGACCGCGGAGCTGCACGATCTGGTCGCCGACGCCGTCGAGGGCGCCGAACGAATCCGCCGGGTGGTCAAGCAGGCGCAACGCGATCCCGAGACCTTGCACCGCCACTGAGAAATCGGGCCCGAAGGGGCCCAAAGCACGAGGCGCCGGGTCAGTCCCCGAGGCCGTCGTCCTTCATCCCGTGCATCAACCGGGCCCTGACCCGGGCCGCCTGCCGTTCCTTGTACTTGTCGTGGCTGTTCTCGCCGCTCTCGTTGTTCTCCGCAGTCCGCGCGTCGATGATCTGGAACTCGGTGAGCACGAAGACCACCGTTCCGTAGTCCGCGAAGATAGGGTCGTCGGGGAGCCGGCAGAGGTACTTGTCGATGCGCACCGGCAGGTCGGAGACGAAGTTGATCACCCGGTAACCGGGCCCCGAGAACTCGTTCAGCGGCGACGGCTTCTTGTCGGCGGCCACCGCCGCCAGATCGGTGATGTCGGGCAGGAACCGCTGCAGCGCCGGCGAACGCCCCAGCGTCTCGCGGATCTTGATGATGTCGTTCACCGACTGTCCCGGGATGACGTAGTTGAAGGGCACCAGGCGCTGGGTCAGCTCGCGCAGCACGAACACCAGCTGCTCCTCGGTGTTGGTGATCATCCGGAAGCGCAGGTTGTCGTAGACGTCGGCGGCGATCGACTCCTTCTTGGCCAGCAGCTTGGTGATCAGGCTGTCGGCGTGCTTGCGGCTCCACTCGAACTCCACCACCGGGCAGCCGACGGCCTTGATCTCCTCCACCGTGCGCAGGACCTTGTCTTCCACCAGGTGGAAGATCTGGTCGCCCGAGACCGGCAGCTTGGTCAAAAGCTCGCGCCCCGCCAGGTGATGCAGGACGTGCATGACCTTGAGGACGACGCAGGCGTGCGTGCGGCGCCGCCCCTTCTGCGAGGCGATGAGGAGGAGATCCCGCGGCGGCACACCGCCCGCGACCTCGTCGGGGATCTGAAACCCAAGATGACGCTCCAGATATTCAACCGCTGCAGCGCGCAGCTCACCAAGGCGCCGCATGTCGTGGGCGTCGGTGGGATCGAGCTCGTTGACCCGCAGAAAGCGATCGACCTCCTCGCGGTCGGTGAAGTAGAGCCGGTGCCAGTCGATCACCGAGCCCCCGCGCAGGAGGTTCCTGATCGCGGTCAGGTCTCCGAGGGTGAAGTCCTCATAGCGGACGGACCGCATGCAGGCGGGCGTGAGCTTAGGTCGCCTCCCCGGCGACCGCCAGAGTTAAAGTTCGGGACCCCTGGAAGGGGAAGAGTCCCGGCGTCAGGGCGCGCGTCGCGAGGTCGACGGGCGGCCGAGCGAGATCGTGGCCCAGAAGAGCGCCACCGCGAAGAGCCCCATGATCAGACTGCCGACGATCTGAATCATACTTTTGCCTACACTAAACTACCTGTAGGTTTTGTCAAGAACCCGCTGAACTTCGACTAAGATGGCGAATGTGAGGTCGCTCAGGCAAATTTTGTTCGTCGTCGCTTTTGGTGCGGCCGTCGGCTTCGGCAGCGGGCGAGCCGCAGCGGCCGACTCCGGCTACGACGAAGGACAGGCGCTGCTCGGCGCGAAGAAGTTTCGCGAGGCGGCAAACAAGTTCGAAGCGGTCGTCGCGGCCAATCCGGGATTCGCGCAGGCCTGGTACTCGCTGGCCGTGGCGCGCCGGCACCTGAACGAGTGTACGGGCGCGATCGCCGCCTACCGCCGCTACTCGATCCTCGAGCCCGACAAGTCGGAGCCTTACTTCGGCCTCGGCCTGTGCCTCCGCGACACGGGCGACAAGCCGGGGGCGATCGAGGCCCTGCGGCACTACGTGGCGATCGAGAAGCAGCCGGCCTCGAAGGTGTGGGTCGAAAAGGCGCGCGAGATCCTGAGCGAGCTCGGCGCCGGATCGCAACCGGCGGCGGCGCCCGCCGAGAGCAAGGCGGCCGTGGCCAAGACGCCCGCGGCGGCGACGCCGTCGAGCCCCCTCGCCGAGGCGCAGTCATTGCGCGATCGCGGGCACGTCGACGAGGCGATCGCCAAGTTCCAGGAGGCGATCGCCGCCGATCCCAAGCACCTCCCGGCGCGGACGGCGCTCGGCGAGCTTCTGCTCAAGGTCCACCGCGACGACGAGGCGATCGAAGTGTTTCGCGCGGCGCTGGACAAGAACCCCGCCTCCCCGGTCGCGCTCTACGACCTGGCGTTCGCGCTCCGGGTCCGCGACCGGCCCGCCGAAGCGGCCGACGCCTACCAGCGCTACATCAAGCTGCGTCCCAGCGACGCCGACGCCTACTACGGCCTCGGCCGCGCGCTCCAGCGCCTCGGTCGCAAGGCCGACGCGCGCAAGGCCTACCAGAGCTACGTGTCGATGGAGAAGCGGCCGAGCGAACGCCGCTGGGTCGAATCGGCGCAGGCCCAGCTCAAGACGCTCGCCACCCCGTAGCGCGCGTCAGCCCGCGGGCGCTTCCAGCGGCAGCTCGAGGGTGAAGATCGTCCCGCCCGCCGGGTCGCTCTCCACCGTCAGCGCGCCGCCGTGCGCGACGGCGATCTGCCGCCCGATGTAAAGACCGAGCCCGAGACCGCCCACGCGCTCCGCCGTCGGCAACCTTTCGAAGGCCTGGAAGATCCGACTGTGGTCGGCGCGCGGGATCCCCAAGCCGGCATCGTGGACGCAAAGGCGGAGGCGGCCGCCGGCGACCTGCGCCGAAAGCGCGATCGGCTTCCCCAAGCCGTACTTGATGGCGTTCGACAGGAGGTTGGTCACCACCTGCTCGATCCGGGTGCGATCCCAGGCGCCGACGACCGGCGCCGCGAGGGTGATCTCGATGTTCGACCCGGCCTCCGCCGCCTGCTCGCGCAAGCGCGCCACCACCTCGCGCAGGAGATCGCCGATGTCGAAGCGCTCGAGGTGCAGCACCAGGCGCCCCGCCGTGAGGCGTGAGGCGTCGAGGAGATCGTCGACCAGGCTCCCCAGCCGATCCGCCGTCGAGCTGGAGGCCGCGAGCGCGCGGGTCAGCTTCTCCGCCTCCCCGTCCCCTGGGGGGAGCCGATCGCCGAGTCGCATGGCCGACCCGAGCCGCAGCTTGAGCGCCGTGAGCGGGGTCTTGAGCTCGTGCGAAGCGATGGAGATGAACTCGTCGCGCGCCTGGATCGCCGCCCGCCGTTCGGCCAGCGCCGCCGCCAGGATCAGCATGCTCACCGCGGTGACCGCCATGTAGCACTGCGTGAGCAACAGGCGATCCGAGAGCGGCTCCGTGGAGAAGAGCCCGTTCCCGCTGGCCGCGCCCGAGACCGCCAGCGCCGAGGCCAGCAACAAACAGGCCGTCGTCCCCCGCTGCTCGAAGCGGAGCGCTGCCCAGATGAGCAGCGGCACGATGGGATAGGTGCCACGCAGAAAACCGCGCACGGTGTTCCAGGCCAGCTGGTGACGAAAGAAAACCAGGCTGGCCAGCGTCAGCACGACGGCCAGCGCGGCCGCCTCCACCCAGCGGAGCGGCCGGCGCGAGATTCGCGGCGCGCTCACCCAGGTGAGAATGACGGACGCCACCAGGAGGTCGCCCAGGCAGTCCCCCACCCACCAGACGATCCAGAACTCGGGCAGGCTGGTGGAGATCGGGACGCGCCCCGCGATCGCGCCCAGGGCCCCGAGCGTGGCGCCGATCCCGGTGCTCAGAAGGGCCGCCGGGCCGACCAGCAAGAGGACGTCGCGCAGGCGCTCGATCCGGCTCTCGAACCCGTACCGGCGTAGCAGCGAGGCGCCCACGACCGCCTCCGCCGTGTTCCCCAGCGCGATGATGGCCGCGCTCCAGAGCGGCGCGCCCGCCGTCAGGTTGACCACGAACGCCGCCACGGTCACCGCCGGCCAGAGCCCGATCCCGCGCAGGATCAACGCCCCGAGCGCGATCCCGGTCGGCGGCCACACCGTGGTGGCGATCCCGCCGATGGCATTGAACGAAAGGCCGACCCGCGCGGTGATGAAGTACGCGCCGAAAAGAGCGGCCAGCTCGACGGCCCGCACCAACGCGCGTCGCCCGGACATCGCCCGACGATAACAAAAACCCGCCTCCGAGGGGCTGACCGCGCTCACAGCGAGCGGTCAATCCGATCGCCATGCCGAAGAGCGTGGCGCCTGTCGAAGGCGGGCCTCACCCGCGCCTGGACGCGCGTGTGCGCTTACGTCTTGGGACCCTCCGTGTACTCGGCGTCGATCACGTCGTCCTTGTTCCCTGCCCCGCCCGACTCCGTCCCGGCGGCATCGCCGGCCGGCGGCGTCTCGGCGCCCGCGGTGGCGCCGGCGGCGCTCCGATAGAGGGCCTCGGCCATCTTGTGAGAGGCCTTCTGCAACCGCTCGAATGCACTCTCGAACAGCTGCGCGTCGCGCGGGTCGCGGTTGTTCTCCACCGTCTCCTTGGACTCCTTGAGCGCCGCCTCGAGCTCGCCCCGGTCCCCCTCGGCGATCTTGTCGCGGTTCTCGTCGAGGTGCTTTTGCACCTGGAACGTCAGCGACTCGAGCTTGTTGCGCGCCTCGATCGCCTCGCGTCGCTTCTTGTCTTCCGCCTCGTGCTCCTGCGCGTCCTTCACCATCCGCTGGATGTCGGCCTCCGACATCCCCGAGGAGGCGGTGATGGTGATGTGCTGCGCCTTGCTGGTCGCCTTGTCCTTGGCCGAAACGTTGACGATGCCATTGGCGTCGATGTCGAAGGTCACCTCGATCTGCGGCACACCGCGCGGCGCGGAGGGGATCCCGTCGAGGCCGAACTTGCCCAGCAGCCGGTTGTCACCGGCCATCGGGCGCTCGCCCTGGAACACCTTCACCTCGACCGAGCTCTGGTTGTCGGCCGCCGTGGAGAAGGTCTCGCTCTTCTTGGTCGGGATGGTGGTGTTGCGCGGGATGAGCGTGGTCATCACGCCGCCCAGCGTCTCGATGCCCAGCGACAGCGGCGTGACGTCGAGGAGCAGCATGTCTTTCACGTCGCCCGACAGGACGCCCGCCTGCACCGCCGCTCCGAGCGCGACGACCTCGTCGGGGTTGACGCCCTTGTGGGGGTCCTTGCCGAAGAAGTCCTTCACCAGCTTCTGCACCATCGGGATGCGGGTCGAGCCGCCGACCAGCACGACCTCCGCGATCTCCGAGGGCTTCTTCCCAGCGTCGGCCAGCGCCTTCTTGGTCGGCTCGATCGTCCGCTGGACCAAGTCTCCCATCATCTGTTCCAATTTCGCGCGGGAGAGCTTGACCTGCATGTGCTTCGGCCCGCTCGCGTCGGCCGTGAGAAACGGGAGGTTGATCTCCGTCTCCGGCACCGACGACAGCTCGATCTTCGCCTTCTCGGCCGCCTCACGCAGACGCTGGATCACCATCTTGTCCTTGGAGACGTCGATTCCCTGGTCCTTCTTGAACTCGGCGATGAGCCAGTCCATGACCACGTGGTCGATGTCGTCGCCGCCGAGGTGCGTGTCGCCGTTGGTCGAGATGACCTCGACGACCTTCTCGCCCACCTCGAGGATCGAGATGTCGAACGTGCCGCCGCCGAAGTCGTAGACGGCGATCAGGTGGTCCTTGCTCTTGTCGAGCCCGTAGGCGAGCGCGGCCGCCGTCGGCTCGTTGACGATGCGCTTGACCTCGAGGCCGGCGACGCGGCCGGCATCCTTCGTCGCCTGGCGCTGCGAGTCGTTGAAGTAGGCCGGGACGGTGATGACCGCCTCCGTCACCTTCTCGCCCAGGTGGTCCTCGGCCGCCTTCTTGAGCTTCATGAGGATGCGGGCCGAGATCTCCGGCGGGGTCAGCTTCTTGCCGCGGATCTCGATGTCGGCCTCGCCGTTCGCGCTGCGCACGACCTTGTACGGCACCCGCTTGGCCTCTTCGCCGATCTCGTCGAACCGGCGCCCCATGAACCGCTTCACCGAGTAGACCGTGTTCTCGGGGTTGGTGATCGCCTGCCGGCGCGCGATCTGGCCGACCAGGACCTCACCCTTGTCGTCCCAGGCCACCACCGACGGGGTCAGCCGTCCGCCCTCTTCGTTGGCGATGACCGTCGGATCCTTGCCATCCATGATGGCCACGACGGAGTTGGTGGTGCCGAGGTCGATGCCGATGATTTTGCCCATGAGCTGATTTCCTTTTTTCGCTTTCGCTTCGGGGATTTGGCCTGCGATTTCGCGGTAACCGTAAACACCCCAGATCTGGCGTCAAGCGAAAGCCACGGCCGGCCGGCAAAAACGATCTATAACTGCACACCTGAACAAATGTTTCATCCTTTGGTTCAGACCTGGCTGGAGCGCAAGTTCGGAGCGGCGACGCCAGCGCAGTCCGCGGCCTGGCCGTTGATCGCCGTCGGCCAGGACGTGCTGGTGACCGCGCCGACCGGCTCTGGCAAGACCCTGGCGGCCTTCCTCTGGGCCCTCGACGGTCTGGTGGGCGAGGCGGTCGCGGCGGGAGGCGCCCTCCCCGATCGGACCTCCGTTCTCTACGTCTCGCCCCTGAAGGCGCTGTCGAACGACGTCCGACGCAACCTCGAGGAGCCGCTGGGAGAGATCAAGGCGCTGGCCGCCGAGCTCGGCGTCCCGGCGCCCGAGATTCGCACCGCGGTGCGGACGGGCGACACGACCGCGCGCGAGCGGCGCGAGGCGACCCGCCGCCCGCCCCACGTTCTGGTCACCACGCCCGAGTCGCTGTTCATCCTCTTGACCTCGGAATCGGGCCGCCGCGCGCTGCGCGACGTGCGGACCGTGATCGTCGACGAGATCCACGCCGTGGCGCCCGACAAGCGCGGCGCCCACCTGGCGCTGTCGCTCGAGCGGCTGGAAGCTCTGGTCGCGCCCGCGCGCTTGCAGCGGGTCGGGCTGTCGGCGACGGTGCGGCCGCTCGAGGTGGCGTCGCGGCTCTTGGTCGGCGCCAGCCGGCCCCCGCCCGCCCTGGTCGACGTCGGCCAGCGGCGCGATCTCGACCTCGGCGTCGAAGTCCCCGAGGACGAGCTGGGGGCGGTCGCCACCAACGAACAGTGGGTCGAGCTCTACGATCGAATTGCGGCCCTGGCCCGGGCGCACAAGTCGACGCTGGTGTTCGTCAACACGCGGCGGCTGGTCGAGCGGGTCACGCTGCACCTCTCCGAGCGGCTGGACGCCGACACCGTCGCCGCCCACCACGGCAGCCTCTCGCGCGAGCGACGCCACCGCGCCGAACGGCTACTCAAATCGGGCGAGCTCAAGGTGGTCGTCGCCACGGCGTCGCTCGAGCTGGGGATCGACGTGGGCGCCGTCGAGCTCTGCTGCCTCATCGGTTCGCCGCGCTCGATCGCCACCGGGCTGCAACGCATCGGCCGTTCGGGTCACGCGCTCCGCGCCACCCCCAAGGGGCGGCTGTTCCCGCTGACGCGCGATCAGCTGGTCGAGTGCGCGGCGCTGGTGCGCGCCGCCCGCCGCGCCGAGATCGATGCCGTCTGCCTGCGGGACGCGCCGCTCGACGTGCTCGGACAGCAGATCGTGGCCGCGGCCGCCTGCGACGAGTGGGACGAGGACGCGCTCTACGACCTCTGCCGCCGCGCCGGCCCCTACGGGGCGCTCGCGCGCGCCGACTTCGACGCCGTGGTCGACATGCTGGCGGAAGGGATCGCCACCAGCCGCGGGCGCTCGGGCGCGCTGCTGCACCGCGACGGGGTGAACCGGCGCCTGCGCGGGCGCCGGGGCGCGCGCCTGGCCGCCCTCACCTCGGGCGGCGCCATCCCCGACAACGCCAACTACGACGTCATCCTGGAGCCCGAGGGGACGCAGATCGGGACCATCGACGAGGACTTCGCCATCGAGTCGATGGCCGGCGACATCATCCTGCTCGGGAACTCCTCCTGGCGCATCCGGCGGGTCGAGCCGGGCAAGGTGCGGGTCGAGGACGCGGCCGGCGCGCCGCCGACGATCCCGTTCTGGCTCGGCGAGGGGCCGGCGCGCACGCGGGAGCTTTCGGCGGAAGTGGCCGCCCTCCGCCAAGAGGTCGTCGAACTCGGGGACCCTCAAAGGGTCCCCGTGCCCCCCCGCGATGGACTTCGCCGGGCGGAGCCCGGCTCCCTCCAAGCGATCGACGTACTCATGGCGTCCTGCGCGCTCGACAGGCGCGGCGCCGAGCTGCTGCGTGACTACGTCCTGGCCGGCGCCACCGTGCTGGGGGGCGTGCCGACGCAGACGCGCGTGTTCGCCGAGCGGTTCTTCGACGACGCGGGCGGCATGCAGCTGGTGATCCACGCGCCCTTCGGCGGGCGGATCAACCGCGCCTGGGGGATGGCGCTGCGCAAGCGCTTCTGCCGGTCGTTCGACTTCGAGCTGCAAGCGGCCGCCACGGACGATGGGATCGTGCTGTCGCTCGGCCCCCAGCACAGCTTCCCGCTGGAGACTGTCTTCTCCCTGCTGCGCGCGGCCGACGTCGAGGAGCTGCTCACCCAGGCAGCGCTGCAGGCGCCCATGTTCGAGACGCGCTGGCGCTGGAACGCGACGCGCTCGCTGGCGCTGCTCCGCAGCCGCGGCGGCAAGCGGGTGCCGCCGGCGCTCCTGCGGATGCGAGCGCAGGATCTGATCGCGGCGGTGTTCCCCGCGCAGACGGCCTGCCAGGACAACCACGGCGGCGGCGCGATCGAGGTTCCCGACCATCCGCTGGTCCGCGAGACGGTGCGCGACTGCCTGGTCGAGGCGATGGACGCTGCGGGGCTGCGCACCGTGCTGGAGGCGATCGCCGACGGACGCGTGCAGACGACGGCCCGGGAGCTGCCCGAACCGTCGGTGTTCGCTCACGAGATCCTGAACGCCAACCCCTACACCTTCCTCGACGATGCGCCGCTGGAAGAGCGCCGCACGCGCGCGGTCAGCGTCCGGCGCGGCCTGCCGGCGACGGTCGTCGAACGGATCGGCGGGCTCGATCCGGAGGCCGCCGCCGCGGTGGTGGCCGAATCGCAGGTGGAGCCACGCGACCCCGACGAGCTGCACGATCTGCTGCTCGACGCCGGCGCGCTCCCCGAGCCGATGGGCCGCGCGCGCGGGTTCGCGGAGCTGTTCGAGGCGCTGGTGGAGGCGCGCCGAGCGGCCCGGCTCGACGGTGATCCGGTGCTCTGGGTCGCGGCCGAGCGGCGCTCGCTGGCGGCGCTGATCTGGCCGGCGCGGCGGTTCGTCCCGGACGTCGCCGAGCCGCCGGCCCGCCGGACGCCCGCCTGGTCCGATCGGGAGAGCGCGCTCGGCGAGCTCGTGCGCGGGCATCTTTCGTTTCATGGGCCGACGACCGCCGCGCGAATCTCGGCGCCGCTCGGCCTGGCACCGGACGAGGTGGAGGCGGCGCTGGCGCAGATCGAGATGGCGGGCGCGGTCTTGCGGGGCCGCTTCCTATCCGAACTGCCCCCTCTGGGCGATGGTGCCGGCGACGGCGTGCAGTGGTGCGAGCGCCGCCTGCTGGCGCGGATCAACCGCCGCATGCTCGACGGGCTTCGCCGCGAGATCGAGCCGGTCACGGCCGCCGACTTCCTGCGCTTTCTCTTCGGCTGGCAGAACGTGCGTCCGGGGACGCAGCTGCACGGTCAGCCCGGCCTGGCGCGCGTGATCGCCCAGCTGCAGGGATACGAGGCCGCGGCCGGCGCCTGGGAGCGCGCCATCCTGCCCGCCCGCATCGTGGGGTACGACTCGGCCTGGCTGGACGCGCTCTGTCTGTCGGGTGGTGCCGCCTGGGGGCGCCTGGCCGCCCGACCGGCCGGCGGGACGCCCAGCCGCGCCGCGCCCATCGCGATCTGCCGGCGCGCCGATCTCCCCTGGCTGCTGGTTCCGGAGACGGAGGGCTTCGACGAGGCCGCCCTCTCCGCGCCCGCGCGCGACGTGCTGGGCCACCTCTCGGGCCGCGGCGCCAGCTTTCTCGACGAGCTCATCGCCGGCACGCGGCGCCTCCGCACCGAGGTCGAGGACGCGCTCGGCGAGCTCGTCTCCGCGGGACGCGTCACGGGCGACGGGTTCTCCGGCCTGCGCGCGCTCATCTCCGCGACGCAGACCCGCGGCGGCGCCCGCGCCCGCTGGCACTCGCGCTGGAGCCGCCGCACCGGAGGCCCCATCGGCGCGGGGCGATGGTCGGTCCTCAGGCACGACTTCAACGGGGACCCCCGAGGGGTCCCCGCGAGCTCCAGCGACGAAGAGACCCGGCAGGAAGCGCTCGCGCGCCAGTACATCAGAAGATATGGCGTGGTGTTCCGCGATCTCCTGGCGCGCGAAGCGCAAGCGCCCGCCTGGCGCGACCTGGTGCGAGTCTATCGCCGGCTGGAGATGAGCGGCGAGCTCCGCGGCGGGCGCCTGGTCGGCGGGTTCGTGGGCGAGCAGTTCGCCGCTCCCGAGGCGGTCGAGGCGTTGCGCGCCACCCGCCGGGATGAACGCCGTGGCGAGGTGGTCCGGCTGTCGGCCTGCGACCCCTTGAACCTGGTCGGGATCATCACGCCGGGACCGCGTATCCAGGCGACGCTCGCCAACAGCGTCGTCTACGTCGACGGCGTCCCGCAGCTGGCGCGTGAGGGCGAGGGTTTGGGCCCGCGCAGCTCCGCCCGGACCCCCGCGGCGCACGCCAACTGACACGCCGCGTCCGCGCGCGGCAGTGCTGGCGAGGGCCGACCACATCCGTTGTCTGCCGTACATCGGCGTGTTGCGCCTGGTGAAACAGCCGGGGTCCCCGCCCCCCGCCAGAGGCCGGATAACGCAGGTTTATAGTCCATAAAGTGTTGGCCCGGTTACTGCTTTATATGCGTCCGTGTTTCAAAGGGACCTTGTGACTCACGGCAAAACCCGAGCGATCGGGCGACGCAAAGCCAACGGGACTCTCGTAGTCGGCCGGGCTGCCTCAAGGGGGAAAACGACCATGACCGACCTAGGGAAACGGACCATCCAGATCAGCATCGCTCTGGGGGCCATCGTCGGCCTGATCGGGTGCGGCGCCGAGCAGGCCAGCGACGTCGAGTCGGGCACGCACGACTTCGGCTTCGTCACCACCAACGGGTTCGCCAGCAGCAATGGGTTCCAGACGAGCAACGGCTTCGTGACCAGCAACGGCTTCGTGACGAGCAACGGCTTCGTCACCAGCAACGGCTTCACCACCAGCAACGGCTTCGTCACCAGCAACGGCCTGCCGTCGACGAGCGGCCTCATGACGACCGCGATGGGTCGCAAGGCTGTCTCCTACCTCATCAAGTGCGCCCTGGCGTCCAATGATTCGCTCGTCAAGGCCGACCAGTACGGTAACAACTACACCTTCGCGGGCGGCCTCGGCCTCTGCCCCGCCTGGAAGACGGGCGGCGTCTCGGGCAGCAGTCAGTGCATGGAGGCGATCTCCGCCTGCATGATGGCGCATATCAACACGGCGGGCGTCCACGTCCCCATCTGGCTCGACTCGAACGATCCCTCCATCGGCTGGGGCGTCGATCGCGTCAACTACCCGATGCAGGAGGGGACCTTCTTCGGCGATCTTCTCGACTCCGGCTCGCTCTCCAACATCGGCAAGCCGAGCGTGACCGGCCCGGTCGCCTACTACTGCGACGGCGCCGGCTTCCCCGCCGGCGCCAACGGCGTGGTCGCCGGGCGGCTCGGCGCGAACCAGGTGGGCTCGCCCTACGTCAATCCCTTCGGCGCCGGCGTCCTCTGCCAGAACGCCAGCAACAGCGTCGGACAATACAGCAGCGGGACAACCGGGAGCTGCCCGGCCGGCTCGATCGCCAACCCGTCGGTCGGCTGCCCCGACGGCTACAAGGCGCTCACCACCTCGGACGGCGGCGTGTGGCAGCACGGGATCACTGTGTGGCGCAACAACACCTACACGCCCGTCTTCGACAGCGCGTACCAGTACGTGATGTCGTCGGTCCTCACCAGCGGCAACCCGATGATGATGGACGTCGGCAGCTCGCCCATCCAGCAGTGGAATGGGTCGGCCGGCCTGAGCTCGTCGGTGTTCTCGATGGCGGCGAACGGCAGCAGCTGGACGATCTCGCCGTTGAGCATGCCGGGCAAGTGCCTCGACGCGGGCGCCGGAACCAACGCCACCGGCATCGTCGTCAACGCTTGCAACGGCGCCTCCTCGCAGAACTGGAACATCGCCGCCATCCCGCAGAACGGCGCCTTCACGATCGCCGCCGCCAGCACCGGCCGATGCATCAACGTGCGCGGTGGAAACACCGCGGCCGGCACGGTGATGGAGGTCTACGACTGCACCGCCGGCTGGACCAGCGAGCAGTTCAACATTCAGGCGACCAACTACACCGGCGCCTCCGCGAACAGCTCGGGCGCCTCGGCGGGCACCAACCCCTGCGCCTCGTACTGCAGCAACCCGATCAACATCACCACCCAGAGCTACGCGAGCAACAGCGTTGGGAGCAACGCCGCCTGCTACCAGTCGAGCTCCTCGATCCAGGGCTTCAACATGAGCAACATGAGCGGCCGTACCTTCACGGTCAACGGTCAGACCTTCAGCGCGAGCGGCAACTTGACCCCGCCCGTCAAGGTCAACGGCGGCTACTGCTTCCAGGCCTCGGCCGGCGGTCTGTCGTACGCCTCCTTCACCACCTACTAGCTCCCGCTCGCTCTCGACCTCGAACGGCCGGCCCGCCCACGCGGACCGGCCGTTTCTCTTTTCCGGGACGCAGCCGCCGGCGCGCCGCGGTGTTGTTCGGGAAGCATCGCGAGCTGTTGAGCGCCCCGCAACGACGGGGGTTCGAGACCCCATCCTAAGTATCTGATTTTACTTACTGGCAGCCATAAAATTGTTGGCTTGATTACTGCTTAGTAGTCTTCATGTGTTTCATAGACATCTTGCGAACAACGGCAAACCCCGAGCGATCGGGGGACGCAAAGCCCACGGGACTCTCGCAGTCGGCCGGGCTGCCTCAAGGGGGAAAAGGAACATGAGCGACCTAGGGAAGCGGACCATCCAAATCAGCATTGCGCTGGGCGCCATCGTCGGCCTCATCGGCTGCGGCGGTGAGCAGCCGAGCGACGTCGAGTCGGGCACGCACGACTTCGGCTTCGTCACCACCAACGGCTTCGTGACCATGAACGGCTTCGTCACCAGCAACGGCTTCGTCACCAGCAACGGCATTCCCAGCACGAGCGGGCTCATGACGACCGCGTCCGGTCGCAAAGCGGTCGCCTACTTCGTCAAGTGCGCGCTGGCCTCCAGCGACTCGATGGTCAAGCAGGACCAGTACGGCAACAACTACACCTTCGCGGGCGGAATCGGCCTCTGCCCCACCTGGAAGTACAACGGCGTCGCGGGCAACGCTCAGTGCATGGAGAGCATCTCCGCCTGCATGATGGCCCACATCAACACCGCCGGCGTCCACGTCCCCATCTGGCTCGATTCGAACGACTCCGCCATCGGCTGGGGCGTCGATCGGGTGAACTACCCCATGCAGGAGGGGACCTTCTTCGGCGACATCATGGACACGGGCAACCTCTCGGCCCTGTCGAAGCCGAACACGACGGCGCCGGTCGCCTACTACTGTGAGGGGGCCGGCTTCCCGACCGGCGCCGCGGGCACGGTGGCCGGCCGGCTCGGCGCCAACCAGCAGAGCTCGCCTTACCACAACCCCTTCGGTCAGGGCGTGCTCTGCCAGAACGCCAGCCAGGCCGTCGGGCAATACAGCAACGGGACGGGTGGGAGCTGCCCGGACGGCTCGGTCGCCGATCCCACGGGCGGCTGCCCGGACGGCTACAAGGCGATCACCACCGCTGACGGCGCCGTCTGGCAGCACGGGATCACCGTGTGGCGCAACGCGAACTACACGCCGAACTTCGACCCCGGCTACGTCTACGGCCTGACGCCGCTGGGCGCGCCGGCCAACGTCCTCGACGCCGAGTCGGGATACCTGACGGACGCCGCCGGGACGTCGATGCTCTCCACCTCGCAGTTCCTCATCACGGCGCACGGCTCGAACTGGCTGATCCAGATGAAGAGCGACCCCACCAAGTGCGTCGACGCCAACGCGGCCGCCAACTCGAGCACCGTCCACGTCAACCCCTGCAGCGGCGTTGCCTCGCAGGACTGGATGTTCACACCCCAGCCGACCCGCGACGGCGCCTTCCTCATCCAGACCGCCGCCACCGGGAACCGTTGCCTGCACGTGAAGAACGGCAGCACCTCGGTCAACGCGGGCATGGAGGTCTATGACTGCAGCCCGACCAGCTCGTTCCAGCGGTTCAACGTGCAAGCCATCTTCACCAACTAGCCCCCCCCACGAAAACGCAACCGCCCAGCGCCCGGTCCCGAGAGGGATCGGGCGCTTCGCTTTTCCGGCGTCTACTTCATCGGCGCGTAGGCGCGCGCCGCCGGCACCGAGACCAGCTCCTTGCTCGGAAGGACCAGCGCGGTCAGCTGGCGGCCGTAGACGCAGCCGGTGTCGAGGCCGGTCGCGAAGGGGTGTTGCTGCAGCCCGCGGACGGCGTCGTGCCCGAAGACGACGTGCTCCGGACCGTGCCAGAGGGTGGCCCAGGGGGCGCCGTCGATCCGCTTCGAGGGCTCGCCCTCGGCCGTGATGCTGCGCAGGTTGAGGAGGTGATCGCGCGTCTGCTGCGCGAGCGGGATGCCCGGCACGAGGCCGCCGTGGACCACGATGTACGCCTGGTCGGCGACGCCGTCGAGCCGGAGCCAGAGCGGCCGCGACTCGAGCCAGGCCAGGTCGGCGGCGGCGAGCGTCTCGGCGACCGCCCGGTGGGCCGGACCCACCTTCTTGTCGCCGCCGCGGGCCGCGTGCAGGACGTGGGCGTCGTGGTTCCCCAGCACGGCGTCGGCGCCGGATTCGCGCGCCCAGCGGACGACGCCCGCCGAGTCGGGCCCCTTGGCCACGAGATCGCCGACCAACACCACCCGGTCCTGCGGCGTGCGGCCGGCCTCGGCGAGCAACGCCAGCAGCTCGTCGAGGCAGCCGTGAACGTCGCCGACGATCAGCGTGCGCGGGGTGGGCATGGCCGGCCGCGGAACCGCCCCCGGCTACTCCGAGACCGAGACCTTGATCATCTTGACGGGCGTCTTGGGGCGGTCGCCGCCGTCGCGCGGCGTCTTGGAGATCTTGTCCACCACGTCCATCCCCTCGACGACCTTGGCGAACACCGGGTGCTTCGAGGGTCCGGGCGAGAACCAGTCGAGGTAGGGGTTGTCCACCACGTTGATGAAGAACTGGCAGCTGCCGCTCTGGGGCCCCTTGTTGGCCATGGAGAGCGTCCCCCGCGCGTTCGAGATCTTGGCGTTCGCCGGATGCTCGTCGGCGATCGGCCCGCCGGGCGCGTCGCCGGTGCCGGCGCGGGGGCTCTGCGGATCCTTGCTGTACGGGCAGCCGAACTGCACCATGAACTTGTCGATCACGCGGTGGAAGTGGAGCCCGTCGTAGAAGCCGCTCTTGGCGAGCTTGACGAAGTTGCCGGCGGTGATGGGCATCTGGTCGGCGAGGAGCTCGACCTTGATGTCGCCCATGGAGGTGCTGAGCGTCGCGATGGGATTGGACATGGGGCGGGAGCTTAACGCACTTCCAACGCCGCGACGACCTCCTCGAGCCTCTCGAAAGGACGCGCGCGCGGGCAGAGCTCGGCGAGCTTGCTGTCGCGCACGGCGAACACCTCGTCGCAGGTCTCCGCCGCCAGCAGGTCGAGCCGACCATCGCCGAGGTAGACGGTCGCGTGTCCCGGATGCCGGCGCCGCAGGTCGGCCACCACCTGGCTCTTGAAGTCTTCCCCGGGCCGAAGCCGCATCCCGGGCGGCAGCGAGACGTGCCAGCCGCGCCCGTCGAAGGCCCCCGCGAAGGCGACGAACGGGATCTCCGGCGGCAGCAGGTCCTGGATGTAGAAGGTGAGCCCGTGGCTGACGACGACGAACGGCCAGTCGCGCCCGCGGCAGAAGGCGACCAGCGTCTCGAGCCCCGGCCGCATCCGCGTGTGCGCGCGGGCCTCCGCCAGCAGCGCCTCGGGCGAGCGCGCGACGTCGCCGTAGCCGCGCGCGATCATCTCGAGCGGCGACACCTTGCCGGCGTAGGTGTCGGGGAGCAGCTCGCGCCGCCAGTCGTAGGAGAGGTGCGCGTCCCAGTACAGCGTGGTGACGTCGTCGATGGTCAACGTCCCGTCGAAATCAGAGACGATTATCATCGAAAGACGGCCACCAGGGGCGCGTGATCGCTGGTGCCGAACTCGCGCTGCGAGACGCAGCTCTCGGCCGAGGCGCAAAGCTCGCCGCTCACCAGCAGATAGTCGATCCGCCAGCCGATGTTGCGCTGGCGCAGGTTCCGCCAGGGGGCCCACCAGGTGTAGAGCGCGTCGTTGTCCGGCTCGCGCTCGCGCCCGAGGTCGTGCAGGCCCCCTTCGGTCAAGATCCGCCCGAACGCCTCGCGCTCGTCGGGGCGCTGGCCGATCGCGCGATCGTCGCGGTCCCGGACGTTCACGTCGATGGGCGCCCGCGCCACGTTGAGGTCGCCGCACAGGATGGCCGGCTTACCGAGCGCCCGCAGGCCGGCGGCGTAAGCGGCCAGCGCCTCGAGAAAACGCATCTTGGCCGCGAAGTCCTTGCCGCCGTTGGGGACGTAGATCGACGCCACCGTCACGCCGTTCACCGTGGTGGCCGCGATGCGCGTCTCGTGGTCGAACTCGGGGTGGACGTAGAGCGGCCGGTCGGGCTCGACCGCCTGGCGCACGAGCAGCGCCACGCCCGAATACCCCTTGGTCCCGTGCCAGTAGCACCAGTAGCCCGGGAGCTCGCCGACCGGCTTCGGGATGTGGTCGGCGGCCGCCTTGATTTCCTGCAGGCAGAGCACGTCGGGCTGCTCGCGCTCGACGAACGCGACGACCTCATCCTGCCGCGCGCGGATTCCGTTGACGTTCCAGGTGGCGATCTTCATCGATCGATGCGTACGCTCTTCTAGCACGATGGCCGCCCCCGCCGACGCGCCTGCCGCCCCCAGCGCCCTGCCTGGGCCGTCGCCGCGCGCGCTCATCGCGGTGATCGCGGGCGGGATCTTCGTGACCGGGTTCGCCTTGCCGAAGACGCTCGGCTACCTCCCGTTCAGCCTGCTGCTCAAGAACGGCTTCCACATGTCGGCGCTCCAGGTCCAGGCCTTCTGGTCGTTTTCTCTCCTGCTCTGGTACGTGAAACCGTTCGTCGGGTTCGTGTGCGACGCGTACCCGCTGCTCGGAACCCGCAGGCGCGGCTACCTTCTGGTCGCGACCTTGATGGCCGGTCTTACCTGGCTCGCCTTCCTTCTCGTTCCACACGCCTACAAGCAGTTCCTGGCGTTGATGACCCTGCTCAACCTGGCCATGGTCGTGGTCAGCACGGCGATCGGCGGCCTGCAGATCGAAGTCGCGCACCACTTCAACGCGACGGGACGGCTCGCTTCCCTGCGGACGGGGCTCGAGGGGATCATGGACCTCATCGGAGGACCCGTCGGCGGCTGGCTGGCGATCTGCGCGCTGCGCTGGACGGCCATCACCGGCGCTGTTGCGACGCTGGCCTTCTTGCCCGTGGTCTACTGCCTTTACCGTGAGCCCGGCGGCGCGCGCGCGAACACGGAAGTCTTTGCCGTCGCCCGCAAGCACCTGCAGACGATCGTCCGCTCGCGCGCGATGTGGGGGGCCACCGGCCTTTTGTTTCTCGTTTATCTCGCGCCCGGGTTTCAGCTGCCGATGCTCTATTACCAGCAGGACGTCCTCAAGCTGGACCCACGCTTCATAGGGTTCTTGCAACTTCTGGGAGGCGTCGGGGGAATCATCGGCGCGACGGCCTATGGATACATCTGTCGCAGGTTTTCACTGAAGGTTTCGCTGATCGCCGGGATCGTGCTGAACGCGACCAGCACCCTCCTCTACCTGCGCTACGACTCGGCCGGCAAGGCGGCGCTGATCGACGGCTCGGCCGCGCTGCTTGGCACGCTGGCGACGCTGCCGCTCTACGATCTGGCGGCCCGCGCGACCCCGAGAGGGATCGAGAGCTTCGGCTTCTCGCTCATGATGAGCATCCGCAACGTCTCCATCTTCGTCATCTCGGGACTGCTCGGCTCGTACCTCTACGACCACTACCACATGAGCTTCAAGCAGCTCGTCTGGCTCAACGCAGGGTCGTCGGCCGCGGTGCTGCTCTTCGTCCCGCTGCTTCCGGCAGCCCTGCTGGCGACCCGCGAGGAGTCATCCGGGCAACCCCCGGCGATCTAAAGGATCTCGAGCGGACTGCCGACGTTTGAGAGGTGCCTCGCCGGGACGGTTCACCAAGTCATCTCTGGCGCGCCGCCAGCGTCTTCCTGGTGCTCGGCCTCTCGTGCGCCTCGACCCCCTGGCCCGACGAGCCGGGCCTGCCGGTCGAGCTCGGCCGCGCGGCCAACGTGGAGGCCGGCGACGCGTTCCTCTCGGCGCTCACCGCGACGCGGAGCACCCGCGGCCTTTCGGCTCCCCTCGTGACCCCGCGCTACCAGTCCGACATCCGCACCTTCGCCGAGGACCTGCAGGCGGGAAAAACGTCGGCCGCCGGCGCACGGCGCGCGATCGAGGCGTGGGGGAACACCGCCTTCCACCGCCAGGTCGACAGCTGGGTCGTCGACTGCGGCCCGGGCCGGACGCCCCGGATCCCGGCCCCGCTGGTGGACCGCCCCGCGGTGGCCGTCTCCTACGCGGCGGCCCACTTCCGCCCGCGCTCGCTGGGGCAAGACCAGTGCGCGGTGCTGGTGGTGGCGCCGACGGGCAACGCCGAGGCCGTCCAGTTCGACGGCAAGCTCAACTAGCGCAGCCGACACGCGCGCCGTCGACCGCGATCTCGTCGAGCCAGAGCTCGAACGGCTGGTCGGTCGGCTGATACTCGAACCACCCGAGCCAGAGGTCGGTGAAGGCCGGCAGCTTGAACGGCACGCCGGCGCGCCCCTGGTGCGGCGTGGTGAGCGTGGTGGCGAGCGAGGGGTGCGGAACGCCGTCCCACCAGAAGCGTGTCTGCTGGTGGGCGCCGTCGTGCATCCACTCGAGGCAGAGCCAACGGCCGGTCGGGACCACCGGAGGCGCGCCATCGGGTCCCGGGTCGCGATCCGGGTTGGTCCAGTCGCCTGTCCCGGCCGGATCGTCGCGGCTGTCGGTCCCCACGCCGAAGCGGTTGATACCGTCTTGCAGCTGGCCGCCCAGGCGCACCTCGCCCGTGACGCCCGCCCCCGAGGCGGCGACGATGGTCCAGTGCGCATACCGGAAGCTCGGCGTTGGCCGCGGGAGCGACTTGAAATAGACGAACACCCGCCCGTAGTACGTGTCGTTCGGCGCCGGGAACGTCTTGCTCTCCGAGATGGTCGACGCTCCCTTGCCGGTCAGGCGGATGTGGAGCGCGTGCGTGCCGCGCGCCGCTTCCTCGGTGTCGACGACGGGCGGCGCGCCGCTGACTGTCCAGACCGCCGGATCGAGCGCCCCGCTCTCGAAGTCCTCGCAGAGCGCGAAGTGCGCGCCGGCGCAGCGGCTCGCGCCGAAGAACGTCGCCCGATCGGGGGCCGGCTCGCGCGGCGCCCGAGCTCGACCACGCTCGGCGCCGGCGGTCGAGCGGCACCCACCCGTCGCGAGCGCCACCAAGGTGACACCCACGACGGCGGTACGCACTGTCAGATCCTGACCTGGATCTCGTAGCGGCGGTTCTTGGCCTTCTTGGCCGGCGTGTCGTCGGGGGTGACCAGCGGCCGCTCGGAGCCCATCCCGATGGAGATGATCTCGTTCGGCTGCACGCCCTTGGCGACCAGCTCCTTGACGATCACCGCCGCGCGCTTGGACGACAGCTCCTTGTTGTGCTCCGCCTTGCCGGCCGAGTCGGTGTGGCCCGAGACCTCGAACTTGAAGCCGCTCACCCCGCCCGCCTGCAGCTTCTTCTTGGCGTCGATCAGCTGGTTGGCCAGCTTCTTGATTTTCGCGTCGCAGCCGGGCGCCAGCTGGTCGCTGTCGCTCTTGAAGCTGCACTGGTTCTTGCGCCCCTCGGCCAGCAGCTTGGCGTTGACGTCTTTGACGACCTTGTCCTTCGCCGCGCCGCCGGCCTTGCCTGCCAGGCCCTTGAGATCGAAGGCCCGTGCCGATCCTGCGCCGAGCAACGTCCCCCCGGCGACGATCGCAGCCAGCAACCAATTTCGTCCCAACAACATTGATGAACGCGTCATGCGCCCATCTTAACGCCAACGGTTACCGCCGGAGCGTCAGATCGATGACGGTCAGGAGGCCCGGCGCCGCGGCGATCACGGCGGGGATCGCGTTGAGCACGGTCCCCACCGTCGCGCGGTCGCCGTGCGTGCCGCCGCGGATGACGAGATCGAGCGGCGGGTCGCCGGCGATGACGATACGATCCTGCGGCTCGGGCGCGCCGACCGACATCTCGAGATCGAGCCGCACCAGCTCGCGTCCACCGGACAAGCCGATCGCCGACTGGCGCAGGCCGGCCACGCGACCGGCTTCGATGCCGGGCCGCGCTTCGGTGACGGGCTCGATCGTCGCGCGGACCTCGTCGAAGGTGAACCCCAGGCCGAGACCGACCAGGGCGCACGACTCGGGGAGCCCCCGGTGCGAAAGCCGCTTGTCGGCCACGCCCGCGTTGAACGCCTCGACCGTGAGGCCGGCGCCCACCTTGGCGCGCAGCGGACCACGCCGTTTGGCCGCGTCCACCACCCGCGTGACCTGAACGCTGTCGACGCGCACGCAGGCGGCGGCCAGCGTGAGCGGCAGACGATCCATCACCAGCCCGGGGTTCACGCCGGTGCCCACGACCGTGATCCCGGCGGCGCGCGCCCGGGCATCGATCTGTCGGGCCAGCTCGGGCGTTCCGAAGTCGGCGTAAGCGAGGTCCTCGCAGGTGGAGACGACGTCCACGCCCGCCGCGCCGGCGGCCTCGACGAGGGGAACCATCTCGGCGACGCCGGAGAGGGTCAGGACCAGCGCCACGTCGGCGCCGGCCAGCGCCCCGGCGAGCGTCGAGGCGACCTTGACGCCGACCGGCCCGATCTCGCCGACCTCGCCCGCGTCTCGTCCGACGAACGCGGGATCGAAGGCGCCGGAGAGCTCGAGCGACGGGCGCGCGCGGACCGCCTTCAGCACCTCGCGCCCGATGGCGCCCAGACCGACAATCGCGACGCGGACGGCGCCCCGCCCCCCGCCCCCCGTCCCCGCGCTCACCCGCCCAGCTCCGTCAGGTCCTCGCCGAGCTCCTCGAGGAATCCCGAGAGCTCCGACGGGGAGAGCGACTCGAGCCGCCGCCGGATCCCCTCCAGATCGTCGCGCAGGCGGCTGGCCCGCCGGCGGTAGTTGTCGAGCGTGTTCTCGAGCCGGGCGGCGTCGGCCGGCGGACCACCGGCGCGCCCCGCGTCGCCGGTCGGGTGCGCCACCGCGGCGTCCGGTTCGCGCGCGCGCGGCGCCGCGCCCGCGCCGTGACCGTTCTTTTGACCGTTGTTGGGCGCCACCGCCTCCAGCTCGCCCACCCGCGCGCGCAGGCGGTCGCGCTCCGACTCGAGCGCGCGCAGCCGGCCGTCGTCACCGTCATCCGGCTGCGCGGCCGCGGCCTTGCGGTCGTGCTCGAGCCGCAGGAGCTTCCCTTCCAGCTCGGCCAGCCGCGCCCGGCGCGTGCGGTCGGCCTCCTCCAGATCCTTGGCCGTCTTGCGGAGCGTCGTCGCCTCCGCGCCCGCGGTCGCGGCGCGGGTCTCGCTCGCGGCCAGCGTATCCTCCAGCTCGGCCACCAGCGCCATCTGCTCGGCGACGGAGGCCTTGAGCTCGGTGATCTCCTCGATGTGGACCGACGAGGCGCGGTGAAAGTCCTCCATCGCCCGCGCGCGCGCCTGGCGCGCCGCCACCAGATCGCTGCTGGCCACCGACGCCGCCGCGGGCGCCGGCACGCTGGCCTCACCGCGCCCGACGCCGGCCGTGACGGCGCGGGCGATCGCCTGCCGCAGCTTGTCCTCGAGCTCGGCCAGCCGCCAGGAGAGGTCCTGCTTCTCCCCTTCGAGGCGCAGGATCCGCTCGTCACGCTGCGCGAGCGCGCGCGCCTGTTCCTCGCGCGCGCCGCCGTCGGCGACGGCCACCTTCGCCTCGCTCTCGAGGCGGGCGACCTCCCGCCGCGCGCGTCCGAGCTCGCTCTCGGCCAGGCGCTGCCGCTCGAGCGCGTCCTCGACGGCCCCCAGGCGCTCGCGCGCCACCGCGCCCACCTCCTCGAGCCGCTGCTCGGCTGCCCCGGCGCGGGCCTCGCTCTCCGCCAGCTTCACCCGCAGCCGGTCGACTTCCTCGCGGGCCTCGCCGAGCGCGACCGACGCCGAGCGCGCCTCCGCCTCCAGCGGCGCCCGCAACCCCGTCGCCAGCTTATCGGCCAGCCCCGCCATCTCTTCGGCCGTGCGGCGGGTCAGGTTCATGACCGACTCGTCGGCCTCGGCCAGCGCGCGCCGCAGCTTGGCGTTCTCGCCGTCGAGCGCGGCGCGATCCTCCGCCGCCCGGTGCAGCCGCCCGCGCAGCTCCTCGATCTCCTCGGCGGCGAGCGGCGACACGCGCGCCGCCGGCGGTTCGGCCGCTGCCGCCGCCGACGGCGGCAGCTGGACCAGCGCGTAGCCGAGCCCGGCCACCGGCTCGGTGCCGGCGATGGCCACGTAGGCGACGGGGGGCTCCTGCTCCTTGCAGAGCCGCGAATCGATCCGCAGGGCGTCGACCGCGCCGTCGAACTCGACCACGCCGATGCCCGAGAAGGGGGTCATCCCCAGCATCTGGACCAGCGGCAAGAGCGGCGCGATCGCCCCCTGCAGGTCGTAGTAGCCGACGCCGCCCGCGACGCCGGGGCGCTCGGCGTTGGCCGCGGCCACCACCAGGCGGCCGCCGGTGGCGACCAGCCGGCGGCAGGCGGCGACCGCGCCCGGCCGCCGCACCAGCGCCTCGCCTTCGGGGACCACCACCACGTCGAACCGCTCGTTGAGCGCGCCCAGATCGCCGTCGGAGACGACCACCTTGACCGCGCCCAGCGAGCGGAGCAGCTCGGCGCTCCCGTCGCCCGGCCCGATCTCGAGCACGCGCCGACCCGACCAGATCGATTCGAGGTAAGCGTAAAGTGACCGGCGGCGGTCGCGAATTTCAGCGCTGCTGACGTCCCCCATGGCGGGGTGCACTATACCCGACTTGCATCCGGGCGCTTCGCCCACTATAAACCCCGGTTCCCGGGACCCACACCATGGCTAAAAAAGGCATTCATCCGGTCTACAAACCCTCGACCATCACCTGTGCCTGCGGCAACAAGGTCGAGACCTTCTCCACCCGCGGCGCATTCTCGGTCGAAATCTGCTCGGCCTGCCACCCGTTCTATACGGGCAAGCAGAAGTTCGTGGACGCGGCCGGCCGCATCGAGCGCTTCCAAAAGAAGTACGCCGGCGGCAAGGGCAAGACCACGCCGGCGACCTAAGCCGCAGGCGGCCGGGCCTTGCTCGATCAGCTCCTGCTCGACAAGCTCGCGGCCGTCGAGGCGCGCTACCAGGAGCTGGACGGCATGCTGGCCGATCCGGCCGTGCTGGCCAACCGCCAGCAGATGCAAAAGCTGGCCAAGGAGCACTCCGACCTGCGTGAGGTGGTGGAGACCTTCCGGCTCCACCGCGACGTGAGCAAGCGCTCCGTCGAGGCGCGCGAGCTGCAAAAAGATCCCGAGATGCGGGAGCTCGCGCGGCAGGAGGAGGTCGAGCTCGGCGGCGAGCTCGAGCGGCTGGAGAAGCAGCTCAAGACGCTGCTCATGCCGAAGGACCCGAACGACGAGAAGAACATCCTCCTCGAGATCCGGGCCGGCACGGGCGGCGAAGAGGCGGCCCTTTTCGCGGCCGACCTTTTCCGCATGTACACGCGGTTCGCGGAGCGCCACCGCTGGTCGGTCGAGATCCTCTCCACGTCGAGCGCCTCCGCGGGCGGCATCAAGGAGGTCGTCGCCGGCATCAACGGTCAAGCCGCCTACTCGAAGCTGAAGTACGAGTCGGGCGTGCATCGCGTCCAGCGCGTCCCCGCCACCGAGGCGCAGGGCCGCATCCACACCTCGACGGCGACCGTCGCGGTGATGCCCGAGATCGAGGACGTCGAGATCGCCATCGACCCCAAGGACCTCAAGATCGAGGTGATGCGCTCGGGCGGCCCCGGCGGCCAGTCGGTCAACACCACCGACTCCGCGGTCCGCATCCACCACCTGCCGAGCGGCCTCATCGTCCACTGCCAGCAGGAAAAGTCGCAGCACAAGAACAAGGCGATGGCGATGAAGCTCCTGCGCGCCAAGCTCTACGAGATCGAAGAGGAGAAGCGCCAGACGGCCGAGCGCGACGCCCGCCGCAGCCAGATCGGCTCCGGCGACCGGTCGGAGAAGATCCGGACCTACAACTTCCCGCAGGACCGGCTGACCGACCACCGGATCGGGCTCACCCGCCACAACCTCCCCGGCATCCTCGACGGCGATCTGGAAGACGTGATCGGCAGCCTGCGCGCGCACTTCCAGGCCGAGGCGTTGAAGTGAACGAGCCGCCTCCGCGCCTCGTCATCCTCGACAGCTTCGCCATCGATCAAGGAGAGCCCGAGACCACCTGGGGCGAGCTGGAGGCGCTCGGAGACCTCGTCGCGCACCCGCAGACGGAGCAACAGGAGGTCGCCGCGCGGTGCGCGGGGGCGCTGGCGGTGTTCAGCAACAAGGTCCTGCTCGGCGCCGGCGAGATCGCCGCGCTGCCGGCGCTCCGCTACATCGGCGTGACCGCCACCGGAACCAACGTCGTCGATCTGGAGGCGGCGCGCGCCGCCGGCATCGCCGTCACCAACGTGCCCGGCTACGCCACGGAGTCGGTCGCCGAGCTGGTGTTTGCGCTCATTCTCCACTTCTCGCACGACGTCGCCGGCCACAACGCGGCGGTCAAGGTCGGCGTCTGGGCGGCCTCGTCCGACTTTTGTTTCTTCCGCCAGCCGCTCGTCGAGCTCGCCGGCAAGACACTGGTCATCATCGGCGCGGGGGCGATCGGCGGCGCGGTCGCCCGCATCGCCGGCGGCTTCGGGATGCGGGTGGTGCGCGCTGCCGTCCCCGGCGCGCCGCCGCGGGCCGGCGAGTCGCGAACGCCGCTCGCCGAGGCGCTGCCGCTCGCCGACTTCGTCTCGCTCCATTGCCCGCTCACCGAGGCGACGCGCGGCCTGGTGGGCGCGGAGCTCCTGGCGGCCCTGAAGCCAGGCGCGATCCTGATCAACACCGGGCGCGGCGCGCTCATCGACGAAGCGGCGCTGATCGCCGCGCTGGCCGACGGCCGACTCGGGGGCGCCGGGCTCGACGTCCTCTCCGTGGAGCCGCCGGCGCCGAATCACCCGCTCACCGATCCGCGCGCCCCCTGGGCCGGCCGGGTGGTGGTGACGCCGCACATCGGCTGGGGGACCGTGGAAGCGCGCCGGCGGCTGGTCGCCGAGACGGCGCGCAACCTGGCGGCGTTCCTGGCGGGCGAGCGCCGCAACCGGATCGTCTGAGGCGGCGATGAGCTCCGCGCGGCGAAGCCGCGCTCCACTCACGCGATCACTCGCCCTGGAGGGTGGCGACGACGCTGCGGGCGCCGCCGGCGTCGCGGTGCTCGCCGAGGTAGATCCCTTGCCAGGTGCCGAGCGCCAGGCGCCCGTCGCGAATCGGAACGGTCACCGACGGCCCGAGCACCGCCGACTTGACGTGCGCGGGCATGTCGTCCGCTCCTTCGGCGGTGTGCTCGAAGTAAGGCGCGTTCTCGGGGACGGCCCGATCCAACCAGCGCGCGAGATCGGCGCGCACGTCGGGATCTGCATTTTCATTTACTGCCAGCGAGGCGGAGGTGTGTCGAATGAAGAGGTGGAGAAGTCCCACCTTGAGGCGCGCGATCTCGGGCACGGCGGCCACGATCTCCTGCGTGATCAGGTGGAATCCGCGCGGGCGCGGCTTGAGGCGGAGCTCGGTCTGATGCCACGGCATATGACTTGTGCGTTTAGCACGTCGCGGCCGTCGTGACCGCGGCCACCGCCTTTCCTCGAGAAAGTCTGCGAAAATTTCAGCTCGACACGTAACTTGAATCCGGAGGATCCGAATCCTCTTCCGAACAAGGAGGCCCCATGAGCCATCGCAAAAATCTGATCGTCGGACTCGGCGTCGCGCTGTCGGCGCTGCTGGGCTCCGTCTCGGTTGCCGAGGCGCAAGGCTACCCGCCTCCGTACTATCCCCCGCCGCCGCCCCCGCCGCCGCCCCACGGCGTCTACCGCTCGGGCGTCATCTACGGCTTCGCCGCCGGACTGGGCGCCATCGGTCGGAGCGACTACGCCGGCAACGCGTGTGACGACCGGTGCGGGGCCGCCGGACTTCTCGAGTTCCACGTCGGTGGCATGATCGGACCGCGGACCGCGCTGATGTTCGAGGTCTGGGGCGCCGACCATCCCTGGAGCGCCCCCGACGGCACCAGCTTCGAAGCGTTCAACACGTTCATCACCGGCGCCGCGCAGTTCTGGCTCACCGACATCCTCTGGATCAAGGGAGGGCTCGGCCTCGCCTATTATCGCGACACGATCAACGCCTACGACTACACCGGAACCCCCGTCTCCTACGACCTCACCGAGGCGAGCGGCTTTGGGCTGTTCGGCGCCGGCGGCGTCGAGGTTCTCCAGTCCTACAACTTCGCGCTCGACATCCAGCTGCGGGCCGGCAGCGGCTTCTATAGCAAGAGCAACGGCTTCAACGCGCAGAACTACGCGCTGATGGTCGGCTTCAACTGGTACTGACCGCCGCGCGCCAGCCCGCCGCCGGCGCGCGCGTCCTCAATGCAGCCCGGTATCGGACCGCCAGATGCCGGTCAGGGTGAACAGAACCGCCTGCCGGTGCAAGCTGGAGAAGGGGATGGCGTCGACCGTGTGTCCGATCTGGTCCTGGATGTTGTAGTCGATCGAAGCGACCAAGGGGACCCGCAACGGTTGGTAAGCGAAGCCGACGTCGCCCACCAGCAAGTTGAAGGCGGTCGAGAGGCTCTCGCCCGAGATCACCGAGGCGTGCTGCGCCGAACCGTAGCCGACGAAGTGAAACCGCTCGAGCCGATCGAGCGCCAGGTAGGCGCGGGCCGAGAGCATGTCGGTGAGCAGGAACTGCCCGATGTACGGATCGATCTGCGAGGTCTGCTCGAGGGCGGCCTCGGCCAGCGCGAACCCGTGCTGGTAGTGGACCCGCGCCTCGCCGACCGGCTGCACCGAATACTCGCCGGTGGTGAACACGTCACTGACCAAGACGCCGGCCGCCGCGCTCCCGGACACGGAGGCCGAAAAGTCGTGCCTCCAGCCGGCCATGAGCTCGGCACCGCCCGCGTTGTTCGCCGCCAGCATCGTCCCGTCGGCCGCCTTCAGCGCGCTCGAGTCGAGGTAGCTTAGAAGGAAGTTCAAGGTGAAAGCGCTGCGGCCCCAGATGCGCTGCATGCCGAAGCTCTGGAGCGCGGTGAACGAGTCCGGGAGGTCGCCGCTGGCACGAAGAACCTCGTTCACATTCGTGGACTCCGACCAGAGATACCGAGCGTCAGGCTGGTAGGTTCCGGTCGCGCCGGCGGAGAGGCCATAGAACGACGCCGGACCAGGCGGGACCGCGACCGCGTTCGGCACCATCACGCTCTGCGGGTTGACAGCGCCCGACGCAGCCAGCGGGTTCGCGCTGTTGAGATAGGCGTAGAGCGCGTCCGCTTGCGCCCGCAGCTCGGTGCGCCCCGTCGGCGTGGCGTGCAGCCTCCAGCCGAGGTCGTGGTTCTGTCCGTCGCCTTCGGGGTGTTCGGCGTAGAACGTTCCGCTGTAGGCGTAGACCAACAACTGCTCGGACCGGCGTGCCGCGTACGCCGCTTGAACCGACGCGCGGACGATGGTGAAGGCGTCGGGGAAGACGTTGTTGGGCAGGTAGGGCGCGGGGTCCGGCGCGAACAGCGCGTTGTTGGTCACGCCGGCCGAAACGTAGGCGGCGGCCTGCTCCGTCAGCTGGGCGCGCGCGCTGCCCGACAGCGCAAGCAAGAGCGCTGCCCCGAGCGCTCCCGCCACCGGTGCCGTCGCGGACATCGGCCGGCCACGTTAGCAGAATGGTCGCAGCCGGTCGCGATGAAGGTGGCTATCCGACATATCGCAGGATCTCGGACAGGGTCCTACGAATCCGACCGCTCGTGCGGCAGGTCGCTTGCCAGGTCCTTCCGGCGAAGCTTATGTTTGGCTGCCGTAGAGATTGACTGTGTGGACCTGGGCTTTGTCCGTCCGCGCGGGGTAGGGCGTCCGAGACCGACGGAGTGAGGCGGATCAGTGTGGCTCTGGTCCCCACATTTTCTGTCGAAATAAAAACTACAAGGACGCGATGCTTCTTCGGAAACAGCCCCCAGCGATTCTGGCAATCGCCTCGGCGCTCTCGGTTCTTGCGATCGTCCCCGCCTGCGCCGGTCGCGGCGGGTCGGGGAGCCCGGGCGGCGGCGGCAGCAACGGGAACGGCGGCAGCGGAACGGGCAACGGCGGCACCTCCGGCCCCGGGACCGGCGGATCGTCGCCCGACGGCGGAATGGTCACCCAGCCGCCCGCCTCCGGCCTGACGCTGTTCCAGGGAAACGCCTGCGGCAGCGCCGTCACGGTCGGCTCCTCGCCGGTGCGGCGCATCTCGCGGATCGAGTACGACAACATGGTCCACGATCTGGGCCTCGATCCGAACAAGACCCAGCCGGCGACCCAGTTCGTCACCGAGCAGAAGATCGACACCGGCAAGGCCGGCAACTTCAACACCAACGCCTACGCGACGATCTCGGGGACGCTGATCAACCAGCAGTACCTCGAGGCCGCCGAGGCGCTGGCCTCGGCGACCGTCTCGAGCAGCAGCGCGCTGATGAACATCCTGCCGGCGGCGTCGTGCGGGACCCAGAACGCGGCCTGCGCCTCGGCGTTCATCAACAGCTGGGCCAACCTGGCCTTCCGCGGACAGCTCGACGCCGGCGAGACGACGGCTCTGAACAACCTTTACAATACCGTCAGCGCGCAGTTCGACTTCCCCACCGGCATCCAGGCGGTCATCGAGGCGGTTCTCACCTCGCCGCGCTTCCTGTTCGTGCTCGAATTCGGGCAGCCCGATTCGACCGGGCAGGCGGCCGCCGTCCCGCTGACGCCGCTGGAGCTGGCCACGCGCCTCGCGCTCTACCTCTGGCGCTCGATTCCCGACCAGACGCTGATGGACGCGGCGACCGGGGGCAACCTGACGACCGCCGCCGAGGTGACGGCGCAGGCGATGCGCATGCTCGCGGATCCGAAGGCGCAGAGCGCGCTGGCCGACTTCACCGACCAGTGGCTCGACATCGAGAACATGAGCGCGGTCACCAAGGACACCCAGTTCACCACCTGGACCGCGAAGGTCGCCGGCGAACTGCTCACCGAGAGCGAAACCACGTTCGAGCAGGCCGTGGCGAACGGCGCCACCTACACCTCGCTGCTGAATTCGAGCTCGTCGTACATCAACGGCGACCTGGCCTCGTTCTACGGGCTCACGGGCAGCCCGACGTTCAGCGCGCCCACCACGGTCAACACCGCGGCCAACCCGCGGATGGGGATTCTCTCTCAGGGGAGCGTGCTGGCCGCGCACTCCCACACCTCTCTTCCCTCGCCGACCAAGCGCGGGCGAATGATCCGGCAGCAGATCCTGTGCGAGGAGGTCCCGGACCCGCCCGCCTCCGTCGGGGGCATGCCGATCCCGCCGCCGCCCGCCACGCTCTCGGCCAACATGACGACGCGCGACATGTACGTCGCGCACACGCAGAACGCGGCCTGCAACAACTGCCATCAGTACATGGACCCGATCGGGTTCGGCTTCGACAACTACAACGCCGCCGGCCTCTACATGACGACGGAGAACGGCAACCCCATCGACGCGAGCGGCAAGATCACGCCCGAGGCGAGCACCGACACGAGCTTCTCGTTCCAGGACATGAACACCCTCATCATGCAGCTGTCGACCAACGTGCAGGTCGACCAGTGCTTCGCGCTCGAGGAGCTCCGCTACGCCCTCCTGCGCGCGGAGACCGACGCGGACGCCTGCTCGGCGCAGACGATCTACCAGGCATTCTCCTCCGGCAGCTTCAGCATGTCGCAGCTGATCCTCGCGGTCGTCGGCAGCGACTCGTTCATGTACCGCACGCCGGTGACCGCCGGAGCCGAGTGTCAATGAACAAACGCAAAGTCGAGCTCGAACGAAGGCGCTTCCTGCAGCTGGTGGGTGCCTCCGCCCTCTCTTATCCCTTCCTGCGCGGCGTCCCCAGCTACGCCGCCGCCAGCGGGTCGGCGCCGACCTACCTGGTGCTGATCTTCACGCCGTGCGGCTGCGTCCGCCCGGTCTGGGGCGCGACCGACATGAACGGCGCCTCGATCACCCGGCCGGCGTACGGGAGCCCGGCGACGCTGACCAGCAGCTTCAAGTTCCGCGGGTCGCTCAGCCCCTTCGCCAGCGGCGGCAAGGTCACCGCCAACGGAACGAGCACGTCGTGGACGACGAACCTGCAGAGCAAGGTCCTCGTCCTCGACGGCCTCAACAACAAGGCCGCGCAGGGATCGCACGAGGCCGGCATGGCCTCGCTCTGGACGGGCCAGATCTCCACCGGCAACGCGGCGACCAGCATCAGCATCGACCAGCAGATCGCCGCGCAGCTCAAGGCCGGCACGCCGTTCCCGTCGATCCAGCTGATGGTCCGTGACCCGGCCGACTTCACCGACCGCGAGGTGAAGACGCGCATGATCTACAACGCCTCCGGCGTGTACGTCGATCCGATCGACAACCCGATGGCCGCGGCCGCCACCTGTTTCCCGAACATGAACAAGGGCTCGAGCGGACCGGACAAGACGACGTTCATCCGCCAGCAGCTGTTCGGCAGCGGGACGCAGCCGGGCGAGTTGAACAGCGAGCTCAACGGCCTCATGCCCAAGCTCTGCACCGAGGACCGCTCGCAGCTGCAGGCGCTCCAGGACGGCTGGAACAACCTCTACTCCCAGCTGCAGGCGGCGGCCGCGGCGGCGGCCAGCTGCACGCCGCCGGGCGCGATCGTCTCCAGCACCGACTTCCCCACCAACGCCAAGCAGCAGATGGACATTCTGGCGCTGGCCCTGGCCTGCGATCTGACCCGCGTGGCGAGCCTCCAGTTCTCCACCGCGACCAGCCAGGTGACGCACAAGTGGCTCGGCTCGAACCAGACCGATTGCCACCACAACTACTCGCACAACGGGCCGACCTACCTGGGCGCGCTGGCCATGTGCCAGGGCTACAACAACCTGGGCCAGTGCACCGGCGTCAGCGACATGTACAGCGCCAACAACCTGAGCCTCTATCAGAACACCGCCCAGCAGGAGGCGATCGACCAGTTCTACGCCACCCAGGTCGCCTACCTGGCGAACCAGCTCAACTCGCACGCCGCGATGAGCGGCACCGGCACGCTGCTGGACCAGTCGGTGATCTGCTGGTCGAGCGAGCTCGACATGGGCGCTGCGCACAACCACGACGACACGCCGTTCGTGCTCGTCGGCGGCGCCAACGGCCAGCTCAAGACCGGCAACCTGGCCACCTTCCCACTCGATCTCGTCGACGGCAACGAGACGACCGCGGAGACGAACGACCGCGCGCACAACGACCTCTTGCTCACGCTGGCGCAGGTGATGGGGGCCCCGATGTCGACCTTCGGCCAGCCGACCTACTGCACCGGCCCGATCAAAGAAATCCTCAGCTCGTAGGCGCGAGCGGCGCGGGGCGCGTGAGCGTAGCGCGGCTTTGCTGCGCGGAGCTCATCGCGGGGGGCACGGGACCCTCTGAGGGTCCCGAATCCAATGAACGCTCAGGTCCCGCGCGCCTTCAGCATGACGATCGGCGTGCGGATCAAGATCGACAGCTCGAGGGCGATGAAGGTTCGCAGGTCCTCCATGGCCGCCGTGTAGGCCAGGTCGTAGAGCAGCTTGATGCGCATGTGATCGGCCTGGGCGTCCTCGGCCCCCTCGACCTTGAAGGGGTTGGTCAGATCCTTCTCGAACGGCTCGATCTCGCTGCCCGGCAGCGGCTTGCCCGAGTACCCCAGGTTCACCTGCGCGAGGCCGGTGATGCCCGGCTTGACGTCGCGCATCCGCTCCTCGAAGTACGGAATGGCGCTGGCCAGCTGCTCGGCGAGCTCGGGACGCTCGGGCCGAGGGCCCACGATGCTCATGTCACCCAAGAAGACGTTGATGAACTGCGGCAGCTCGTCGATCCGCGTCTTGCGCAGGATTCGCCCGACGCGGGTGATGCGGGGGTCGTCCGCGGTGGCCAGCACGGGTCCGGTGAGCTTCTCCGCGTCAGGACGCATCGACCGGAACTTGAGCATGAAGAATTCGCGGAACTTCGGCCGGGGGACGCCGTTCCCCGCCTGCTCGTCGGACGCCCTTCCCAGTTGTCCGGCCCGGCGTTGACGAATAAAAATCGTTCCCGGCGAATCGATGTAGACTGCCGCAGCGATCAGGGGGAAAAAAGGGAGAGTGATGGCCAGGCCGAGAAGCGAGCCCACGACGTCGATCAATCTCTTTGCGACGCGAACGGACCGGACCACCCCCGTACGCTACACCGAAACATCGAACTTCCGATATGACACCGTGGATGATTCGACGGCAGACGAGGCCACGGCCTTGATCCGGCTCCAGCTCCTCGGAATATTGGAGCATCGGGACGTTGCTCTCCGTGCGGTGTCGACGGCGTGCAAGTTGGTGACGCCTCGCCCGCAGGGGCGCGCATGGAACGAATTTCAGATGCAGGTGGTCTCCGCCGTCGGCGAAGCATTCAACAACATCGTCCTTCACGGATACGGAGGCCGGACGGGCTCGGGCCGGGAAGGGAGCATCGACCTGCGCATCCAGACCAGGCGCGGCCACATCCGGATCGAGCTGCGCGACTGGGGGTCCGGGTTCGATCCGACCGGAGTTCCGCCGCCGGCGTTCGACACCCTCCCCGAGTCCGGCCTGGGCCTCTTCATCATGCAGTCGTTTATGGAAATGGCGTACCGTCAAGGCCGCCCCAACCTGCTCACCTTGAGCAAGCGCTACGTGGATCGCTCGAGCGCAGCCCGCAAGAGCGAAGGTGCAACATGAGATTCGAGATCAAGCCCGCCAGCGGCGTCACCCACCTCGTGATCGAAGGGGAGCTCGACGCGGTCAGCGTCTCGGACCTTCGCCCCGATCTGGAGAAGCTGGTCAAAGCACGCCCGGCGATCGTGGAAGTCGACCTCTCTTCGCTGCGCATGGTCGACAGCTCCGGCGTCGGCGCGCTCGTCTCGCTCTACAAGCGGGTCCGCGCCCAGGGGGGGAGCGTGGTCATCAAAGGGCTGCGGGATCAGCCGCTGGCCATCTTCCGTCTTCTAAGACTCGATCGCGTCATGCTGAACGCCGACAGTCGGACTCCGCCTCCGGCGCATAAGCAGTCGAAATCACGGCACTAGCCTCTTCCCGATCGCTCCGCCCAGATCCATCTGAATAAGCGTCCGCCGGGTGACGTAAAAACCGCCGGGCGGTCTCGGGGATCCGGTTTTGCGGGACCGTCACCTAAGGTGGCGGTTTCAATAGCGTAAGCTACCGACATAGAGTACTTTATGCGCGTGGTGGGATCTGGTTCGCTGTGTCACGGGATTAGATGAACATGGATTCTGGAACGATTGACGTGACTTCGCCGCTCCTCGTCGACGCAACGCTCAGCGAGCCGGCCGGGACGAACTCGGTGGGCCAGGCGATCGCTGCGCTCGGCGAGCCGGAGTCGCCGTCCGAGCTCGCGCAGCGGCTGGCGGTCGTCATCGCCATGCTCTGGCCGCAGATCGCGGACGCGGACCTGTTTCTTCCGGAGAAGGGGCGGCCCCTGCGCGGCGTGCGCGACGCGCGCGCCGGCGCCGGGTTGCTCGCCACGCTGAACGCGGTGTGGGGACCGATCGCCGCGCGCGGCCTCATGCCGGTCACGCCGACCCTCCTGCCCAGCGACGTGGCGACCGGGCGAGGCTCGACGATGTCGACGCCGATCTTCTCGGGCAAGTCGCTCGAGGGGTTCCTGGTCGTGCAGCGCCGGATCGATGCGCCGGCCTTCACGATCATGGACCTCGAAGGCCTCGCCGCGCTCGCCGAGGGCGTGGGGACCGTTCTCCCCCGCTGCCGCACGCAAGCCGCGACGCCGGGCGGCTCCTGGCTGGAACAGGATCTGGCGGCCGCGGGGACCGTCCAGCGGACGTTCCTGCCCGAGACGATCGGCGAGAACTCGGCCGGCGTCCGGGTGGTGACCGAGTACATGCCCGCCTACGCCGTGGGCGGCGACTTCTACGACTTCGTCGACCTCGGAAACGGGCGGGTGATGGGCGTCATCGGCGACGTCTCCGGCAAAGGGGTGACCGCCGCGCTGACCATGGGACGCGTGAGCGCCGACATCCGGCGCCTGGCGACCGAGGTGTCGGGCCCGGCGGAGCTGCTCGAGCGCCTCAATCACACGCTGTCGGTGCGCATGCAGGACGACCGCTTCGTGACGGCCCTCTGCGTGCTGCTCGACGTCCCCAACAAGAAGTGGGTCTTCGCCAACGCGGGCCACGTGCTGCCGCTCCTGCGCCGCTCGACGGGCGTCGTCTCGCGCGTCGCCTACTCGTCGGGGCCGCCGCTCGGTATCGTCGCGCACGCGCAGTACCGCGAGGAGACGATCTCGGTCGCCGCCAAGGACATCCTGCTGCTCGCCACCGACGGCGTGTTCGAGATCCTGTCGGCGCCGCGCCGCCCCTGCTCGACGATGGGGCAGTGCCAGTTCACCGAGCTGGTCGGCAGCGCCCCGCACGACGTGGTGGAGATCAGTCGCCGCATCGTCCTGTCGGCCGAAGAGGCGACCACCAGCGGGCGCGACGACCTGGCGCTGCTGGGCATCCAGATAGCAGGCTGAACGCCGGCTGACGCCGCGCGCGCCGAGCCTGAGGCCGAGCCTGAGGCCGAGCCTAGACCCGGGCGGCGTACCAGGCGAAGGTCCGCTTGAGCCCTTCGGCGAACGACACCGCGCCCTGGTAGCCGAGGTGTTGGCGCGCCGCCGTGATGTCGGCGAGTGAGTGCTTGACGTCCCCCACCCGCCCCGGCGCGTAGGTGATCGGCACCGGGTGGCCGGCGAGCTCGCCGACCAGCTTCACCACCTCGTTCAGGTTGATCGCCGCCCCGCAGGCGACGTTGAAGACGCCTCCCGAGGCGCCGGGCGCCGAGCCGGCCAGGAGGTTCGCCTCGATGGTGTTGTCGATGAAGCAGAAGTCGCGCGACTGCGTCCCGTCGCCGTAGATGGTGACCCCCTGATTCGCCAGCGCCGCCGTCAGGAAGCGCGGGATGACCGCCGCATACTCGGATTTCGGATCCTGGTGCGGGCCGAAGACGTTGAAGTAGCGGAGACAGACGGTCTCGAGCCCGTAGGCGCCGGAGAAGACCTGGCAGTAATGCTCGCCCGCCAGCTTCGACACGGCGTACGGCGACAGCGGCATCGGCCGCATGGTCTCCACCTTCGGCAAGGTGGGCGTGTCGCCGTAGGCCGAGGACGAGGCGGCGTAGACCACCCGCCGCGCGCCGGCCTTCTTGGCCGCCTGCAGGACCTTGAGCGTCCCGGTGGCGTTCGCGTCGTGGCTCCCGATCGGGTCGGCCAGCGACCGCGGCACCGAGGGGATCGCCGCCTCGTGAAACACCAGCTCGACGCCGGCCAGCGCCCGCCCGAGCGCCGCCTCGTCCCGGATGTCGGCCTCGATGAGCTCGACGTCCTTCGCGACGTCGACGAGGTTTTCGCGCTTGCCCGAGAAGAAGTTGTCGATCACGCGCACCTTGTCGCCGCGCCCGACGAGCGCGCGCGCCAACGACGATCCGATGAAGCCGGCACCGCCGGTGATGAGGCAGGAGATGGCCATGCGGGAACGGTAGCCGGAGGTGCCCGCGCCGGCAACCGCAGACCGGCGGGTCCGAAAAGCTCGAATGCGACTTCCGGCCTGGGCCGTGGCGTACGCGCTGGGCGACGCGCTCGGGGCGGGCGGCGTCACGGGCTGCCGCCTGTTCGTCGCCAGCGCGGCCCTGGGCGTGACCGCCTTCGGGGGACGGCGCGCGCGGAGCCTCTTGGCGGGACCGCTCCTTTTCTTCGCGCTGGGCGGCGTCCTGGGCACGCGGGCAGCCCGCACGCCGCCGCTCGACCCGGCACTGGCGGCCGCCATCGCCACCGACGATGCGCACGCGATCGAGGCGATCGTCAGCCGAGGCCCGGAGGAGACCGGCAGCGGCACCCGGCTGGTCATCGATCTGACGCGCCTCGATGGACGGGCTGCGCGCGGGACGGTGGCGCTGTCGGTGTCGAGCGGCTGGCCCGACTTCGGGCCGGGCGAGACGATCGCCTGCCAGGCGCGGCTGCGCGCGTTGCGCGGGACGCGCAATCCCGGGCTCCCCGATCCGGCGCTCGCTCTGCGCGCCGTCGGCATCGAGGCGCTCGGCGGGGTGCCGACGGCCGGCGCCATCCGGCGTCTGGCCGAGCCCGCCGGCCACGGACCGCGGCGCGCCGCCTACCTGGCCCGGCGTCTCCTCCGCGCCGCCGTCGATCGCGCGGTGGCCGGCGAGGCGGCCGCCTTCCTCAAGACGGCCGTGCTCGGCGACCGACGGGGCGTCGCGCCCGAGGTGGAAGATGGATTTCGCGCCGCCGGCGCCACGCACGTGCTCTCCGTCTCCGGCCTGCACCTGGCGGCCGTGGCGGCGCTGTTCTTCCTGCTCGTGCGAGCGGCGGCGGCGCGCGTCCCCGGGCTGCCGCTCTACCTCGACCCGCGCGCCATCGCGGCCGCCGCCTCGCTGCCGGCCATCGCCTTCTTCACGCTGCTCACCGGTGAGGCGGTCGCCACCGAGCGCTCGGCGCTGATGCTGGCGATGGGGATGGGGGCGCTCTTGGTGGGGCGCGCCGCCGCTGCCGGCCCCACGATCGCCAGCGCGGCGCTGATCCTCCTCGTTGCGCGGCCGCTGCAGATCTTCGACATCTCGCTGCAGCTCTCGGTCGCCTCGGTGGCCGGGATCGCCCTCTGCGCGCGGCGGATCGGCCCCCGCGCGGCGCGCGCCGACTCGCTCGGCCGGCGCGGGCGACGCTGGCTCTGGCGCTTCGCGGCCGCCACGCTCGCCGCGACGGCCGCCACGGCGCCGCTGTCGGCGCACCTCTTCGGCGAGGTGGCGCCGATGGCCCCGCTCGGCAACCTGGCCTTGGTGCCGCTGGTGGAGATGGGCGTCGTCCCGCTCGGCCTCGCCGGCGCGACGCTGGCCGCGATCTGGGCGCCGCTCGGGCGTTGGGCGCTGGCCGCCGCGGCCGCCGCCGCCCGATTGACGTTGGCGGTGGCCGAGGGCTTTCGCCTGCACGCCCCGGTCTGGACCTGCCGCGCCCCCGACATCGCCGAAACCGCGCTCCTGACGGCGGCGGGTCTGCTGGCGTTGATCGCCGCGGGCGAGCGGCCACGCCGGCGTCTGCTGGGAGGCCTGGCGCTCGGCGCCGCGCTCGCCGCCGTCACCAGCCTCGCCGCCCGCGATCTCCGGCGGCGGCACACCTCGGCGCTGACCGTCACCTTCCTCGACGTCGGGCAGGGAGATTCCGCGGTCATCGAGGCCCCGGGCGGCGCGGCCATGCTGATCGACGGCGGGGGAACGCGCGACGGCGCCTTCGATACCGGCGCACGCATCGTCGAACCGTTCCTCCGCGCCCGCGGAATCCCCCGGCTCGACGTGGTCGCCCTCTCGCACCCCCACCCCGACCACCTGAACGGCCTGTTTCGGATCCTGGCGCGGTTCCCGGTGGGCGCCTTCTGGTCGAGCGGCGACGACGGCCACAACCCGGAGTACGGGCGGCTGCTCGAGCTCGCGCGGGCGCGCGGCGTCCCGACGCCCGAGGTCGCGCCGTTCGCGCTGGGCGCCGCCGCCGTCGAGCCGCTGGGCCCGTTCCTGGATGGCCACGTCGCCGCGCCGCCCGGGCTGACGGTCAACGACGCGTCCCTCGTGCTGCGGGTGGCGTTTGCGGGACGGGCGCTGCTGTTTCCGGGCGACCTCGAGGCCGACGGTGAGGGCGAGCTCTGCGGGCGCCGGACGCTCGGCCAGGCCGTGGCGGCCGACGTCCTCAAGGTCCCCCACCACGGCAGCCGGACCTCCTCGAGCGACGAGCTCGTCGACGCGGTCCATCCGGCGTTGGCGGTCATGTCGCTCGGCTGGCGCAACCAGTTCCACTTTCCGGCGCCCGAGGTCCTCGCCCGCTACGCGGCGCACGGCGCCCGCACGTTGCGGACCGATCGAGACGGCGCGATCACCGTGACCATCGCGGCCGACGGCGCCCTGACGGTGACCTGCGAGCGCGGGTGCGGCGCTGCGCAACCGCCCGCAGCGGGCGACCGATAACCGGCCGTGCCCAAGCCACCCCCCCGATCGCCTCGCCTGTTCGCCGCATTCGCCGCGCTCGCCGCCGGGTGCGCGACCGCGCCGCGGCCGCTGCAGCCGCGGGCCCTCGCGCTCCAGGCCGCCGGCGTCGACGCCCTCGGGCGCGGGGAGCTCGAGCGCGCGGCCGGGAGCTTCGCGCTGGCGCTGGAGTACGAGCCGCGGCTGGCCGAGGCGGAAAATGGTCTCGGCCTGGTCGCCCTGCGGCGGGGCGATACCGGGCGCGCCGAGGAGGACTTCCGCGCCGCGCTGGCGCTCAACGAGGATCTGGCCGAGGCCCACCTCAACCTCGCTGACCTGCTCATGCGCCGTGACGCCGACGAGAGCGCGCTCGCCGAGGCGCGGGGAGCGCTGGCCATCGACCCCGGCTACGCCGAGGCGCGCCTCCTGGCCGGCGAGCTCTTGCTCCGGCTCGGGCGCTTGAGCGACGCCCACTGGGAGCTCGAAAAGCTCTGTGCCGCCTACCCGGGCCGCGCCGACGCCCACGCCGCGAACGCGCTGGTCCTGGTGCGGCTCGGTCGCCCGGCCGCGGCCGAGGAGCAGGCGGAGCTGGCGCTGGCTATCGATCCCGATCTGGCGGCGGCGCACCGGGCCCGCGCCGAGATCCTGCGACGCGCCGGCGATCTCCCGGAGGCGATGCGCCAGATCGATCTGGCGATCGCGGCGAACCCTGGATCGGTCCCCGATCGCCTGACCCGGGCCACCATCCTGGCGGCCGAGGGGCAGTGGGCGGAGGCGGCGGGCGGGCTCGCCGACCTGGTGGCGGCGGCGCCGCGACAGGCGGAGGTGCGGTTCGTCATGGCCTTCGTCGCGCTCGGGAGCGGGCAGCCCGACGCGGCTGTCGCGGACGCCGACGCAGCGCTGACGCTTCGCCCGCGCTACCCCGAGGCGCGGCTCGTGCGCGCGCAGGCGCTGCTCGGCCTCGGGCGTTCGGCCGAGGCCCGCCGGGAGCTGGCGCGCTTCCTCGACGAAGCGCCGCCCACCATGGTCGCCGAACGGGCCCAGGCGCGGCAGACCCTGGACGACGTTCCGCGCTAGAGTGACCCCCGTGCCGCTCCGGCTCCGCATGCTCGCTCTGCCGACTTCGGGCGGCCCGCACGGCCCGGCAGCGCAACGAGGGTCAATCGACCGCCCGCTCGAATTCCCCGACGGAACGGCCGAGATCCGGATCGGACGCCGCCCCGACCTGGAGCTGCCGCTTCCCGATCGGGCGCTCTCCGCGATGCACGCGCGGCTCGTGCGCGTCGAGGAGGGCTGGCAGATCGAGGACCTGGGGAGCACCAACGGCACCCGTCTCGACGGCGAGCGGCTGACCCCGAACGCGCCGCGCCGTTTGACGCCGGGCGCGCAGATCACCCTCGGTCAGGTCACCTTCGTCTTCGACGGCGTCGTGGCTGCCGTGCTGGGCGCCGAGGGGACGGCCACCATCGCCCGGCGCCTGGTGGGCGATCTCTTCGCCGCCTCGCCGGGGTCGGCCACACCGACGCTCTCGATCGTGTCCGGCGTGCGGATGCGGCCGCCGCTCCGCCTGGAGGTGGCCGACCGCCGCTACGTCATCGGCCGGGCCGAGACCTGCGATCTTCAGCTGGTCTCGGAGGAGGTCTCGCGCGAGCACGCCGAGATCGTCCGGCTGTGGGACCAGATCGTGATCGGCGACCTCGGCTCGAAGAACGGCGTGCGGGTGAATGACGCGCTCTTGACCGAGAAGCGGCGCCTCCGCGACGGCGACCGCGTCCAGATCGGCCCCGCGCACCTTCGCCTCTCGGATCCCGCGGATCGGTACCTGCGTGAATTCGAGGGACAGACCGACGCCAAGGACGAATCGGATACCGAAACGCCCAGCGCGACCGAGCCGCTCGACCCGGCGGTCGCGCCGGCGGTCGCCGCGGCGGCGCCGGCGCTCGCCGCGCCCGCTGTTCTGATTCAGTCGCCGAGCGGCGGTGGAGGTGGCTCGCGCACCGCGATCATCGTCGCCGCCGCGGTGCTGCTGATCGTCGGTGTCGTGATCGTCGCGCTCGCCGTCGGGAGCTGAAGGCTCCCCACGCGGTTGAGCGCCCGGCGATCTAACGGCGCTGGCGCCCCTTTTTGCGCGCCTTGCGAGCGTCCTTGCGCTTCTTCTTCTCTTTGACGCGATCGACGTTGCGCTTGGGGGCCTGGAAGCTGCCGCGCTCGGCAGACGGGGTCTGCATCATGTTGGCCAGCTGGTTCATGTCCATCCCCATCATCTTCTTGGCCTGCGCGAGCTGCTTGAAGCCCGGGATCTTGCCGAGCAGGCCGGTCGACATCCCGATCTGCATCATCATCTGGCGCATCATCCCGAACCGGTTCAAGAGGTCGGCGACCTCCTGCTCCTTGTGCCCCGAGCCGCCGGCCACGCGGCGGAGGCGGCCGGTGTCGTAGAAGGCGCTGCGCTTCTTCTTCCGCTTGCCGTTGTCGACGATCTCTTCCCAGCTGGTGACGATGAACCGCTCGGGGTGCCGCCGCTCGTCCGCGGTCATCGACGAGATCATGGCGCCGATCCGCACCAGCTCCCGGTCGTCGACCTGCGCCCCCTCGGGGATCGCCTCCGAGATGCCGGGGATCTTCTCCATCATGTCCTTGAGCGGCCCCATCTTCTTGAGGACGCCGATCTGCTCGAGGAAGTCGTTCATGTCGAACTTCCCCTTGAGCATCCGCATCGCGTCCTGCTCGGCCTTCTCCTCGTCGACCACCTCCTCGAACTGCTGCACGAGGCCGATGACGTCGCCGCGCCCCAGGATGCGACTGGCCATCCCGTCGGGGCGGAACTCCTCGAGGCGGTCCGACGATTCGCCCATACCGACGAACTTGATCGGCTTGCCGGTCACCGCCTTGACCGACAGCGCGGCGCCGCCACGCGCATCGCCGTCCAGCTTGGTGAGGATGACGCCGTCGAGGTTGAGCCGGTCGTTGAACGCCTTGGCGGTCCCCACCGCGTCTTGCCCGATCATCGCGTCGACGATCAGCAGGATGTTCCCCGGGTGGACCCGGCGGTCGATCTCCGACAGCTCCTGCATGAGCGGCTCGTCGATCGCCAGCCGCCCCGCGGTGTCGAACAGGATGACGTCGCGCCCGCTCTCCGAGGCGACGCGCACCGCCTTCTCGCAGATCTCGGGCGGCTTGGCGCCGGGCTCGGAATAGACCGGAATCCCCAGCTGGGCGCCGATGATCTTCAGCTGTTCCACGGCGGCCGGCCGGTAGACGTCGGCGGCCACCAACAGCGGCCGCTTGTGCTGCTTCTCCAGGAAGCGGGCCAACTTCCCGATGGTGGTCGTCTTGCCCGACCCCTGCAGGCCGACCAGCATGATCCCGGTCGGACCCTTCTTGGCGAACTTGATCGTGGTGTCGACCGGGCCCATCAGGTCGACGAGCTCGTCGTGACAGAGCTTGACGAAGTGGTCCTCGGGGCTGATGCGCCGGACCTTCTCCTTGGTCGAGGCCTTCACCTTGACGATGACGCCGACCGCCTTCTCCTTGACCCGCTTGCAGAAGTCCTGGACCACGTCGAAGCCGACGTCGGCCTCCAGCAGCGCGGTGCGTACGTCCTTCAGCGCCTCGTCGACGGTCGGCTCGTCCAGCTCGGCGAGCCCCTGGAAGCGCTGCTTGGCGCTACGGAATCCCTTGGTGAGCGTCTCGAACATGGGCGGCGGAATTTAGCACGGGCGCCGGGCGAGCGAGCTCGGCCCTTCAGTTTCTTCTTCTTCAACCTTTTAGCTTCGCGCTTTTAGCTTCGCGCTCTTAGCTTCGCGCTCTTGGTTCGCGCGCCGCTCCACCCACCACTGCTGCCAACGAGCCCGGGCGGCCTCGCGCTCACGCTTGGGCAGGTCGAAGGCGTAGCCGAAGTACTCGCCGGTCAGAGCGCGCAGCTCCTGCTCGGCGGCGGCGCGGATCTCCGTCGTCTTGTGCCCGAGGCCGTCGAACAGCCACTCCATGCGGTCGTCGGCCTCGTGCTCCTTCCACCACGCGGCCCAGCGCTTCGGCTTCCCGCCGAGGTCTTGCAGGGTGAGGGCGACCAGCGCCGCGTGCGCCGCCTCGACCTCGCGCCCCTGCTCGAGGCGCGCGATCAGCGCCGGCACCTCCGCCTTGTCGCGTCGGGCCAGGGCCGGCGGCGAGGCCGCGGGTGCCTCCGGCGGCTTCTCTGCCGACGCCGCGGCGACCGGCGGTGGCCGGGCGGCAGGCGGGATCTCCACCGGCGGCTCGGGCGGCAGCACGGGCGGCGGCGCGAGGTGGGCGGCCTGCCAGCGCCGCACGGGCTGGGCGCCGACGACGCGCGCGAACAGCCGCACCAGGCGCGGCCCCATCGGCCGGCCGTAGATCGCCTGCTGGACGGCGGCGATCCAGATCTCCGGGGCGACGACGAGCACGAACGGAATCGCCAGCGCCGCGGTCGCCGTCTCGATCGCTGTCCGCGCGACCGGCTCGCCGCACAGGATCTGCAGCGCGCCGTCCTTCACGCCGACGGGGACCGCCCGACAGCGCGCCGACCAGGCCGCGTCGAGGTCGAGGGCGTCCGACCCGTCAGGCTTGACCAGCTTCTGCGGCGCCTCGCAGAGGGCGCGATCGGGCATCCCCAGCTCCGTCGCTGCAGCGAGCGCGCCCCAGAGCTTCCCTTCGTCGATGGCCTCGAGCTCGAGCAGCGCTGTGTCGAGCGCGCCGCCGTAGACCGCCTGGCGCGCCAGCGCGGCGCGCAGCCCGTCGACGGGGACGAGACCGCTCGCCAGCAGACGATCGGAGAGGCGCGACGGCATGGGCCCCGATCCGACCTGCCGGCCTAGTCCTCGTCGACGATCACGTAGGTGCCGGCCAGGTGGTCGTGCAGCGCGCGGTGCTCGCGATCGAACAGCGCCCACAGCCACCCGAGCCCGGCCGGCCCCACGCTGGGGCCGAGCGCCAGCAGGCGCAAGAGCCCGCGCGCCGGTCCCGGCGTCCGGCCGCGCCGGTCGATGAGCCGGATCCCCACCAGCCGCATGCCGAGCGTCTGGCCGGCGATGCCGCCGAAGTAGAGCTGGTAGAGACCGACCATACCGAGCAGCAGCCCGACGGCGCCGACCGCCATCGGGTTGCGATCGAGGATCCCCGCCACCAGCAGGTCGGGCCCGATCTCGCGCAGTCGCGGCATCGGCACGTGCAGCGCCACCGCCACCACCGCCGTGACCGCCGCGGTGAGCGCGAACAGGAGCGCCAGGTCGCAGAGCGCGGCCACCGCGCGCCGCGGGAACCCGGTGACGCGCACGCGGAGCACGCGCTCCTCGTGCGGGCGCGACGGCGGCGGGTTCTCGGAGGCGGACATCGTGGCGGCCAAAGCGGTCACCCACCTATTTTGCGGAGGTGGTCGCGCGCCAGCAAGTTTAACGTGCCTGGCCGGCCTGACGGCCTCACCCCAACATCCCATAAGCGGCTGCCACCAGAGTGACGCCGGCGACAGCGGCGGTCTCGACCCGGAGGATGCGGTCGCCCAGGCCGACCGGCTCGAACCCCGCGGCCGCGGCCGCGCCCAGCTCGGCCGCCTCGAAGCCCCCCTCGGGTCCGACCAGCAGGGCCGTGGCGGCGGGCGCGCGTCCCTGGAGCGCCTCGCGCAGCGACCGCCCTTTCTCCCCCTCGTAAAGCGCCCACCGGCGCGGCGGCAGCCCGGGGACCGCCAGCGCGGCGATCAGCGCCGCCGGGGCGTCGACCCCAGGCACGTCCGCCCGACCGCACTGCCGCGCCGCCTCGCGGGCGATCTTTTCCCAGCGCGCCCGCCGGCCCACCTCGGCGTCGGGGCGGGCGACCGATCGCTCGGTGACGACGGGGATGATGCGTGCCACGCCGAGCTCGGTGGTCTTCTGGACCAGGAGATCGATCCGCGACCCGCGCGGCACGGCGCAGAGGAGCGTGATCGGCACGGCCGGCCCGGCGCGCTCCCGGCGCGCCCCTAGCGCCAGCTCGGTCGCGTCGCGCGCCACGCGGACGACCCGCGCCTCGACCTCGCCGCCGGCGCCGTCGAACAGCGTCAGCGTATCGCCCGGCCGGGCACGCAGCACCCGCCCGACGTGCCGGTGCTCGGGCCCCGTGAGCGTCACCTGGCTGCCGCCGAGCCGCTCGCCGGGGACGAACAGCCGCCGCGCGCTCATGGCCGGCGGAGCCGCAGCGCCGCCCACTCGTCCTCGTCCCGCCGCGCCTCCAGCGCCAGCCCGGCGGCCGTGAAGGCGCGCAGGACCTCGTCGGCCTGATCGGCCAGGATGCCGGAGAGGATGACCGTCCCGCCGGCCGCCACCCGGGCCGGAAAGTCAGGGGCCAGCCGGCTGAGCACGCCCGCCTCGATGTTGGCCAGCACCAGCTGGTGCTCGCCGCGCACGACGTCGAGGCTGCCGACGCGCGTCTCCACCGCATCGACCCGGTTGAGCGCCAGGTTTTCGTCGGTGGTGGCCACCGATTCGGGATCGACGTCGACGGCCAGCCCGCGCGCCGCCGGCCAGAGCCGCGTTGCCGCGATCGACAGGATCCCCGAGCCACACCCGAGGTCGAGGAACCGCTCGACCGACCGGCCGGCGACCTCCTCGGCGAGCGCGATCACGAGCCGCGTCGTCGCGTGTCCCCCCGTCCCGAACGCCCGCCCGGGATCGAGATCGATCACCCGGTCCCCCTCCGCGGCCGGTTTGAGGTCCCAACTCGGCCGAATGAGAAATGTCCGCCCCACCCGCGTCGCCCGGAAGTACTGCTTCCAGACATCCCGCCATTCGTCCTCGTGCGCCTCGCGCCGCCGCACCGAGAGCGGATCGACGCTCACGCCGGCCTCCTTCATCCGCCCCGCCGCCGCCTCGATCTCCGCCAGCACCTCCGCTTCCGCCTCCGGCGCACACTGCGCCACGATCACCGCCCGCCCCTTCCCGGCCCGGATGATCGTCTCCCCATCCCGAATCTCGACCCCCTGGGTCAATTCCCCCACGGCGTCCGCCATCACCTCAGCCGCCTCCACCGGCAGCTCGATGACGATCTCAATCCAGACGGGGGTCACCTTAAACGCGCCCCGCCCCGCCGGGCGTCACCGCGGAACGCGGCGCTTGGCTTCGCGGCGGCGCCGCTTGCGGGCCTCGCGCATCTTCCGCTTGCGCTTGACCGACGGCTTCTCGTAGTAACGACGCCGCTTGATCTCCTGAAGGATCCCTTCCTTGGACATCTTCTGCTTCAAGATCTTGAGTGCCTTGTCCACGGAATCGCGAACTTCAACTTCAAGCGGACGGCCGAGCAGTGTCTCCAAGCGTGGGCTCCTTTAGGGAAGGCGGAGATTTGACACTTACCGTGGGCCCTCGTCAAGGCACAAGAACCCCCAAAGGAGTCTTTGCACAAGGCACACGATCAGGGTATGTAACGCTAAAGTTTCAGGATATTCCGCAGGTTTCGCCAGAAAGCCATTTCGGGATTCCGCGACTAAAAAGGAGCAGACGACTATGGTCATGGGGGCTAAGGTCTTCACCGCGACGAAGGCCAAGGACCGCGAAGAGCTCGGCGAGGTCATCACGCGATGGATCGCGAACAACCCACGCGCCAAGATCCTCGACAAGATCGTCACCCAGAGCTCGGACAGCGAATTCCATTGCTTGTCGATCACGATTTTCTACGAGCTTTCGCCGTAGTCGCTGACACCTGATGCGTTTCGGCTTCCTGCTCAAGCGCGGCAAGCCCGAAGCGCAAGAATTGGCCGCGGCCTTGAGCAAAGTATTGCTCGGCCGCGGCGCCTCGCTCGTCGCGCTCGCCGAGGACGCGGCCGCGATTCCGGGTGCGACGGTGGTCGCCCCCGACGCGCTGGCGGCGTCGATCGACGTCCTCGTCGTGCTCGGCGGCGATGGCACCTTCCTCTACGGCGCGGCGCTGGCGGCGGATCGCGGCGTGCCGATCTTCGGCGTCAACCTGGGGAGCCTCGGCTTCATCACCCCCTATTCGCGCGCCGAAGCGGCGACCGCCATCGACGAGGCCTGCCGCGGCGGCCTGGTGATCGAAGAGCGGATCCGGCTGGCGGTCTCGGTCCGCCCGGCGGCCGGTGGCGCCTCTCAACCGGCGCGCTCGGCGGTCAACGACGCCGTGGTGACCCGGTCGGCCGCGCGCTTGCTCGACCTCGAGGCGCGGCTCGACGGCGCCGAGATCACCACCTACAAGGCGGACGGCCTCATCGTCGCGACGCCGACCGGCTCGACCGCCTACTCGCTCGCCGCGGGCGGGCCGCTGCTGACGCCCGATCTCCAGGCGATGGTCCTGACGCCGATCAGCCCGCACACGCTGACCAACCGGGCGCTCGTCTTCCGCCCCGACTCGCGCCTGTCGATCCGCAACGCCTCGGGCGGCCCGGTGACGCTGACCATCGACGGCCAGTGGACGCAAGAGGTCGGCCCCGAGGACTGGATCGACGTCCGCCGCGCCGACCGCCCGCTGCGGCTCTACCAGGCGCCGCGTGGCTTCTTCGGCATCCTCCGCGAGAAGCTGTCGTGGGGATCGCGGCGGGTCAACGAAAGTTAGCCCTGCCCGACAACGAGCGGGTGGAAACCGTGACGCCCTGGCGGCGATAATGCGGTCGACGTGCTGACGCTGCTTCGAATTTCCGGCTTCGCGTTGATCGACGAGCTCGAGCTCCCGTTCGGTCCCGGGCTGACCGTGGTGACTGGAGAGACCGGCGCCGGCAAGAGCATCCTGGTCGACGCGCTGGGACTGCTGCGCGGTGGGCGTGCCGGCGCCGATCTCATTCGGACGGGACGCGACGAGGCGCGCGTGGAGGCGATCGTCGAGCTGCCGGCCGGCTCGTCGGCGCGGGCGCGGCTGGTCGCCGACGGACGCGAGCTCCAGCTCGAAGAAGGGCTGGTCATCCGCCGCGTGATCGCGCGCGGCGGACGCGGGCGCGCCCACCTGGGCGGAGGTCTGGCCACGGCGGCCGATCTGACGGCAACCGTGGCGGGGCTCATCGACATCGCCTCGCAGCACGATCAGCAGTCGCTCACCGATCCGGAGAGTCAGCTGGCGATCCTCGACGCCTTCGCCGAGAACCAGGCGCTGCGCGAGGAGATGACCGCGGCCCACGCGGCGAAGGCGGCCGCGGCGGCGGCACTGACCTCGTTCTCCGCCGACGCGCGGGCGCGGGCCGAGCGCGAGGATCTGCTGCGGTTCCAGCTGGGCGAGCTGGAGGCGGCCCGACCGGCCCCCGGCGAGGACGAGGCGCTCGCCGCCGAGCGCGAGCGCCTCAAGGGGGCCGAGCGCTTCTTCGCCGCCACGGCGCGCGGCGAGGAGGTGCTCTACGCCGGCGACGGCGCGGTGGCGGAGCGCCTCGCCGGCGTGGCGCGCGATCTCGGCCCCCTGGCCCTCCTCGACCCGGCCCTGGCGCCGCTCGGAGAGCGCCTCGCCGAGGCGCAGGCCGCGATCGAGGACGTGGCGCGCGATCTCGGGCGCTACGCGCGGGGGATCCGGTCCGATCCGGCGCGGCTGGCCGACGTCGAGGAGCGGCTCTTTCTGCTCCAGCGCCTCTGTCGCAAGCATGGCGGCACGGTCGCCGAGCTGGCCGCCAGGCAGGCGGCGCTGGCCCGCGAGCTCGCGGAGCTCGGCTCGTTCGAGGAGGGGCTGGCGGCCCGCCAGGCCGCCGCGGCCGCCGCCGACGCCCGCGCCACGGCGGCCGCGGCGGGGCTGAGCGCGTCGCGCCGCCAGGCGGCGGCCCAGCTCGAGAAGAAGGTGAGCACGGTGCTGCGCGAGCTCGGCTTCGCCTCGGCGCGCCTGCCGGTGGCGATCGATGCGCGCGAGCTGGGGCCGCACGGCGCCGATCGCGTCCGGCTGCTGTTCGCGCCGAACCCGGGCGAGGAGCCACGCCCGCTGGCCAAGATCGCCTCGGGCGGCGAGCTGTCGCGGGTGATGCTGGCGGTCAAGCAGGCGCTGGCCCGCACCGACGAGGTGCTGACCTACGTGTTCGACGAGGTCGACGCCGGGGTGGGAGGCGGCACCGCCGAGGTGATCGGTCGCAAGCTCAAGCGGCTGGCGGCCGACCGGCAGGTCATCGTCATCACCCACCTGCCGCAGGTGGCCGCCTTCGCCGATGCGCACGTGCGGGTCACCAAGACCGCCGCGCGCGGGAAGACGCGCGTGGAGATCGTCCGGCTCGACGACGCCGACCGGCCGGGCGAGATCGCCCGCATGTTGGCGGGTGCCGCCCCTTCGGCCGAGGCCTCCGCCCACGCGGCCGAGATGCTCCGCAACGCCCGGGCCGGCTGAGCCCCGGTCGCGGGTACCAGATCGGCGGCTCGGCCGGACCCAGCTCGACCGCCGGTTAAATTGATTGGACCCGGCCCGCGTGCTAGTTGAAGAGACCGGCTGCGGCAGGCGGCCGGCCCCGTTTCCGCCCCCCGAGGTCGATTGGCACGTAGACGACGCAGACGGCGCTCCGGCGAAATGACGAAGTCGCTCTGGCTGAGCGGGTTTCTCGTCGCGCTGGTGGGGATGAACGTCTACGTCTTCTTCTTCAGCCACAAGACCGCCCCGCGCGAGGTCCTCAACCTCCAGTCGACCACCAAGACGATGGAGACGAGCCGCCGCGAGATCCTGACGGCGGACGCCCGCGCGGCCCGCGAGGAGATCGCCGCCGCGCCGGCCAAGAAGACGGCCGGGAAGACGACCAGCAAGGCGACCGCCCCCGAGAGAGCGGCTGCGCTCGAGGTTTCTCCCCCCGCGCCGGCCGCCGAGCCAGTCGCGCCCGTGGCCGAGGAGAACCAGGAACCGCCGCCGCCCGCGCTGCCGAAGCCGATCGCGCCGCGGTCCGCGCGGCCCGATCTGGCCGCGCGTACGCTGGCGGCCAACGTCCCACCTCCGCACGCGCCCTTCCAGATCCCCTACGCGCCGCCGCCCGATCCCAGCATGGCGCGCGGAACGACGCCCCACGCGCCGTTCCAGATCCCGTTCGCGCCACCGCCCGAAGACGAGGCGGACGCGCACGAGGACTCGGTGGAGAAGAAGTTCAACAACAACGACACGCTCGGCCAGGTGCTGGCCCGCGAGGGGTTCGGCGCGGCCGGCCCGCAGGTGATCGCGGCGCTCGGCAAGCTCTGCGATCCGCGCAGCATCCGCGGCGGTCAGAGGTACGTCGTGCGCCTCGGCGACGACGGCGCACCGTCCGCCTTCGAGTACCAGCCGTCCGCGATCCTCCGTTACCTGGTGGAGAAGGACGAGGAGAGCAGCGCCTGGAAAGGGCGCAAGGCGGAGGCCGCCGTCGAGATCAAGACGGCCGAGGCGGGCGGCGTCGTCGATTCGTCGCTCTACGAATCGGTGCAGAAGGCAGGCGAGTCGACCGCGCTGGTCGGCCTGCTGGTCGAGCAGTTCGCCTGGGACGTGAACTTCTACACCGACACCCACCCCGGCGATCACTGGAAGGTGATCATCGAGAAGCAATATCTCGCTGGGCAGTTCTACAAGTACGGGCGGCTCTTAGCGGCCGAGTACGGCGGCAAGGTCGGAACCTTCCGCGCCTTCTTCTGGGCGGGCAAGGGCGCGGCCCGCGACAAGCCGGGCAAGTACTACGACGACCACGGCCTGGCGATCTCGAAGACGATGCTCAAGACGCCGCTCCGCTACGTGCGCATCAGCTCGAAGTTCGACCTCAAGCGCTTCCACCCCATCCTGCACGTCGAGCGGGCGCATCTGGGAATCGACTACGCGGCGCCGCAAGGGACGCCGGTCTGGGCCTCGGCCGCCGGGCGCGTCGTCGAGGTGGGCCTCAAGCGCGGCTCGGGCAACACCATCGTCCTCGCTCACAGCAACGGCATCGGAACCCGCTACTACCACCTCTCGCGCTACGCGCGCGGCCTGCACGTGGGGCAGCAGGTGAAGCAGAAGGAGGTCATCGGCTACGTCGGCATGACCGGCCTGGCCACCGGGCCGCACCTCCACTTCAGCGTCACCAAGAACGGCGCCTTCGTCGACCCGAGCAAGCTGAACGTCAACCGCGACGCCCCGGTCGCCGACCGCGCCGGCTACCTGGACGCCATCCGCCCGCGCATCGCCGCGCTGAAGGCGATCCAGCCGGGCGCCGTGGCGCGCAACTAGCCGGCTGCCGCCCGGAAGGCGATCAGTTCGTCGCCGGCGTGATCTGCGTGTAGTCGAGGAAGTTGCCGGTCATCATCAGCAGCGACATGACCGTCCAGGACTCCTCGTAGTAGGCGCCGCCGACGAACAGATTGTCGCCCTTGACCAGGGTGTAGGCCTCATTGAGGAACGCTTGGTTCGAGGCGCTGTTCATGGCGCCCACCGCCGCCGGGCCGATGAACGCGGCCGACTGGCCCTGTGACACGCTGTGGGCGCTCGAATTCACGGTGCCGTCCATGTTGTAGCCGTCGACGATGTTGGCGGCGCCGACGCCGCTGAAGAAGCTGCTGGTGAGCGCCACGTACTGCTGCGCGCGCGAGGGGTTGAGCCCCGCCGCGGCGCTCGCGGCGCTGGCGCCGTTCAGGCACCAGTCGATGCCCAGGCGGAACGGCGTCCGGCAGGCGTCGTACTGGTAGTAGTAGGGACCTGCGCTGGACATTCCGCCGGTGTTGGTGGCCCAGCCGGGGACGAGCCCGTTGGTGGTGTTCTTGTTGCTCGTGTTGAGCACGTTGCAGAACGTCGTGCCCGACTTGTCGCAGAAGATCGTGTCGAAGACCGTCTGGGTCACGGCGTCCCAGTTGTGAGTCGAGTCGGTGTCCACCTGCTTGAACACGCGATAGTAGGCCGGCGCAAAATACGAGGCGTTGACGTCGTCGAAGAGATTGCCCGGCCAGCTGTCGCCTGGACCGGTCAGCTTCGACATGTAGACCTCGTGGTTCCAGATGTTCTGGATCTGCGTCTTGGCCAGGTCGGCGTACTTGAGCGCGCCGCTCGATCCCCACTGCTTGTCGGCCATCACCAGCGCCCAGGCCATGTCCTCGTCGGCGTCGGTCGCGGCGCCGCCTTCGGGCTGCCCGTTCACCACCGGCGCGTTGCCGCTCGCGTCGACCACCCAGTTCATGAGGCCGTTGCCGTCCGTGTGGAGCTGCTCGTACTTCCAGAGGTTGTCGAACAGCGTGTGATCGCCCATGTAGACGGCGATGACCATCCCGTAGCCGATCCCCTCGGAGACGGTCGAATTGAGCGGCGTGGCCCCCGAGGGGCTGCCGAGCCCGTCGGAGGTCGTCCGCTGGACGCGCTGGAAGCCGCCCGCCCCGTTGGCGGTGATGAGGTCGGTCTTCCACTTGGTGTAGGCAGCCATGACGTCGTTGTTGTCGTAGGCGGCCGGATAGGTGCAGCCCGATATCTGCCGGTTCTGCGGGAACGGAAAGTTGGTTCCGTTCGAGGGCGGCGTCGGCCCGCGCGAGAGGCCGCCCGTCCCGCTGACGCCACCCGCGGCGCTCCCCGCGCCGCCGCCGTTCCCCGAGCCGCCGCTCCCGGTCGCACCGCCCGAGCCGGTGCTGACGGTCGTGCAGGCCCCGTTGCTGCAGGTCTGGCCGCTGGCGCAAGCGTGAGAGCAGCTGCCGCAGTTGCTGGCGTTGGAGCTGGTATCGATGCAGCTGCCGCCGCAGAGCTGCTGGCCGGCGACGGTGCAGCTGCAGCTCCCGTTCACGCAGGAGGAGCCCGAGCCGCAGGCGGTGCCGCACGTCCCGCAGTCGGCCGCGTTCGTCAGCCCGCCGCAGGTGCCGTCCGGGCACTTGGTTCCCGACGAGCAGGTCGACGAGCAGATCCCCGTGCTGTCGCAGACGTCGCCGCTCGCGCAGGCCGTGCAACCGGTGCCGCAGTGCTGGGGATTCGACTGGACACAGCCGCCCCCACAGCTCACGAAGCCGCCCGTGCAGGCGCAGGAACCCGCCGTGCAGGTGCTGCCGCTCTGGCAGACCTTGCCGCACGTCCCGCAGTTCTGGTTGTCGCTCTGCAGGTTCACGCAGGTGGTGCCGCACTGCATTTGGCCGGGGCCACAGGTTCCTCCGGACCCGCCACGCGCCGGCGGCGTGCACGACGACAGCGCCGCCGCGGCCAAGCCGCTGACTAAGAGAAAAAAGAGAGTCCTTGGGGGTGTGAGCTTCATTTTAAGCCTACCGGAGCTCCACGGCCCGCCGGTCCCCGCCCATGGTCATCTGACCGCCTCGGCCTCGATCGGTCAAGCCCTTTCCTTTTCTGGAAACAGCAGGGCGCCGAAGCTGACGACGCTCGCCTCGTCGATGTTCCACTGGTCGTAGCCGGTGAGGCGCCCCCGCGCCTCGGGGACGGCGCGCAGGAACGTGTAGATCGGGGAAGTGCCACACCACTTCAGATCGTCGTCGCCGCGCTCGGTCACGAGCTCCCAAAAACCGCGCGCGTCGCCGGCGGCGATCCGTTCGATCCGCGCCCGATCCCGCGTGGCGACCGCCGCCAGCGGTCCGGCGTGCGCGCGCGCGGCCAGCGGGTCGCCGTAGCGGCGCCCGACGTGGGCGAAGTCGACCCCCAGCACGAACGTCCAGCGGCTTCCCTCGCGTGCCGCCAGGTCGCCCAGGGCGCCGACGAAACGGGCCACCCGCTCGCTGACCTCGGGGTGGGCGCCCGCGCGCGGCCCCTCCCCGAACGCCCCGCAGAGGACAGGGAGGATCCGCACCGACGGGCCGTAGAGATACTGGAGGAAGATCACCTGGAACTCGACCGCGTGCTCGACGAAGTGACAGGGATCCTCGAGCGCCACCGCGTCGGGCGCCGCGGCCGCCAGCGCGTCCACCAGCCCGGCCTCGGTGCGCGCGGCGCCGAACGGCGTGGCGAACGGCTTGCGCGTCAGGCCGAAGCGGTCCGGCTCGCCGTAGTGCGAGGTGCCGAGCACGACGAACACCCGCTCGCCCGCTTCGGGATCGACCGGCAGCGCGCCGTAGGCGCGCGCGTAGACGCTGCTGCCCCCCTCGGGGCTGACGTGCGGCGCCGCGATCGCGCGCGCGGGCGCCCGGCCGAGTCGACCGTCGCCGGCGCCGTCCCCGGTCGAGGCCCCCTCGCCGAAGTATCCGCGCAGCCTGGCCCGCAGCGGCTCCGGCTCGGCCGGATAGGCGTTCCCGACGTGCGCCGCCGGCCGCTCGGGCGCGGCGGCGATCTCGGCCAGCCGCGCCGCGCGCATCTCGGCGAAGCGCTCGTCGTCGAGGAACCCCGCTTCGCGGAGCGCCTGCACCAGGTTCTGGGCGGCGTCGCCGACGGCCAGCTGACCGGCCAGCCGGGCCAGCGTGGCGCGCAGGTCCCCTTCGTCGTGCTGGCCGTCGAAACAGCCGAGGCACCGCGCCAGCAGCGGCGGCACGACCAGCGTGACCGTCGAGTAGCGAAACGGATCGCGGATGATGAGGCCCGGCTGCTCGGGGAGCGGCGACGGCATGACGTCGAGATCCGCGCGCAGACGCGGCAGGGGGGCTGCCATGCTGACACTCTCATTCTAGCGCGAGCGCGAGCGCGGCGCTGGCGCCGAGGGCAGGCGCGCGCCAAGATGTCCGCATGTGGAGCTCCGCCAAGAACAAGTTGCCGGCACCGGGGGAGGCGCTCGCCGGCCGCGCCGAGAGGATGCCGGTCCCGGCGCGCCACTTCGTCAACGGCGCGCCGCTCGAACCGCCGTTTCCCGCCGGGCTCGAGCTGGCCACGTTCGCAATGGGCTGCTTCTGGGGCGCCGAGCGCAAGTTCTGGGAACAGGAGGGCGTCTTCAGCACCGCCGTCGGCTACGCGGGCGGGGCCACGCCGAACCCGATCTACCGCGAGGTCTGCTCGGGTCTCACCGGCCACACCGAAGTGGTGCAGGTGGTGTTCGATCCGAAGCGCGTCAGCTACGACCAGCTCCTGCGCGTGTTCTGGGAGAACCACGACCCGACGCAGGGGATGCGGCAGGGGAACGATTCCGGGACGCAGTACCGCTCGGCGATTTACGCGCACGGCCCGGACCAGCAGCGCGCCGCCGAGGCGTCGCGCGCGGCGTACGGCCGCCTGCTGGCCGGCGCCGGCTACGGTCCCATCACCACCGAGATCGCCCCCGCGCCGCCGTTCTATTACGCCGAGGCCGACCACCAGCAGTACCTGGCGAAGAACCCGGACGGCTACTGTGGGATTGGCGGGACGGGCGTGGCCTGCCCGGTCGGGCTGCCGGCGGCGTCCAGCCGCTGAGTCAGCGCTCGCTGGTGTCGAGCTCGCCGCCCCAGTCGGCGAGCTCGCGCTCGGCGCGGCGCAGCTCGTCGAGCTGCTCGCGCAGCCGGGCGACGTTCGCCCGGTAGACGCGGTTCTCCGGCGCCAGCGCGGCCGCCCGCTCCCAGGCGTCGAGCGCCTCGCCGTAGCGGCGCTCCTTGCGCAGCGCGATGCCCTGGTCGAAGAGCTCGACGGCGCGCTGGCGCGGCGAACGCTGGCTCGCGTGGGGCGGCTGGTCGGGCGTGCGCCGCCAGCCGAGGACTCCGGCGACGGCGCCCACGGGACCGCCGAACACGCGGTCGAACAGCTGTCCCGGCAGGCTCCAGTGCGGCGCCGACGGGTCGGCTTTGCGTGCCTCGGGGGGCGGCGCGGGGGGCGGGTTGCCCGGGCGGGTGTGGCCGGAGACGGCCGGCGTCTCCGACGCCTCGGTTCGGGTCGGCCCGGAAGGCATCTGGATCGGCCCCGAGGCTTCGATGATCTCGACCTCGCAGAGAGCGACCTCGACCTCCGACGACGGCTCGGCGACGAGGTCGATCGCTTCCGGAACGGGCAACTCCGGGACGCCGGGGGGGGCGATCAGCACGGGCCCGGGCGTCCGGGGCTCCTCCATGAGCGCGGCCAGCGAGGCCGTCACGTCCTCCTCCTGGCCCGAGCTCGACGCCCCGAGCGCGCCCAGGCAGAGGGTGAGCGCCTCGCGCATCTGGCGCGCGGTCGCGAATCGCTCCGCCGGATCGGGCGCCATCGCCCGCATCACGATCTCGGCGACGGGCGCCGGCAGCGCCGGCGCGCGCGTCCGGGGATCGTAGACCCGCGCCGCCTCGACGATGCGGACGATCTCGGCGTCGCGCCCGTCGTAGGGACGCGCGCCGGTCAGGCACTCGTAGAGGATGACGCCCACCGAGTAGATGTCGCTGCGCCGGTCCTCGCCGGCGCGGCGGACCCGTTCGGGGGCCGCGTAGCGATACTTGCCGACGAACGACGCGCGCGCCGGCATGCGCGCGGTGGCCCGCGCCGCGCCGAAGTCGATCAGCTTCGCGGCGCCGCTGGTGGAGACGATGACGTTGTCGGGGCTGAGATCGCAATGGACCAGGCCGAGCGGGCCGTGGCCGTCGGCCAGCTCGTGTACGTCGTGCAGCGCCTCGCAGAGGTCGATCATCACGTGCAGCGTGGCCGCCATCGGCAGGAGATCGCCGCGGGCGAGCATCCGCTTGTGCGCGAAGCGCAGCGTGACACCGGGGACGTACTCCATGCCGATGAAGTAGCGCCCCTCGAGCTGGCCGAAGTCGAAAACGTGCGCGATGTTCGGGTGGCTGAACGCCGAGGCCAGCGTCGCCTCGTTGATGAACATCTCGACGAGGTCGGGGCGCCCGGCCAGCTGCGGCAGCATCGTCTTGATGACGATCCGCTTCTCGAACCCGCGCACCCCCTTCAGCTTGGCGCGCCAGACCTCGGCCATCCCGCCCGCCGCCAGCAGGGAGTCGATCTCGTATCTGCTGAAGTGTGTGCCGCTCTGCCACGTCGAGCTGCGGTCGGGTCCCGGAATGCGCTCGCCCGTCGTCGGCCCCGTGACGTTGGTCGACGTCGTCATCCGTGCGCTCTGAGGCTGAAGGTCAGTCGGCATCACGACCTTTTTCATCCCAATGCGTACGCGTCCCCTCGCGAAGCAGGAATCAACGGCACGCGCGCGAAAAACTTAACTGGCGGGTCGAGAAGTGCAGTCCAGCTTGCACTTCCGCGCACCACCGACGGCGAACAGCGCGTTTGCCTTGAGGTAGGACAGCCGGCATTCTGTCTCGCGGTGTCGTCGCTGCGCGCGCTCTTCTCGACCGAGATCTTCATGCCCCGCGGGCACGACTATCTCTGGACGCCGAAGCTGCTGATCCTCGAGGGGGCCTCGAACTTCGTGATCGCGCTGGCCTGCCTGGGGATGGCCATCGGGGCCGCGCGCGCCCGGAGAGCTCAGCGCCGGTTGGCGCGTCGGAGTTGGACCGCGCTCTGGATCTTCCTGTTGCTCGCGGCCTGGACCTATCTCCTCGACACCTATTTGATCGTGGCGCCGCTGTATTGGCTCGATTCGCTCGTTCGCTGTGCGACGGCGCTGGCGGGCGTCACGGCGGGGATCTTTCTGGTGAGGGACCGTGGCGATCGCTGACTACGGCAGGTTCGACGCGCTGGGGCTGGCCGAGCTGGTCCGGCGGCGGCAGGTCTCGGCCGCGGAGCTGCTCGAAGAGGCGATCGCCCGCAACGAGCGGGTGAACCCGCGCACGGGAGCGGTGGTGACGCCGCTCTACGACGACGCGCGGCGGGCCGCCGCCGCCACGCCGGCCGATCCGGCCGCGCCGTTCGCGGGGGTGCCGTTCCTGGTCAAGGACATCCATTGCGACATGGCCGGCGTCGCGTCGACCAGCTGCAGCCGGTATCTCGCCGGGCACAAGGCGCCGCGCGACGCGACGATCGTCGAGCGCCTGCGCCGCGCCGGCCTGGTCATCTTCGGCCGCACGAACGCGCCCGAGCTGGGGCTCTTGCCGGTCACCGAGCCGGAGCTCTTCGGACCGACCCGCAACCCCTGGGATCCGACACGCACGCCGGGCGGATCGAGCGGCGGGTCGGCCGCGGCGGTCGCCGCCGGTGTGGTCCCGCTCGCGCACGCCAACGATGGCGGCGGGTCGATTCGCATCCCCGCCTCTTGCTGCGGCCTGTTCGGGCTCAAACCGACGCGCGGCCGCACGCCGGTCGGCCCCGATCACTCGCAGGTCTGGAACGGGTTCACCATCGCGCACGCGATCTCGCGCAGCGTCCGCGACAGCGCCGCGCTGCTCGACGCGACCGCCGGGCCCGAGACGACCTCGCCCTACTGGGCGCCCCCCGTGGCCCGCCCGTTCCTCGCCGAGGTCGGCGCGCCGCCCGGGAAGCTGCGCATCGCGCTCACCAAGCGGCCGCAGGTGACGTCGCCGCCGCTCCACCCCGACTGCGCGGCCGCCGCCGACGACGCCGCCAAGCTGCTGGCCGATCTCGGCCACCACGTCGACGAGGCCGACCCCGACCTCGACGCCGAGGCGTTCGCGCGCGACTTCTTCACCCTGGTCTGCGTCGACACGGCGGCGTTCCTCGCCCGCGCCGCCGCAGAGCTGGGCCGGCGCCCGCGCCGCGGCGAGCTGGAGAGCGCCACCGCCGTGACGGCGCTGCTGGGCCGGCAGCGCTCGGCGGTGGAGGCGACGCGCGCGCGCGAGCGGCTGGAGGCGCAGGCCCGCCGCGCCCTCGCCTTCTTCGAACGCCACGATCTCCTGCTCTCCCCGGCGCTGGCGCTGCCGCCGCCGCCGATCGGAACGCTCAAGCCGCGCGGGCTGGAGGCCTTCGCGCAGGACCTGCTCTTGCGCTTGCACCTCGGCGTCCTCTTGCGGATCCCGGGCCTCATCGACGCCTCCGTGCGCCGCGTGTTCTCGTTCATGCCGTTCTCGCCGCTGCCGAACGTGAGCGGACAGCCGGCGATGAGCGTTCCCTTGACCTGGAACGCCGCCGGCCTGCCGATCGGCGTCCAGCTGGTCGCGCGGTTCGGCGACGAAGCGACGTTGTTCCGCGTGGCCGCCCAGCTCGAGGCGGCGCGCCCCTGGCGCGATCGCCGGCCGCCGATTCACGCCGACGCGCCCGCGCCCTGACCGCCGCGCTATCCCCGCGCGACGTCGGCGGTCACCTCGCCGTCCGGCGACACGTGCACCGTCACCGTCCAGGGGTTGCAGCAGACCTCGCAGTCCTGCACGAACACCTGATCGCCGGGGACCTCCGGGTCGTAGTCGGCGGCGATCTCGCCCGGCTCGCCACAGTACGGACACTGCACCTCGTCGAGCACCGCGCCCTCCTCAGACCTCGTAGTCGGGCGCGGGGGGAACGCGGCCGTAGTTGATCCGGTCCCAGGCGCGCTCGTGCATGAAGTAGATGACCAGCTTCACGAGCGTGTCGGCGATGCCCACCTTGGCCGCGAAGTCCCCCTTGCCGGTCAGCACGTAGACGACCGCGCTGGTGATGAGGGCCGCCAGGAAACGCCAGGAGAGCGACTTCAGGATGCTGCGGCGCCGGGTCTCGAACGCCATCAGCGCGTCCCCGATCCGATGTTGCCGCTGTTGCCGAGCTTGCGCGCGATCTCGGTGAAGACGGCGTTGTTCGCGTAGCGCTCGCCGCCGTCGGGGAGGATCACCGCGATCCGCTTGCCGGCCAGGCTGTCGCGCCGGCCGAGCACCAGCGCGGCATACAGCGCCGCGCCGCTCGACATGCCGGCGGCGATCCCCTCCTTGCGCGCCAGCTGGAGCTGCGCGCGCACCGCCTGCTCCTCGGTCACCGCCATTACCTCGTCGATGATCGCGCGGTTCAGGATCTGGGGGACGAACCCGGCGCCGAGGCCGGGGAGGTGGTGCGGGCCCGCCGCCCGGCCCGACAGCACCGCGGCCCCCGCCGGCTCGACCGCCACCACGCGACAGGTCGGGCGCCGCGCCTTCAGCACCTCGCCGACGCCGGTGATCGTCCCGCCCGTGCCGACGCCCGAGACGAACACGTCGATCTCGCCGCCCAGGTCGGCCCACAGCTCCTCGGCGGTCGTGCGCCGGTGGACCTCCGGGTTGGCGGGGTTCTTGAATTGCTGCAGCATCACCGCGCCCGTCGCGCCCGCGATCTCCTCGGCCTTGGCCACCGCCTCCCGCATGAGCGAGCCCGGCGTGAAGACGATCTCCGCGCCCAGCATCCGCAAGAGCGCCACCCGCTCCTGCGAGATGTGCTCGGGCATCACCAGCGTCAGCGCGTACCCCTTGGCGGCCGCCACGAACGCCAGCGCGATGCCGGTGTTGCCGCTGGTCGGCTCGACCAGCCGCGCCCCGGGCTTGAGCGCGCCGCGCCGCTCGGCGTCCTCGATCAGCGCGACGCCGACGCGGTCCTTGATGCTGCCGCACGGGTTGCGCGACTCCATCTTGACGAACACGCGCGCGCCGCCGGCGTCCAGGTGGCGCAGCTCGACCAGCGGCGTGCGCCCGACGGACTGCACGATGTCCGGGAACAGCATCCGCCTCTCATAACACGGGCGCGCCACGCCCGGACATCGGGTCGGCGCTACTCGAGGAGGCCCATCAGCGGGTCGCGCTCGTCGAGCGGCGGTCTGATCGCCGGCGCGCCCATGAAGTGAGTCGGCTTGGACGACAGGGCTCGCTTGCCCATGAGGTGGTGGTCCCGGTGAGCCGGCTTCTCGCCCATCTCGTGACGGTCCGGCTCGGGTGCCTCCGGCAAGCCCATCGTGGGGGACGGATGGGGCAGAGGCGCCGGCGTGCGCAGCACCGGCAGCGAGACGCGCGCCGGCGGCGCGCCGAAAATCCCTTTGAGACGGGCCAGACGCACGCCAATCGAGATGAGCTCCGTGAACCCGACCAGCACCAGCATCCCCAGGAACGGCAGCAACCCACGCCGCCGCGCCGCCCGCAGCCGCGCCCAGCAGTCGGCTGTCACCACCGTCCCGTCCGGCCGGCGCAGGATCCGCACGCAGACGCGCCCCTCGCGCTCGGCGATCAGCCGCCGCGCCTGGCCGCGGCTCATCGCCTCGACGTTGTAGACGTTCTGCCGACATCTCCCGCAGAACCGCACCCACTCCTCCCCGGGCGTCCGTCGCATCTCGCCCCAGGACTCGCTGCAAGGAGAGCTGATCTCGATCTCATCGATCGCGTCGGACGGTGCACAACCGGGCTGGCTCATTCCTGCTCCGACGCACGGGAAACGAAAAAGATCTTCGCGCCGCCGAATCAGTTCAATCGGTCGGACCGGCCTTCGATTCCCTCCCGAATTCCGCGCACGAGCGTCGCCGCGTCAAGTCCGGCCGTCCAGGGAGACCAGAAAGGCGCTGCCCTTTCGGCGAGCCGCTTCGCCGCCCGAATCCGGTTGCGCGGCGTGTCGGGGCTGACCCAGTCGCCGATGCGTTCGCGGTCCGCGATCTCGAACCGCACGCCGGCGAAATGATCGGGACCGATCTGCTCGCAGCTCCGAACCGCCTCCCACGGGACGAGAACGTCGAAGTCCCGGTGGTGAAGGCGAAGGCCCATCCGCTCGAAGGTCAGGCCTCGGGGCGAATGAAAGAAGGGCGACGGAAGACACCACACAACGAACACAAACGAAAGGATGCCGACGCCGACGCCCGGGAGCTGGAACAGAGCGAACAAAGCGGCCAGGAGCGCGGCGTAGTGAACCAGAACGTCGACGCCAGTCAGATACAGCCACCAGGGTTTCGAAAACCGAATGCCTTGCGGGACGGGTGACCGGCTGAAGCGCCAGCGCCGCCTGTTCTCGGCGCGTGATCTGACCAAAGCGACCGCTCCAGATCCGGCGGCCACAGCGAGGAGAACGGCCGTCGGTGCCAAACGACGGGGTGAGGCGCCGGCCGCCAGCGCGAGCAGGACCACGCCGAGAAGGACGAACGCCACGAGCACGAACCGCACCAGGCGCGATCGCTTCTTGCCGACTGGCTGGGGAATCGAGGTCAATTGATCGCTGGCTCGCGGGCGCCGATTGCCGAACGGATGAGGCGGACCAGCGTGTCGCTGTCGAGGCCCGCCGTCCACGGCTCGAGAGAGATCGCCTGGCCCCGCGGCTCGCCCAGCTCGAAGCGCGTGTGGACGCGCCCGCGATTGCGAGCGGTATTCGGCTCGACCGAGGCGATGGTCCGGGAGGGATCGACGACCCGCACGTTGACGGGTCGGTGGTGGGCCGGGCCGGTCTGACCGACCTCGACGACCGACCGCCACTGGACGACGAAGGTGGTGTTCTTGCTCACGTGGACGCGCAGGCACTCGTCTTCGAAGGTGAGTGCCGCCGGCTCCCTGATGATGGGCAAGACCGAAAAGACAGCGGTGCCGGCGACGGGAAGCAAGAGACCGGCGGCGACGGCGGGAAACCCGAACGCCGCCACCGCGACGGCCAGCACGACCCCGAAGCCGATGATCTCGGCGAGGGTCCTCGCGAGGAGCCATGCCGGCTGGCGCAGGACGACCCCGAGCGGGGCCGAAAAGGTCCGCAGCCGAAAAGCGCGCCGGCGCGCGGCCAGGCTCGCCAGCGCGACATAGAGCGCGCACGCGACCCAGAGCGCCGCGAATACCGCCACCGGCCCCCAGCGGTGGGCGGAGGCGCCGCGGCGAATCGCGACGACGGTTCCGATCAGCGCCGCGCCGCTCAGGACGAGCGACCCCACCTCCCATCGCGTCGTCTGATCGACCGCCACGCCAATCCCATTATGCCCCATCGACCGGGGCGGACGCGATCGACTGGAAAACGGGCGCGCTACTTGGCGGCTTTGTGCTTCCCCTTGCCCTTCTCGGGCGCCGCGGGCGCGGGGTGGGTCTTGACCACCGCGTCGATGACGAAGTCGGCCTTCACGAAGCCCTGGCCCCACTTGGCGTCGAGGTCGGCGAGGGGCTTGGCGGCCTTGATCTCGTCGGTGCTCTTCTTGCCGGCGATCAGCTTGCCGACCTTGTCGCGGACGTCGATC
>DATNDC010000275.1:0-23086 GCA_035607055.1 Polyangia bacterium
GCTTCAATACCGGTACGCGGTGTGGGCCCTCGCCCAATTCGCCGGTCATCGGGGGCGCACCGCCGAGCGGCTCGGCGTCGACGGCAAGACCCTGGCGCGGTGGCTGAGCGAGAACGGACCAGAGCGAACGGCCAGGGAGGAAGCAGAGCCGGACTCCGAGAAGACGGCCTGATTCAAGTGACTGTCGAAGCGGATACCTCTGCGCGTCGGCGGTCAGTCAGGCGGCTGGCGCGGCGACGGCACGGCGACGTGCCTCCAGATCGTCGGCCATCTTCAGCGTCGACTTCTTGTTGAGCTTGTAGAGGGCGAGGAGCACGGTGCAGGCCGCGAAGAGGAAGCCGACCACGATGCCGGCGCAGGCGCGATAGCCGGCGACGGCGCTGGCGGTCGACGGCCGGTTGGTCTCGTAGCCGAAGAGGCCGGACATGATCCAGAGGAACGTCGCCGATCCCAGGGCCAGGCCGGCCTTGAGCGCGAAGCCGATGGTCGCGAACACGATGCCGGTGAAACGGCGGCCGGTCTGCCACTCCGAGTAGTCGGCGACGTCGGCGTAGATGGCCCAGACCAGCGGAATGGTCGGCGCGTAGCAGATGGCGATGACGACGGTGAGCACCAGCATCCCGACCACGTCGCCGGGGCCGAGCAGGTAGAACGCCAGCGAGAAGATGCCGGCCAGCGCGAAGCCGCCCACCGACACCGCCTTCTTGCCGAAGCGCCGCGCCAGCGACGGCGACAGCAGAATGACCAGGATGGTGACGCCGATGCCGGCCATGTTGATGATGCTGTTGAACACGTCGGCGACGTTCGACGCCGCGAGGTCGGCGCGCGTCCCGTGCACGCGGTAGCCGATGGCGTCGAGCAGGCCGGCCGGCGCCGCGCCGGGCGCGCTCACCATGCCGAGCGAGTCGAGGAAGTCGTACATCGCTCCCTTGTCGGCGTAGTGGTGATAGTAGTTGTAGAGCGCGCCGCCGCGGAGCGACAGGATCCCGAAGTGGACCAGGGTCATGAGCACCATGACCAGCCAGGGGGAGTTCTTGACCAGGTCGGCGAAGTCCTGCCGCGGCGACGACTTCACCTCGCTGACCGGCTTGATGCGCTCGCGCGTGGTGAAGAACGTGACCAGGAACAGCGCCAGACAGAGCACCGCCCAGATGGTCATGGTCACTTGCCAGCCGTGCCGGCGGTCGTGCCCGACGGCGAACTTGGCCACCAGCGGCAGCGTGAAGCCGCCCACCACGAACTGCGCGACGTTCACCGCGATGAAACGGAACGAGTTCAACTTGGCGCGCTCGTTGAGGTCGGCGGTGATGACGCCGCCCAGCGCCGAGTACGGCATGTTATTCATCGAGTAGAGCGTCATGAGCAGCATGTTCGTGATCGTCGCGTAGGCGATCAGCATCCCCATGCTCCACCCCTCGGGCGTGCTGTAGGCCAGCACCATGACCACCGCCCACGGTCCCGCCGTCCAGAGGATCCAGGGCCGGAACTTCCCCCAGCGCGTGTTGGTGCGGTCGGTGAGCAGCCCCATGATCGGGTCGAACGCCGCGTCCCACAGGCGCGGCCAGAGCAGCACCGCGGCGGCCGCGCTGGCACTGAGGCCGAACACGTCGGTGTAGAAGTTGAGCTGGAACAGCACCATCGTCATGAAGACGAAGTTGGCCGCCGCGTCGGCGGCGCTGTATCCGGCCTTTTCGACGAAGCTGAGGACTTTGGTCTCTTGATTCATGGGGCGAGTCATGGCCGCGACCGCTTCCCGAGGAGAAGAAGACCGCGGCGAGGATCAGTCCATCACGGGAACTTCGGACGATCGGAATGATCGCTTGAAGACTGAGCGAAAGCATCTTACCGGTACCCGGCCGCGGCGTCCCGAGCCAGCATCCACGTCGATGAGCACGTCCGTCCTCAGATGGCCGACCGCCGACCACGCCCCGAAGGAATCTGGACCATCTACTTGGATCCGGTGCGTGAGCTGGTTCTCGGTGCCAAGCGGCCTTCGCACCTTTCGAGCCTGGCCGGCGCCACAAAAGCTCGAGAAACTGCGGCCACCAAACTGGCCCGATTTGTGCTGCCTCGTTGAGGACCCATGCCCGGTTCCAAGGATCAACGTCCCATCGTGACCGAATCAGCTCCCGACCGATCCGCTGCCGACAGCGCCCAGGAGACGGTCTTCCGCACCGAGCCCGAGGCTCCGCCTCCCGTCGAGCCGCACTGGGAACCGGTGATCGCCGCCGCGACCGACTGATCGCGCTCGAAGCGAGCTCGGTGGCCGGGAGGGCGGTTCAGAGGTCCGTCAGGTCAGCAGGATGATGTCCCACCGGTAGCGCTGCACGCCCGGCTCGCCTCCCGCGACCGGTTGGCAGAGCGCGGAGCTCGGGTCGCGGTGCCGCGCGCCCAGGGTGGACAGAAGCAGGTCCGTGGCGTTCAGGCGCTCGCCGGAAAAGTACATCTGCGTGACCAGCCGGTAGTCGGCGTTGGTGACGTCGAAGTGAATGTGCGGCGTCCGGATCGTGCCCGACGGCTCGGGATAGGGTCCGGGCTTCACGGTGCGCAGACGAAAGGTCCCGTCGTGCCCGACCCTGAACGATGCGACGCCCAGAAAGTTCGGATCGAGGGGCGCCGGATTGCGGTCCACCGGATTCGTGTAACGCCCTGACGCGTTCGCCTGCCAGACGGTGATCTGTGCCTGCGGCAGCGCGCGCCCCGCCGTGTCGAGGACGCGCCCCTCGATCTCGATCACCGGCCCCCGCGCGCGTTCCGGGCGCCCGGGATAGTGGGTCAGGTCCGGATCGTGAGACGCGGGCGCGCGGACCGGAAAGAACGGCCCCAGCGTCTCCTGTCCGGTGGGCCTCAGCGGATTCGGCCCGGCCGTCGCGCGCGCAGCGCTGGCGAGCGGAAGCGAGGCGGCTGCGCCCACCATGAGCTCTCGACGTGAAATGAGCATCCCCGGTTTGTATCAGCTCTTCGCACCCGAGTTCCCAGCGGAGCGTCCCGGCGACCCCGAACACGAGGCCGGCGGGCGCGCCGCGCCTTACCTCGCGCCCTCCCAGTGCTTAGTTTTTGGGCGTTCCGAAGCGCGACCGGAGGACGGGTGTTGAGGTTTGGGCGGGCGTTGTGCGTGGCGTTGGCGGTAGGCGGGTGCCGGGCGGGCACTCTCGAGGTCGGCTCGCCTGGCGGGCCGGTCTCGGCGGGCGATGGCGCCGCTGCGGTCGCGGGCGGCGGTGACGGGGGAGGGGGCGGCACCGCCGCGCCGGTCGACGCGGCGTCGTCCGGCCGGCTCGACGGTGGGGTGGCGGACGTTGGGACGTCGTCCGCCGCCGGGGCCTGCGTCCCGCTCGACCCGACGGCGCTCCGTCTGTGGTCGCCGCAATCTGGATCGATCGTCACCTCGGCCGCGCCCCGTTTTCGCTGGACGGGCGGGAGGCACCCGTACCGGCTGCAGGTCTGCGCCGATCGCGCCTGCGACGACGTCGTGGTCGAGGTGGGGAGCGCCGGAACCGAGGCGACGCTGCCGCAGGACCTCCCGGCCGGATATTGGTTCTGGCGGGTTCAAGCCACCCCGCCCGACGGGGTCCCGCCGACCTGGACGTCGGCTTGGGAAATGCGCGTTCGCCGCCGATTTCCGGGCTACGGTCCCACCGCCAACACCTCCGTCGGCGGGTTCAGCGACTACAACGGCGACGGCTATCCGGATGTCGCCGTGTTCGGCGCGACCCCCAAGGTTTACCTGGGGGGGCCCGACGGCCTTTCCGTCAGTCGCGTCTGGCAGACCGCGCTGTCGGGCGGCAGCGGGACGCTGCTCCTGGAGCCGCAGGTGGACATCAACGGCGACGGCTTCACCGACCTCAGCAGCCTGAAGGGCGTCAGTGTCGCCGGCGAGCCGTACCCGGACTGGGGCGCCCACATCCAATTCGGCGCCAGCGACGGCTTCGCCTGGGCCGACGCATTCGTCGACGTGTCCCACGGCGGCTACACGGGCGCTGGCCTTGGCAACCCGATCGGCCTGGGCGACGTCGACGGCGACGGATTCGGCGACCTCGTCATGCAGTCCGACGGCGACGCGCCGGTGATTCGCGGCTGCGCGCCCGCCCCTCCCAGCGCTGTCTGGGCCGACCTCGCTTGTGGCGACGACTGTCGGCTTCCGCAGGTCGCGACCGGCGACTTCGACGGCGACGGCCGGACCGACGTCATCTTCGCCGACGAAGGCGAGATCAGCCTGTACCAGGGCAACCCCCACGCGCTCACCCCCCTCTCCGTCCCGGGGATGACCGGCCTGTGGGTCGTCGACTTCAACTACGACGGTTACTCCGATCTGGTCATCAAGGACCCCTGGCCGGCCGACACCTTGCGCGCCTACGAGGGTGGGCCGAACGGCTTGTCGCCGACGTTGTCGGGGGAGACTCAGCCGACGTCCTTCGTCCTTTTGGCCGACTTCGACGGCGACGGGTACTGGGACCTCATCGGGCCGGACTGCACCGACGCTTGTCCCACGGTGGCGTCGGTGTGGTACGGCGGTACCAGCGGATGGGGTCCGCCCTACGCCCGGACGACGCCGCTGGATCGGTCGATAGACGGCAGCTACGCGATCGTGGTCGACCTCAACGCCGACGGCTATGACGATCTGTTGATTCTCGGGTCGGACGGGATCTCCTGGTATGCCGGCTCGCCGAATGGCCTGGCCACGGCGCCCACCGTCATCGTCAGGCCCTAGTCCCTCGCCGGCCGGAGTGACGAAAGCCTAGGTCGCGACGGCGATCATCCCGAGTGCTCGGGATGATCGCCGCTCACCGGCAGCCGGAGCAAAATGTTTAGCGCCGGATTCCAGGAAAGTGGTATTGATGCGCAGAGGAGGCGGGGGAGCGCGATGCCAATGGACTCGAGGTCTGTGTGGCGGGCTGACGTGGCACTCATCAGCAGAGCGAGCGTGGCGTGAACAAAGCAGACGCCGTTCGACAGGCAGCTCTCACGGGCCTCTTCTATTATGGCGAGTCTCACTACCGGCCCGAGCTGACGCGTCCCGAATCGTTGCCGGCGCGCGTGAAGCTCGTCGAGCCGGCGGCGGCGACGGCCGCGTTCGAACAGGATCGGGCGCCCGGATCCGAGTTGATCGTTCGGCTCGCCATCGCGGAGCTCGTGAGCGCGCACGGTGCGTTCCCGACGTTGTCGACCCTCGTTCAACAGCTGGCCCCGCTGGTCAAGGCCCCGGCCGCCGAGCTCCTCAAGCTCCCGGGCCGGATCCTCGGTGACGCCCCGAAAGCGCGTGCCGAGCGGTTCCTGAAAGCCTACGAGCTGGCGGGCGGCGGCGGCTGTCAGGTGCGGAACTTCCAGCTCGAGGCGATCTATGAGGATCACATCAGCAACGTGACCGCCTCCATCGAGGTCGAGCGTCCGGTCAGCGCCTTCGTGAACGGGCTCGATCCCCGCAACTGGAGCGAGACCATGCCCCTCGTCTGGCAGCAGAGCTTCGAGTTCGACATGGCGACGCTGGTGATGGACAGGGCCTCGACACCGCCGCAGAAGACGCCCCCGACGAGCCCTCCCTTCGCCGATATCCCGTTCTTCGAAAAGGCGGTCTGGTCATTCGGCTTGGGGACGCTCGCGTACTGGCGGACGGTCCTCAAGATCTCGCTCGATCGGGAGCTCGCCGCCCCCGTGCCCTCCCTCCTGTTCAAGTATTCTCTCTACGAGTGCCTGGAGAATGAATTCCTGGGTCCCAAGAACGCCGGCGGGATCGACGTCGATCACGGGCACGGCTCCGCCCAGGCGCTCGCGGGAGACACGACCTGGTGCAAGCTCGAGGCGCAAAAGGTCGTGCGCTTCACTCAGCCCTATCTGGCGATCAACGATCTCACCTTCGTTGCCCTCATTATCTGGTTTTCGGCTCTGATCTTGACCTCGGCGTGTGCTCCGACCACATGAAGGAGAGCTCGATGGCGAACGGCGCAAAGGGAGCGGGAGACAAATCCAAGGCGCGGGCCCGGGCCCGCGGCCAGATCGGCAAGATCAACAAGAAGACGAAGGCGTTCTTCGCGGCGATCAAGCAGAACGTCGACAGCAACATCGCGGTGCTCGACGACCTGACCTCCAGCCTTCTGGCGGACGAGCGCCAAGACAACCACGACTGCGCGACGGACCTCTGCGCGGCCACGGTGGCCTGGTGGGGCAACGCGATGGACCTATTTCACAACGTGGTGAACAGCTGTCTGCCCGACCAGGATCCGCCGACCGATCCGTCGCCGCCCTGACCGGTCGGAGGGACTGAGACGATGGCAACGAATCGAAACAAGGCGTCGCGAGCTCTCCGCCGGCGCGCGCGCGCGCGCATTCAGCAGGCACGCGGGCGCAGCCAGCAGGTCTTGGGCGCCTGGAAGGCGGCAGCGGATAGCCAGCTCGCCGCGCTGAACGAGCTCGGCAGCGGTCTGTCCGCCGACGATGACCATACGGCGGGCGACTGCGCGACCGATCTCTGTGCATTCTTGGTGGGGTGCTGGGCCGACGCGGGGAACGTTTTGCAAGAGGCGTGCAGCGCCTGGGTGCATCCGCAGGGGATCCTCCCGGTCGCGATCGGGCCCGACGGGATCGAGTTCCAGATCGAACAGGTCGCCGAGGCAGCCGATCCCAAGGTCATCACGGAGGTCTCGCTGGACGAGGCCGACGCCCTCTCCATCGACAATCCGCTGGCGAGCGCGACGAGCTCGACCTCGATCCCACCCCGGAACATTCGGATCAGCACCTATAAATCGAGCGTTCTCATCTCGCTCGTTGGCCTGGGAGCCTGCAATCTGGTCCCCGGCGTCTATGCGGGCGGAAACCTCGTTTTTGACGGCGACCAGGTCCTCGCCCCCATCCAGGTCACGGTCACCTAGCGCGGTGAGCTTCTGCCGGTCGTGAGCAGACGGGCGCGCCGGCAGAGGGTGGCCATCGTCGGTGGCGGATGCGCCGGCCTGGCCGCGGCGTTCGAGCTGTCCCGCCCCGGACGGGGATACGAGGTCACGGTGTTTCAGCAGGGATGGCGGCTCGGAGGCAAGGGGGCCTCGGGCCGGGGACCCTCGGGGCGCATCGAGGAGCACGGGCTCCACGTCTGGATGGGCTACTACGAGAACGCGTTCCGCTTGATGCGCGAGTGCTACGACGAGCTGGGGCGCGACCGCTCGTCGGGGCCGCTGGCGACCTGGGAGGAGGCCTTCGCCCCCAGCGGGCATGTCGCCGCTGCCGATCGGACGACTTCGGGCGCCTGGTCGCCGTGGAGCGTGTTCTTCCCGGAGACCGCGGGGAGGCCCGGCGAGCCGGAGACGCACTACGATCCACCGAGCGTACCCGACTACCTGGTGCGCACGGCCGCCCTGGTCGGCAAGCTGCTGGCCACGACGTTCCGGGTCGAGCAGCCTGGCGCGGGTCAGGCCAGGGGGCTTCGCGACGTCGCCGGCCGGCTCGCGGGATACGCGGGCCTGGGCGGCCTGGCGGCGGTGCTCGAAGCCTTGCGGGCGGTGGAGCTGGTCGTCGGCTCGTCGATGGGGGCCGCGGCGCCCGAGCAGATCATTCGACCGCTGGGCGCCATCGCCGGCGCAACGCGGGCCCTGCTCCAAGATTTCGTCCGCGAGCGCGACGAGCTCCGCCGTCTCTGGGGCGTCATCGACGTCGCGCTGGCCTCGATGCGCGGGCTCGCCGACCCCAAGCTGCTGCGCGAAAATCGGGGGTTCGACCCCCTGGACCGCTTCGATTGCCGGGAGTGGCTGCTCCACAACGGTGCCAGCGAGGATTCAATCCAGAGCTCCTTCGTTCGGGCGCTCTACGACCTGGGGTTCGCTTACGACAACGGCGACTTCGACCGCCCGCGCATCGCGGCCGGCGCCGCCATGCGGGGCTCGCTCCGGGCCTTCTTCACCTACCGGGGATCCTTCTTCTGGAAGATGCAGGCGGGGATGGGCGACGTCGTCTTCGCTCCGCTCTACGAGGTCCTGAAAAGACGCGGCGTGCGCTTCGAGTTCTTCCATCGCCTGCGCGACGTGCGAATGAAGGGCGGCGAGACGAGGAGACCGTTCGTCGCGGGCCTCGACTTCGACGTGCAGGCCCGCCTGCGGCGCGGGTCCGATTACGCGCCCCTCGTCGAGGTGGGCGGCCTGCCCTGTTGGCCCGCTCAACCCGACTGGCGGCAGCTGGAGGAGGGCCCGCGCCTCCGCGACGCCGGTCATGACTTCGAATCGCACTGGAACGGCACCCGCGCGAGCGGGCGGTCTGTCGAGCTGGGCCGCGACTTCGACTACGTCGTTCTCGCCGTCGGTGTGGGCGCGCTCCCGCACGTCGCGCGGCAACTCGTGGCCAGCGACGATCGCTGGAGGGTGATGGTCGACCGGGTGAAGACGGTGCCGACGCGGGCCTTTCAACTCTGGCTCAAGCCGACCATCGATGAGCTCGGATGGACGAAGGGTTCCGTCAGCCTGACCGGGTTTCGCGCGCCGTTCGACACCTGGGCCGACATGACGCACCTCGGGAAGGCCGAGGCGTGGCGCGCGCGGCCGGGGACGATCGCCTACTTTTGCAGCGTGCTCGCCGATCCCGGCCCCGTCTCGCGCACGCACCCCGAAGCCGAGGCCGCCCGCGTACGACGGGAGGCGATCTCCTTTCTCAACAACGAGATCGGCCACCTCTGGCCGGCGGCCTGGCGGCGTCCGGGCGAGTTCCGCTGGGACCTGCTGCAGGAAGCCGACCGCGGTCGCCCTTCGGGCGCGTGGCGCGACGAGCGCGCCTTCGACACCCAGTTCTGGCGCGCCAACGTCAGTCCGACCGACCGCTACACGCTTTCGCTGCCGGGATCGATCGAGCACCGCATCTCGCCGCTCGACGTCCCGGTCGAGAACATGACGGTGGCCGGCGACTGGACCGAGTGTGGGTTGAACCTCGGGTGCGTCGAGGCGGCCGTGATGTCCGGCCTGCTCGCGTCGCACGCGATCTCCCAGGCGCCGTCGCTGTCGTCGATTGTGGGGTACCGTCACCCATGAACAGAAAGCGCACTCGACCTTCCGCTCCGTCGCCCAAGAAGCCGCCGCCCGAGGCGCGCGGGCCGAACCGCGCCTGGTCGGGCGCCTGGTCCGGCGTGGGCGGCCAACCGCGTTCCCGGGCGGCGCGGGGCGACGACCCGGGTCCCGCCTCGTCGTCCCAGCGAAGCGGCGGAAAGGGCGCCAACGGTGTATCCGAGGGCGTGGCGCTCGGCTATCGCGTCATTCAGGAATACCTGCGCCAGGGGGAGCGCGTCGCTCGCTCGTTCTGGACCTTCGGCGAGGAGGACGCCGACCGCGACGAGCCCGGGCGATTGATCGATCGGGCGCTCCGCTCGGCCCAGGATCTCGCGGGCGCCTTCAGCGAGATCGTGCGGGTACTGGCCAAGAACGCGCCGCCGGCGGGCGAGGGCCGGACCCCGCGTGGATTCGACTTCGATCCGCCTCGACGCGCGACTCGTCGCGCGCAGGGCGCGGGCGGCGACGCGACTGCCGAGCCGTCGGCGTCCGTCGGCAACTCGCGCAGCCCGTCGTTCGCTCTCTCGGTGCGAAGTCGCCACCCGGTCAAGGCGGCGCTCCAGCTCGAAGAAGGGCCTGCCGGACGCGCCTTTCGTGTTCCGCCGCTGGCGCGATCGGGGAGGCGTGGCGCGCGGCTTGGCGCCGTCTCGATCGCGACCGGTCGAGACGGCAGGGGGGTGGCGCTCAGCGTCGCGGTCCCGCCGCGTCTGGCGAAGGGGCGCTACGAAGGCCCCGTCCTCGACGCCCGGACCGGCCGGCCGGTCGGTTTCCTGAGCGTCGACGTGGGAGGCGGCTGAGCGCCATGCCCACCTTCGCCTCCGCGCTGGTCAAGGAAACCCTCGAGGAGTATGGCGCCGTCGCGCGGGCGGGCCTCGAGCACTACCTCAAGCGGGGCGAGCCGCGCCGGCATCTTTACGATCTGGTCGCCGACTACCCTCGTCGCGGCGGTCGCTCTCTCCGGGCCAGCGCCTGCATCGCAGCGGCGCGCGCTTTCGGCGGCGCGACCGCGGAGGCCGCCGACTCGGCCGTCGCGCTCGAGATCCTGCACAACGCGTTCCTCGTTCACGACGACGTCGAGGACGAGAGCGAGATCCGACGTGGCAAGCCGACGCTCCACGAGCTCCACGGCGTCCCCGTCGCCGTCAACGTGGGCGACGCGCTCGCCGTGCTGAGTATTGGTCCCCTCATCAGCAACTTCAAGAAGCTGGGGCCGGGGCGGGCGCTCCGGGTGCTGGAGGAGGCTGAGCGCATGGCGCGCGAATCCGTCGAGGGCCAGGCCGTCGAGCTCGGCTGGCGCCGCGACAACGCCGTCGATCTCAGGGTCGAGGACTACCTGATGATGATCCTGAAGAAGACCTGCTGGTACACCACCATCTATCCGTGCCGCGTCGGTGCGATGATCGGTGGCGCCGACGAGATCGACATCGATCGCGTCACCCGGTTCGGCTTCTTCCTGGGCGCGGCGTTTCAGATCCAGGACGATCTGTTGAACCTCGTCGGGGACCAAAAGAAGTACGGCAAGGAGCTGGGGGGCGATATCTTCGAAGGGAAGCGCACGATCATGCTCATCCGTCTCCTGCAGGTGGCGCCTCGGGCGGAGCGCGCGCGCGTCGTTGCGATCCTGTCGCGAGACCGGCGGCGCCGGTCGGCGACCGACGTGGCGTGGGTCCGCGGCCGCATGGAAGCGCACCGCTGTATCCCGTTCGCGCGCGAGCTCGCCCACGGCCTGGCGGGCGCGGCGCGCCATGAAGCCTCGCTCGCCTTCGCGCACCTCCCCCGCTCGCGCGACCGTCGGTTCCTCGAGGCGCTGCCGCTGTGGGTGCTCGAGAGGACTTGAGTCAGGCGCGATCGAGCGCGGAGAGCGATTGCAGCAGTTCCTGGGCCGCGGCCGCTTCGGCGACGTCCGATGAGGCAGCCAGGGCGCCGAGCGCGGGCCGCAGCTCTTCGACGGCCTCCTGGTTGCGCGCCTGCGCATGCATGAGGCGGGCGAGCGACAGCGCCGCGCGGAGGCGAAACAGGTGGGCGCCCTGGACGCGGCTGATGGCGCAGGCGAGCCGGAAGCGATCCTCGGCCCCTCCCTGCTCCCCGAGTCCCAGCAATGCCTCGCCCTTGAGTCGCTCGAATTCGGCGACGAACGCCCGCGTCCCTCGGCCCTCGGACAGCGCCAGGACCTTGTCGATCGTCTCCGCCGCGTCCCCGAAGCGCCCTGCCTCGAGCTGGGCTTCCGCGAGGTAGGAGAGGAAGTAGGGCACGACGTAGGCATCTCCCATGGCCTGAAACAACCCGATGCCCTGCTCGATCAAGGGCTGGCCTGCCGGCGCCCGACTGGCGGCGCAATGGGCCCAGCCGAGCATGCAAAGCGCGCCGCCCATCCAGTAGAGAAAGTGATTCTCCTGGGCCAGACCCATCAGCCGCTCGCCGTGACGCTGGGCGATCTCCGAATCCCGAAGGTGGTGGGCGATCGATCCGACGACGCTGAGCGCCGTGGCGATGACGTAGGGGTGCTTGCTCCTCTCGGCGGCGTCCAGCGCCTGGGCGATGTTGGCCCGGCAGGCCGGGGCGTTCCCTTCGATCAGTTGGGTCCAGGCCAGAAAGAGGAGCGTGTTCAGGACGCCGTCGAACCCGTTTCGCTGCAGCAGCTCGGAATGCTGCGTCGCCACGTCGTCCAGATCGACGAGAGCCGAGGCGGGCTCGAGGTGGCGGTGGGCCCCGCGAAAGTCACCGCGGGAGAAGGCGGACACGCCGAGAACGACGTTCACCGTCAGCCGGTCGAGCGGCTCGGGCGACTGTGCCAGCGAGGACTCGAAGAAGGGCGAGATGTCGACGGAGGCCGCCACGCCGCCATGCGTGAGATTGTAGGCCCATATCCCGTAGAGCACGCGCAGCGGAGCCTTTGATCCGAGCCGGCTGCAAAGGTCGAACGCGCGCCGATAGGCCTTCTCGACCTCCACGTCGGAGAATCCGCGGGTGGACAGGAGCGTGAATCCCAGGAGCGCAACGAGCGCGAGCTCCTGGGTGTCTCGGTCGGTCGACTCTGGTATCCGGAGCAGCTGCTCAATCGCAGCCGTGTAGGCCTTGGCCGCTTCGAAGTAGGAGGCGTGGTTGATGGCGCTGGCGCCCACCCTCGCGTAGGCGGTCGCGGCGAGCGTTGGTTCGTCGGCGCGGGCGTGGTGATAGGCCAACAACGCCGCGTCCTCGTCAGAGGACCGCAGCGACTGAATCGCCCTGGCGATCTCGCGGTGGAAGGTCCGCCGCGTGGCGGAAGGAAGATCCTCATAGGCTTGCTGTTGAATGAGCGCGTGCCTGAAGGCGAACGTTCGCGACGGGTGCCCCTGCGTTTGGTGAATGAGGCCGGCCCGTTCGACCAGCTCCAGCTCGCCGAGGAGCGCCTCTTCCTCTTGACCCGCCGCCGCGCACAGAACGTCGAGCTGAACCTCGAATCCGATGGCCGCCGCCAGCTGGACCACGGACTTCGACGGGCCGAGGAGGTCCAGGCGGGCTGCCAGAGCGTCCTGCAGCGTGGCGGGCACCTTCAGGGTCGCCAGCGAGTCTTGGAGTTGGTAGCCGGCACCATCCACCAGGCGCAGGCTCTCGGACATCAAGACCGCGCGAGTCATCTCCTCCACGAAGAGCGGTAGATCGGCGGCGCGCTCCAGGATCTGCTCCAGCACGGCGGGCGGCAAGGATCGCCCTTCGGTCAGGTCACTGACGATGGCCAGGGACGCCTCCCTCGGCAGCCGGCCGAGGGTCAGACGAACGAGGTTCTTGATCCCGGCGACGGCCTTGATGTCACGATCGTTCTCCCACCCCGGCCGGCTGGTGATGAGGACCATCAAGGGAGCGTGCTCGACGGCCTCGCCGAGGGCGATCAAGACCTCGACCGTCGAAGGGTCAGCCCAGTGAAGATCCTCGAGTATCAGCAGGGTCGGTCCGCGGCCGGCGCGGGCGAGCAGCCACGAGCGCAGCGCTTGGACGGTCGCCGCGTGCAACCGCTGGGGCAGGTAGGCCACCGGCGTGAATCCCGCGCTCGGAGGCAGCGAGAGCGCCGCGGCCAGCAAGGGCAGGGTGTCTGACTTCTGCTCGGACTCGGACAGACTGGCTCGAACAGCGGCCAGCTTCTGCTCTGCGCTGCCGAAAGAATGAAGCTCCAGCTCGGCGCGGATCGTCTCCAAGAACGGGTGCAGCGGGCTCGACTGGTACTGTGAAGACGACGAGGCATGGACCAGCCAACCGGCGTCGCCCCTCACGAGATCGGCCAGGGCCGCGGCGTTCCGCGTCTTTCCCAGGCCGGGCTCACCGGTGAGCACCACCACCCGTCCCTGGCCTCGTTTGGCGGCGGTCCAACTCTCGGTCAGCGCCGGGAGCTGGGAGCCTTGCTCCACGAAGGTGACCTGCCCGCCGCGCGCCGCCTCGACTCGCTCCTTGGCCCCCAGCACCCGGACCACCTCGTAGATCGCGACCAGGCCAGCCAGACCCTTGAGCTCGACGCTCCCCAGCGACCGCCACTCGAAGTTGTGCTTGGCCAGTTGCTGCGTCGATTGGCTCACGACGACGCGGTTCGGTGCGGCGAGAGTCTGGAGGCGCGCGGCCCGAGGGACAGCTTCCCCCACTGCCAGGTTGCTCCCCGTTTTGCCGCCGACCTGCCCGATGAACACCACGCCGGTATCGACGCCGACCCGGGCCTTCAAGGGGCGGTTGTGCCGTCGGCCGAGCCGTTCGACCGTCTCGATCAACTCCAAGGCGGCGGACACAGCCCGCCGCCCGGCGTCCTCGTGCGCCCTGGGGTATCCGAAGTACACCAGCACGCCGTCACCGAGCGGCTGCGCGATGTACCCCCCGTAGCGCTCGATGACGGTTTCGCACTCGCGATGGTACTCCCGCAGGAGCTGGTGAAAGCGTTCGGGCCCGACGAGCGAGAGCTCCTCCGTCGACCCGACGAGATCGCAGAAAACGACCGTGACTTGGCGCTGTTGCTCGCTCGGCGTCAGGTGTCGCCCTCCCGAACGGAGACACTATCACGGGTTGACCTCGACCCCGTCGCGCTGCAGTGTGGCCGCCGATGGGCACGTCTTTGGTGCCGTTCAACGAGATCGACGAGGCCTGCCTGTCGGCGTGTACGGCGGAGAGACCGCTCAACATCGAGATCGAGACGCAGGTCCCGGGCCGCCTCGATGCCCGCCAGCTCCGCGCCGCCGTCTCGACGGCCGCCCGAATCCATCCGCTCGCGCGCGCCCGCCTGGCGCCCGGCGCGCCGCTCCAACTCCGCAACCACTGGCAGGTCATCGAGCGCCTCGAGCTCGATCCGCTGATTGTCGTCGGCGACGGACGCTCGGCGCCGAAAGCGCGGTCCGGTGTGCTCGATCATCCCCTGCCGATCGAGAACGCTCCCCCGTTCCGGTTGATTCTCACGCGCCGCCGGCGGGGGGATCGCCTCACCTTGATCATGTCGCACGTGGCCAGTGACGGAATCGGAGCGCTGAGACTCTTGCGCTCGATCGCGCGCGCATACGCCGGGGAGCGCGACCGAGCGGTGCGGGTCGGGCTGCGCGAGGCTCGAGCCCTCGACCGACATTTTACCCGCGCCGGGACCCCCGCCTGGAACCGGCGAATGCAGGCGGCCAGTCGCGCTCAGCTGGACGCCTGGCTCGCCCCAGCCTCGCGGGTGGCGGCGGTTGCGGGCGCCGCGACCGGCGGGGGGGGCGTGCACCATGTGCGCGTCCCAAAACGCGCGGCGAGCCTGCTCGGTGAAGGGCCCGGGCCCCTGACGGTGAACGATCGGCTTCTCGTCGCCCTCACGCGGACGATCGAGAGCTGGAATGCGAGTGTCGGGGCACGGTCAGAGAAGATCTCCCTCGTGGTGCCGCTCAACCTGCGCCCGCAGGCCTGGAGCCGCGAAGTGGTGGCAAACCTTTCACTCGCCACGACGGTCGCGACGTCGGCGTCGGAGCGGGGCGACGACGATGCCCTGGCCCGAGCGATCGTGGCACAGACAGCCGCTGCCAAGGATGACCGGGCGTCGGCTGGATTTGCCGATCTCTACCGGATGACGGCGCTCGCCCCCAATCTCTGGAAACGCGCGGTGTCACGCTTTCTGGGCGCGACGACCGCCAGGCGACTGATGCCGACCGCGGTCCTCTCGAACCTCGGCAAGGTCGAGGAGCCGCTCTCGTTTGGCCGAGCTGGCCGGGCGTCCGACCTCTGGTTCTCGCCGCCGTGCCCGATGCCGGGTTGCCTCGGGGTCGGCGCGGTCACCTACGCGGATCAACTGTTCCTGTCGCTTCGGTACGCGAGAGAGCTCCTCTCCCCACCGGCAGCGGCCGCGTTCGGCAAGTTGCTCCGGAGAGCGATCACGGGGGTCGTCGTGCGATTCTAGTCTGGCTCGCCGGCAGGCGGCTCGGTTCGCGCGGGCGTCCTCTCGGCCAACCGCTTGTCGAGCTCCTTGAACCGCTCCGCCAGCGCCACGACGAACAGACCGAAGGCGGTGTGCAGTCCCAGGTTCTCCTCCAGGAGCTGGCGGGGAACGACCTTGACCAGGACGTCGTCGACGGCCTCCACGGTGGCGGTCCGGACGCCGCCCGTGAGGACGGCCATCTCGCCGAAGACCGCGTTGGGGCCGAGCTGGCGCAACACCACCTTCTGGCCCTGGATCATCTTGTAGGCGACACAGGTCCCCCGGACGATGATGTAGGCGCAGTCGCCGGGTTCGCCCTCGGCCACGATGCGGTCGCCGGGGGCGAAGATCTCCGTGCTCAACGGAAATCCCCGCATGGTCGTGTCGATGTCCTTCTTCATCTCGTCGACCGTCTGGTAGCGGTCGTTCGGATCGCGCGCCATGGCCCGCTTGACGATCCGGCACAGGCCGATGGGCAGCGGCGCCGTCGGATCGCCGGGCGGGAAGGTCACGATGCAGGCGGTCGCCTTGTCGAGGCAGGTCGCGAGATCCTCCGAGTCGAAGGGGGGGACGGCGGTCAGGATGTTGTAGAGGACCGCGCCCAGGCCGAAGACGTCGGTCCGCTCGTCGAACTTGCCGCGCGCGCCGGTGACCTGCTCGGGTGACATGAAGGACGGGGTGCCACAGGGCCCTCCGCCGACGTCGAGATTGGCGTCGCCGGCGATCACCAGCGGCTGCGTCTCCTTGGTCGGGGTGTGCGCGGCGCCCAGGATCGCCAGCCCCCAGTCGACGAGGTAGACCTGCCCGAAAGGTCCGACCAAAATGTTGCCGGGCTTGATGTCGCAGTGAAGGACGCCCCGGCTGTGCGCGAAGGCGACCGCCTCGCAGACCTTGAGGTAGGCCGCCATCATGTCGCCGAGCGTCTCCGAGAAGCCGTCCTGACGTCCCGCGCGGGCGATCCAGTCCGCCAGGGTGTCGCCCTCGATCCGCTTCATCGTGAAATAGCGGTTCCCTTGCCGATCGACGCCGATCTCGTAGACCGGGGCGATGTTCGGGTGATCGAGCTGCGCCGTGATCTGGGCTTCCCGGACGAACCGCTGCACCTCGCGCGACGAGTGCGCCAAGTTGGGCGCCAGCACCTTCATGGCCGCCACGCGCAGAAGCCCCAGATCCCGCACGGCGTGAACCGAGCCCATCCCCCCGGCGCTGATGGGCGCCAGGTACTGGTAGCGGTCGGGGACGCTCTGGATCGGCAGCGGATCGAGACCGGTTCCGGCGACGCCACCGTCGGGGCTATCGCCGCGTACCCGCGTCACCTGATCACCGTTGATGGTGTCCTCCTTCAGATACGAGAGCAAGTCGACCACATCCCCGAGTTGCGCGCAAATCCGGCAGTGAGCAAACTGTGATTTGCGCTGGTCAAGCGTTCGCCCACCTCGCGCGCCGAGCGCGGCCGGGCGTCCGGGCTCTTGGCGAGCAGCTCCACGATCAAGTCGTCGAGCTTCCGCGGCAGTCCCCAGACCAGGTCGGCGGGCGGCTGCGGCGGCCGGTAGAGGTGCCTCTGGGCCACCTCGTGCTCGGTGTCCCCCTCGAAGGGGCGCCGCCCGGTCACGAGCTCGAACAGGACGCAGCCGAGCGAGTAGATGTCGGCGCGCGCGTCGACGGGCTCGCCGCGGATCTGCTCGGGTGCAGCGTACTGCATGGTCCCGACGCACTGGCTCGGCCTCCCGTCGGCCGGACGCGGGGCGTTGGGGGGACAGGCCAGGCCGAAATCGAGCAGCGCCACCCGGCCGCGCTCCGCTCCACGCCGCAAGAAGACGTTGGCGGGCTTGACGTCCCGGTGGACGAACCCTGCCTGGTGGACGTGGTCCAGAACGTCGGCCAGCGCCGCGCCGATGGCCGCGACTTCGCCGAGCCGGCCGGCGGCGGCCATCCGGCGCTGGTCGATCCGCGGCGCCTGCATCGGTTGCGGCGGCGCCGACCGGTGGGCCGCCCCCTCCGCCACCAAGGAGAGCGGCCTCCGCGTCGTCCGCCCTACCTCCCGATCTCCCGAGGGCTGGTCCGTCCACCAGAGCTCCATCTCCTCGAGCAGTGTCCGCCCCTCGAGCAGCTCGAGCGCGAGCCAGGGGGTTCCCCACCAGATTCCGTCGTCGAGCAGGCGGACCACGCCGGGGTGTCGCAGGCGCTTGAGCGCAGCCGCCTCGCGCAGCAGGCCGGCGTTTTCGGCCGCCGTTCCGCTGCGAGCGAGCTTCAACGCCACGGTTTCCCCGCTGGCCCGATCGAGCGCGCGGAACAGCCGGCCCATGCCGCCCTCCCCGAGGCAATCGACGATCTGGTAGCCATCGAGCGCGATCGGTTCGGCGGCGGACGGGTCGAGCGCGCGTCGTTGGGCGAGGGCCATCGACGTCAGCATCAGCATTCGTCGTGCCACGCCGAAATCCCCAGATCTCTGCGGTTTCCCGGTCTCCGCGCCCCGCGATTGGTCTCTGGCTTGCTCAATCTGTGCAGACGACTTGTCCAACTCGGCCGCGTCTCGCCGCCTGCTGGGCCGCGCGTATCGCGGGCCCCTCGGTCGGGGCGCGCTCGTCCGACGGCGCGCGGTCCGCCGGCTCGGCGGCCATCCGCCGCGGGTAGGGGGAGCCGTAGCGCGCTGGCAAGAGGCGCACCCCGGTCTCGCGTTCGGCACGGAGATCGAGGTGCGCCCGGTCAAGATGGCGGAGCCGCTCCCGGCGCCGCCACGGCGAAGCGTCAGATGCAGGCGGGGAGGGTGACGCTCGTGTTGTTGCGCATCACCGTCCCGCAGGAGGGGCCGAACGTCCAGGTGGCCTGACCGGGGTTCGAGCCGCCGGTTCGGTTGATCATGAACGAGCCCGAGATCGGCCGGCAGCAGCCACCGCTGCGGGTGAGCCCCGTCTTGGTGATGGTGGCCATGGCGTTGTCGTTCTTGCTCATGACGGTCGTGCTGCCGTCGACGGTGTAAGACGTGTTGCCCGAGAGGGTCACGGTGTCCATCCCGGTGTAGGTCAGATCGCCCATCGCCGCGCCCGAGGCGTCGGAGATCTGGATCTCGCCGTTGGTGCTGAAGGTGAGCTTGGTCGGCGTCTGGCCGAAGGTGTAGGTCGTCATCCCGGTGTCGGTCTGCATCGGGATCGTGATCTTGCCGTTGGCGTCGGAGATCGAGAGGTTGGTGATGGTCGTCGTGTGGTTGAGCGTGATGACCGTGGTCGGGCTGCAGGTCTGCTCCGACGCCGAGCGGTTGGCGGTCACGTCGAACGTGCCGTTGATCGTCGCGTCCTGGACCTTGCAGTTGTTGAAGACCAGCGTCACGCCGTTCCGCTCCTGCGCCGAGGTTCCGCCCGAGCAGGCCGGGGTGGTGTTCTTGGGCGTGATCGTCACCTGGCCCGCGCAGACGTTCTCGCCGCGCGCGAGCGCCTCGACGACCGAGGCGAGCGTGCTCCGCAGGCCGCCCGCCATGGCCCCGCCGCTGCCGCCCGTCCCTGCGTGGCCGGCCGCGCCGAGCATGCCGCCCGCGCCGGTCGCGCCACCCGCGCCGGTCCTACCGCCCGACCCAGTCGTGCCGCCCACGCCGGTGCCCGGGTTGTAGGGGGGCACCGCGAGGGCGTTCCGGACGACGCCAGTCGCCCCCGCGCCCTCGTAATAGAACGTGTAGTAGTTCCAGCTGTCGGCCCAGTAGTAGCCCGCGTACGCGGTGTCGACCGGGTAGTAGCTGGTGTAGACGTAAGGATAGTCGTACGCGTAAGCGACGGTGGCGGTGGTGCCGTCGGTGCAACCGGCCATCCCGGCCGCCACGAGCGTCAATCCCCCGATCGCCGCCCCCACCGCCCACCCGAACATCTTCGTGGTTTTGCCGTTCATGGAAGTGCTCCTTTTTACGGCCAAGTTAGTGAGCGATCGTTGGTCCCCAATCGCGCCCCGCGCCGGGCGCCCAGTCTCCAGCGACGGCCTACGGAGCGTTCCTATGAGGCGAGGTCAGCGAGGCGTGGGTCGTTACCCGCGGCCTTCCCGGCGCAAGGCGGCGTGACGCCCGACATCCCGGGCAGTTTCCATGTTTTCTGAGCTTCCTGGCCCGTCCGGCGTTACTTTTGAGCAGATGGGCTCACCCGGGAGCAAGAGCGCGCTGGCCTGGCTGGCGCTTGCGATCGTCGGGCCGGCGGCGCTGGGTCTCGGCGCCGGCTGCGGGTCGAAGTCCAGCGACACGAAGTCGAACGCGCTCAACTTCGACGCCGACTTCTCGGTCTGCGCGACGTCGCCCCAGGCGGTCCGCTACGCCCCCGGGATCAGCGTGGTCTCGACCTCGGGGACGTACCAGGCGGCCATCACCGCGGCCTCGACCGACCAGGGCTCGGGCAGCCCCGTGCCCACCGCGGCGATCGGCTACGACACCTTCACCGTGGCGGTCACCGTGGTCGCCGACGGCGGCAGCGGCAGCACCGGATCGGACGCCGGCGTCGCCGCGCCGGATGGGCTGGTCATGGCGCCCCCGCCCACGTCGCCGACCTACCCGGCGGATCCTTACATGCCGCTGCACGGGCACGGCGCCTCGACCGTTCCCGCGATCACCGCGCAGGGGGGCGGCGTCTTCGGCGTCGGCAACATCGACTTCTTCATGGCCGGCTACTGGGAGCTCTACCTCGACCTCACGCCCCCGGGCGGCGCCGCGGATCCGCTGACCTTCAAGATCTGCATCCCCAGCGAATAACAAATAGGCCGTCGGCGCTACGGCGACGGCGGCGGGGGAGCCGCGGGGCAGCGGGCGTGGCTGGTGGTGAGGGTGATGTTGCTCTTGTAGGCGCCGGTCGCCACGCAGGTCATCACCGCGCCGGTGACCGCGTCGTTGGCCTGGAAGGCGTTCGCGGCCGTCGGCGTCCAGTCCAGCACCGCGCCGCCGCCCAGCGTGTAGCTGGCGACTTGTGGCGGGATCGCGGGATCGAGGTCGCCGCTCGCGACCAGGTCGGACAGCACGTCGTCCCCGATCGCCTTCAGGTGCACGTTGACCGTCACGTGATCAGGCGTGTCGGAGAGAGTGCCGGTCCCCGGATAGTCGAGCGTGAAGTGGGTCTGGTAGGTGGTTGGATCGTTGACGTTCTGGATGAGCAGGCCCGGCAGCTGGTTGCTGGTCGCCAGCGTCACCGCCTGCCAGAACATCTTCAGCTCGCCTCCCGAGGCGTCGTAGAGGCAGTCGCGGATCAGCCAGAGGTCGGGATCGGGTGAACCCTCCAGCGGCAGCGCGCTGGGGAAGGAACCGGCGGTGTCGCTGTTGCCGCTGGCATAGATCACGGCGCCTCCTTTATAAGCCGTGAGCTCGACCCAGGCGCGGCGATCGGGCGTGGCGCCGCTCGGCCAGCTGTGGCCCGAGGCCCCGGTGTTGTCCAGCGTCAACTGCAGCTTCTTCGTGACGGGGTTGAGGCAGAGCGTCTCCTGGACCGCGGTGGCCAGGAAGGCGGTGGCGGCGGTCTGCATCGCCGCGTTTTGCGGCGTGATGGCGTTGGCCGGGTCGGCGGCCGGAAAATCGCCGATCGGCAGATCGACCGCCGGGAACATGTGGTCGTGGACGCGACGGACCTTGTTGGGCGTGGTGGTCGAGACGGCGCCGGCGCTGGCCACCATGTGGCACTCGGCGCAGCTCTGGCCGCCGGCCTTCTCGGCGAGCTGCGTCGCCGACCATTCGGCGAAGGTCCGCTCGACGTGGGCGTTCTCGAGATTGACGATGTCGTGGCAGCTGCCGCAGGCGTTGGCGGAGTTGGTCGTCGCGCCGTCGAGCTCGGGCGAGTACGAGACGTTGTGCGGCGAACCGGGGACCGGATCGTCGAACGGGCCGTAGAGCGCGCCGTTGGAGGCGAGCGTCAGCGGGTCGTTGTGCGTGCCGGTCACCGAATCGATCGAGTGGCAGAAGTAGCAGGTGATCCCCTTGTCGGGGTAGGCGAGGGCCGACAGATCGGTGCCGTCGGTCTTTCCCTCGCGGACGGCGACCGGCGCGTGGCACTGCGCGCAGAAGGTGCCGAGGGTGTTGTTCGACTCGCGCTGCGCGCGCTGGTTCATCGCCTGGAACACGGGGTCGTCGGTGGCGTAGGCGTGCATGCTCCCCGACCACTGCTGGAACTGCGCCGGGTGGCAGGTCTTGCAGGTCAGCGGGTCCATCAGGTCGGCCTTCGACAGCGTGGTCGGCGACCCCGACCCGCACCCCGCCAGGGCGCCGAGCGTGACGAAGGCAACAGCCAGGCCCTTCATACCCATAGAAGTATGTTCTTCCGCCCTCCGGGTGTCATAAATCGGCATCCCAGGGGGCATTCGGTCCTAGTCGCCGGGGCCCCCGTCAGACGGGGTGTCGTTGGGCGCGCCGCAGGCGTACCAGTCGAACAGCGTCTGCCGCTGCTCGACGTCGAGCGGAACGGGCGCGTTGCTCGGGGGCATCGTGCATAGCTCGAAGACGTCGGTAAAGATCGTCCCGATCCGACCGTAGATCTGCTGATAGGTCAGGAACGGCACGCTTGCTTCGGTCCCCCCCGGGGCGTGGCAGTTCTGGCAGACCGGGACGATGACGTTCGGGAGGACATCCGCTTCGAAGCTGGGGGCGCCGGCCTCGGGACAGACGCGCGGCGGCGGGGCGGGGCAATCGGCGGCCGTTTTCTGGCACCCGAGCGAGGCCACCGCGAGCGCGAGAACACCGGCCGTCGCGAGGCGCCGCTGGCTCACGGCTAGGGGACCTGCACGTAAAATGCCGCGTGGCCGTGGGGCGAATCGTCCTGACTATCGCCGCACTCCTCGTAGAGGTGGAACCGGACCGTCCAGATTCCAGGGGCGTCGAAAGGAATCGGTCCCACTTTGTAGACGCCCGGCGAGAGCTCGACGGAGGGCTTGGGGGGGCCGGCGGGCGGGTGCGTGGGGTTGAGCGCGGTGTCGGGGATGATCGTCGCGCAGGTGGCGGGCTTCATGTCCTCGAGCCGGAGCGCTGTCACCGTGAAGTAGGTGTCGACGTTCTCCTCGATGGGCGTCGACACCCAGCTGAGGTAGTACTTGCAGTCGTCGTCGTCGCCCGCGGAGCCGTACATGGTGGGGCCGTAGTCGGTGCTCGCGCCCCCGTCCGTGCCGCCCGAGCTGTTGCTGAAGCTGACGCTGCAGCTCGCGGGGCTGGACGGCTCGAGCGATGGATCGCTCACGTTGCAGACGCCGATGGTCTGAACGATGAGGCCGCCGTCGGGGGAGACACAATGGTGATCGGGCGGGCCGATGACGGCGCCCAGCGAGTCGGCGACGGGTCCACTGTTGTTGCCGCTGCTGCTGCTGCAGCCTGCGCCTGCGAGCGTCGCGGCGAGAGCGACGAAGATAGCCTTCGACATGATCGCCTCCTTGAGGCCGTACCCTAGTGGCCTTCGACGGCTGAGGCGCTGTGTAAAATTTTCGCAGCGCGACCTGCGAACATTTTACGCACGAACGTCGGTGACGATCGGACGATCACGCGCGCGGCGGGTACTTCTTCAGCTTCAATTGCAGCGTGCGGCGGGTGATCCCGAGGCGGCGAGCCGCCTCGGAGATGTTCTGGTGGCAGTCGGCCAGGATGCGCTGGATGTGCTCCCACTCGGCGCGCGCCAGCGTCGGCGAGGGGATGGGCGCGCTGGCCTCGACCGGGTGCGCGGCCTCGCCCGTCAGGGCGGCGATGATCTGA
>DATNDC010000009.1:0-58552 GCA_035607055.1 Polyangia bacterium
GCGATGAACTTCACCACCGCGTCGGTGTCGTCCTTGTCGCAGGTGAGCAGCGCCGCGAAGAACTCCACCGGGTAGTAGCGCTTGAGGTACGCCGTCTGGTAGGTGAGCAGGCCGTAGGCCGCCGAGTGGCTGCGGTTGAAGCCGTAGCCGGCGAACTTCTCCATCAGGTCGAACACCCGCTCGGCGATCTTGCCGTCGACCTTCTTCTGCTTGGCGCCTTCGAGGAAACCGGCCTTCTCCTTGGCCATGACCTCGACCTTCTTCTTCCCCATCGCGCGACGGAGAAGATCGGCTTTGCCGAGGCTGTAGCCGGCCAAGGCCGAGGAGATCTGCATGACCTGCTCTTGATAGACGATGACGCCGTAGGTGTCCTTGAGGATCGGCTCCAGCGTCGGGTGGTCGTACTCCACCTTCTTGCGCCCGTGCTTGCGCTCGATGAAGTCGTCGACCATTCCGCCTTCCAGCGGCCCGGGGCGATAGAGCGCGCCGGCGGCGACGATGTCCTCGAAGCAGTCGGGACGCAGCTTCTTGAGCAGCTCGCGGAACCCCGACGATTCGAGCTGGAACACGCCGGTCACGTCGGCGTCGGAGATCATCTTGTAGACCGGCGCGTCGTCGAGCGGGATGGCGGCCAGGTCGAGCGGCGCCCCGCCCTCGGCGGCCTTCTCCCGGTTCACGTGATCGAGGCAGGTCTGGATGACGGTCAACGTCTTGAGGCCGAGGAAGTCGAACTTCACCAGGCCGGCCTTCTCGACCATGTCCTTGTCGTACTGGGTGACGATGCCGGCCTCGTCGCCCGCCGGCCGGAAGCAGGGGACGTACTCCCACAGCGGCCTGTCGCCGATGACCACGCCGGCGGCGTGCTTGCCGGCGTGGCGGTTCAACCCCTCGAGCCCCTTGGCCACGTCGAGCAGCTCCCGGTAGACGGGGCTCTCGTCATAGAGCGCCTTGAGGCGCGGCTCCTTTTCAATCGCTTCGGCGATCGGCGGGCTCTTGCCCTGGATCGGCTCGGGGACGAACTTGGCGACCTTGTCGGCCTCGGCGAACGGCACCGCCATGGCGCGCGCGATGTCGCGCACGCCGGAGCGCGCCTTGATCTGGTGCATGGTGACGATCTGGCCGACGTTGTCCTTGCCGTACTTGTCGGTGACGTAGGCGATCACCTCGTCGCGCCGGTTCATGCAGAAGTCGATGTCGAAGTCCGGCATGCTGACGCGCTCGGGGTTGAGGAAGCGCTCGAACAGCAGCTTGTTGGCGATCGGGTCGATGTCGGTGATACGCATCGAGTAGGCGACCAGCGAGCCGGCGCCCGAACCGCGCCCCGGGCCCACCGGGATGCGCTGCTCCTTGGCGTGGCGGATGAAGTCCCAGACGATCAGGAAGTAGCCGGCGAACTGCATCTTCTGGATGACGGAGAGCTCGAGCGCCAGGCGCGCCGCGTAGGCGTCGCCGTCGATCTTCTCGCCGCGCCGGTGCGCCTCTTCGATCCGCTTCTTCAGCCCCCCCTCGGCGATCGACTGCAGATACGACTCGGCGCTCATCCCGTCGGGGACCTGGAACTTGGGCAGGAAGGTCTCGCCCAATTTGAACTCGACGTTGCAGAGCGCGCCTATTCTCGCCGCGTTCTCCAGCGCCTCCGGGATGTGCGCGAAGTAGGCCTCCATCTCGGCCGGCGTCTTCACGAAGAAGGCGTCGTTGCGGTGATGCAGCCGCTTGTCGTCGTGGATCGTCTTCTTCTGCTGCACGCACATCAGGATCTCGTGCGCGCGGGCGTCGGTCTGGTTCAGGTAGTGGCAGTCGTTGGTGGCGATGAGCGGAATGCCGGTCTTCTTCGACAGCTCCTGCAGGTGGCCGTTGACCTGCTCTTGCTCCTCCAACCCGTTTGGTTGCATCTCCAGGAAAAAATTGCCTTTGCCGAAGATGTCCTCGAACTCGCGCGCCGCCCCCTCGGCCGCTTCGGGCCCGCGCCGCATCAGGGTCTGCGCCACCTCGCCGCCGAGGCAGGCCGACAGTCCCACCAGCCCGTCGGCGTGCTTGCGGAGGAGCGGCTTGTCGATGCGGGGGTTGTAATAGAAGCCTTCGAGGTACCCCATCGAGTTCAAGTACGAGAGGTTCTTCCAGCCGATCTCGTTCTTGGCCAGGAGGATGAGGTGGTTCGACCGCCGCTCCGTCTTGTCCAGGCGATCGGGCGCCACGTACGTCTCGCACCCGAAGATCGGCTTCACGCCGTGGGCCTTGGCCTTCTGATAAAAGTCGAGCGCGCCGAACAGGTTGCCGTGGTCGGTGATGGCCACCGACTTCATCCCCCGCTCGAGCACCTTGGGGAACAGATGGTCGAGGCGGATGGCGCCGTCCAGAAGGCTATACTGCGTGTGCAGATGCAGGTGGGTGAAGTCGGGCATATGCGGCGATCGAGCTTGGCCTCCCCGGCGCGGGCGATCCAGCGCAAAAGAATCCACAGCCTGTCCACAGGCCTGACGACGGCCTGCGCCGCCGCGGCGCTGCTGGTGGCGGGGTGCGGCTCGGGCGGTGGCAGCGGAGGCGGCAAGTTCGCGCTCACCCCCGAGCTCACGATGATGACCGGCTGCGATCAGACCAGCCGGACCTGCCAGCTCAGCCCGAACGCCCAGGCGACGCTGACCTTCGTCCTCACCCAGGGCGGACGGCCGGCCGCCGGCCAGACCGTCTCCTTCGCCATCATCGAATCCTCGTCCGACCCGAGCCCCCAGGCGGCCATCATGAGCGCGCCGACCGCCGTCACTGACAGGCAGGGCCGTGTCTCCGCCACCGTTCGGGCCGGTTCGGCGGACTTCATCCTCCAGGCGCAGTTTTTTCAGGCGCCGGCCCAGCCCGTCCCCGGCAAGGTGACCATCGTGGTCGCCACCGGTCCGACGGGGACCGTGCTGGTGGCGCCTTTCCTGACGCCGGCGGCGAGCCCGCTGCCGTCGGGCACCACGATCCAGATCCTCTTCTACAACAGGACGGACTGCGCCCGCCTGGACGTCAATCAGCCAGCGCCGTCGGCGCGCACGATCACGCTCGACTCGCTCTCCGCTCCGCCCGCCAGGTTCACGACCGTGGAGACCAGCGGGGCCAACGCGGCGATTGGCGTGGCGAACTCCGGCAACGGGGTGGTGGCCAACGGCTGCGTCGACATCCCCGGATCGAGCATCGTCGCCGGCCAGACGGTCGAGGTCGCCTTGCCGCTCGACGACGCCTCTCCCGATCCCGTTGGGTCGTACCACGTGACGTCGACCCTGACGTTTGCGCCGCCGCTGGCCGCGGCCGCCGCGCTGGCCGCGCCGTGGGCCGACCTCGCCGACTGTCCGCTCGATCCGGGGGAGCTCTGGCTCGACTGCACGATTGACGCCCTCTCGCCCGCGACGCCCGCCGATCCGCTCGACTGCGTCCCCGCCACGGCGCCCGGCGGCGAGGGGGCGCTGGGCGACGCCATCGCCGCCCTGCGCGGCGTCCCGCTCACCGACGGAACGGGCGCGCCCACCGGTTGCCGGAGCGCGCTCGACGCCGCGCATGACCCGGCGCTCGATGCCCGCGTGCTGGGACTGTTCGGCAGCCCGGCGCCGGCGGCGCTGGTCGCGCTCCCCGCGATCGCCGCCGACGCGGCGGCGATCCTCGACAGCATCCAGGTCGAGTCGACGCTGGTGGTCGCGCCCGGCAGCGCGCTGGGCGGCTACGCCGTCACGCACACGCTGACCACCGCCAGGTTCGGACCCGGCTGGCAGATCCCGGTCGCGCTCGCCTCGCTCGCCTTGCCGACCCTCGAGGCCTTCACCTCGGCGACGGTCAGCGACGGCGCGCTCGTCATCGGAAGCCAGGACTTCACGCTGCGGCTCGGCAGCGCCGCGCGCGCGGCCTTCGGTCCCCTCTCGCTCGTTCCGCGGGGGCTGCCGGCCGACGTGCCCTCGTTCGTGTCGGCGCTGTTCGCGCTGGCCCAGGCGCCGGGCGGCTCGGCCACGGGCTGCGCCGCGCTCGACGCCCTCGTCTGCCCGGCGGCGGGCGCGGCGGCCGGGTGCCTCCTCGACGCGTGCGCGGCCGGGTTGGGCGCGCTGACCGGCAGGCTCAACGGCGCCTTCGCCACCGCCGATGGGACCGGGATCGATCTCTCTCTCTCCGGCTCGGCCTCCCTCATCGGGCCGAACGGCGTGGCCCAACGCCTGGGAACCACCAGCACCGGAGCTTCGCCGACCGCCACCTGGACGGCCACCCTGCGGACGTCTCTGGGGAGCGCGCAGGTCGTGGCCCCGTTCGAAGGCGTCCGAAACTAGCCGCCGGCTGTTCCGGAACGCGGCGCCGGGCGCGCCCAGCTGGGTCCGGCGCCCACGATCTCGGCGATCGGGACGCCGAGCTGGTCGGCCCGACGAAGCTGCCGGGCCCGCCAGATCGTGTAGAGGACCGGCAGGACCTCGAGCGTCAGGACGGCGCTGGTGCAGAGACCGCCGATCATCGGCGCCGCGATCCGCCGCATCACGTCGGCGCCGGCGCCCCGCGACCAGAGCAGGGGGAGCAGGCTGGCCGTCATGGTCACGACGGTCATGACCTTGGGCCGCAGGCGCTCGACGCTCCCCTCGGCGTGCGCGGCCACGATGTCGGCGCGGCTTTCGAGACGCCCCTCGCGCACCCGCCGGAAGAACGCGGCGTCGATGTACACCACCATGACCACCGCGGTCTGCATCGCCAGGCCGACGACCAGCAAGAGGCCCGCCCAGACGGGCGCCGAGAGCGGGTAGCCGAGCAGGTGGAGCATCCAGATGCTCCCCACCAGCGCGAACGGCACCGCGGCGAGGACGATGAGCGCCTCGGTGAGGCTCCCGAACAGCAAGCCGAGGAGCAGCGCCATCGAGACGACGATCGCCGGCACGATCAAGCCCAGGCGGCGCTCGCCCGCGGAGAGCAGGTCGTATTGCCCCGCCCACTCGATCCGCTCCCCCGGGCGGAGGGCGATCTGGCCCGCGCGCTCGGCCTCGGCCAGCGCGTGCTCGGCCGCGGTCACGTACCGCCGCGGATCCGTCCCCTCGGCCAGATCGACGAGGACGTACGACACCGCCTCGCCACGCTCGGTCCGCAGCGTGCTCGGCCGCGAAGCGGTGCGAAGGTGCCCCAGCAGAGCGAGCGGAACGGGCGCCGGCGAGGCCGTCCCGCGCACCGTCACCGCGCGCAGCAGATCGGCGCGCCCGCGAAGGCCGCCCTGGAGAACGACGCGGAGGCGCAGCCGATGTCCGTCCCGCTGGAGATCGCCGACCTGCCCGCCCGCGAGGGTGCGGTCGGCGGTCGCCTGGACGAGGCGGCGGTCGACGCCGAAGCGGGCGAGCGCGGCCGGATCGGGCTCGAAGACCCGCTGGACCTCGTCGGAGAGCGACGCCGAGGTCGCGTTGCGCGTGCCCGGCAGCCCGAGGACCAGCCCCCGCAGCCTCTCCCCCAGCGCCTCGCGCCTCGCCGGATCGGCGGCGACAATCCGGATCCCCACCGGCGTGCGGATCCCCGTCGACATCATGTCGACGCGGTTGCGGGCGGGCGCCGTCCACCCGTTCGACCAGCCGGGGAGGCGCGTCGCGCGATCGAGCTTCTCCACCAGCTCGCCGGTGGTCTCGCGATCCTCCTCGGGCCAGAGCAGCCCCAGCAGCCAACGCAGGGGCGCCGGCGCCCAGCCGCTGTACCAGCGGACCCGGGGGCGAAGCGGCCATTCCGAGGGGGGTCGGAGGCGGATGGTGGTCTCGACCATGGAGAGCGGCGCCGGGTCGGTCGCGCTGTCGGCGCGGCCCATCTTGCCGAAGACGCTGGCCACTTCGGGAAAAGCGCCGATCGTGTGGTCCTGCTGGCGCAGATCGACCACCGCGACTTCGGAATCGACCCCCGCGCGCGTGGTCGGCATGAAGAGCAGATCGCCTTCCGAGATGGGCGGCAGAAATTCACCGCCCAGACGCGGCAAGAGCGGAAGACAGGAGGCCACCGCCAGGCCGGCGGTGACGAGCGTGACGAGGGGGCGCGACAGCGCCAGGTGAACGAACGGCCGGTAGAGCGCCATCAGGCCGCGCATGAGCGGGTGATCGAGCTCGCGCCGCGCCGGCCGGGCAAGGAGCCGGCGTCGTAGCACCGGTCCGATCGTCAGCGTGGCGAGCGCCGCCGCCAGGATCACCGCCGTCTTGGTCAGCACCAGCGGGCGGAGCAGGCGGCCCATCTCACCGGGAAAGCCGAGCACCGGGAGAAACGTCAGCGCGGTGATGAGCAGAGAGGTGAGGATCGCCGGCGCGAAGGCGCCCGAGGCCTCCTCCACCACCGCCCGGCATTCCCCGGCCGACGCGCCCGGGCCGAGCAGCGAGAGTCCGCGGTGGCAGGCGTCGAGCGAGACGACCTCGGCGTCGACGGCGATCCCGATCGCGATCGCGATCCCGCCCAGGCTGACGATGGTGGCCGGGATGCCGAACGCCCACATCGCGGCGAAGGTCGACAGCAACACCAGCGCCAGCATGACCGCCGGCGAGAGCGCGCTGCGCGGGCTGGCGAGAAAGAGCAGCACCACGATCACGACGACGGCGATCTCCTCGAGGAGCGCGCGCAGGAGCGTGCGATCGACCGCGCGCGCGAGCTCGAGACGATCGTAGACGGTCTGCAGCCGGAGCCCCGGCGGCAACTCTTGCTGAGCGCGCGCCAGCGCCGCCCGAACCCGACCGACCAGCTCGGCCAGATCGGCGCCGCGGGCGGCGATGACGATCCCGCCCACCGCCACCAGCGTCCCATCCAGGTCCGCCAGGCCGTCGGGCATGCCGTCGTTGATGCGCAGGTGGGCGAGCTCCCCGAGCCGCTCCGCCCCTCCGCCGGGCGTACGGACCACGACCCCTGCGAGCTCCGACCAGCGCGCGGCCGGGCGCGCCGCCACCTCTCGCACGGCGGCGAGCACGTCGGTGAAGGCCACCCCGCGCGCCGCCAGCTCATCCGGGCGGAGCTCGACGAACGCCTCCGGCGTGGCGCCCCCGACGGAGGCGACCTCCACCACCCCCGGGATCGACGCCAGCCGCGGGCGGATGACGTCGTCTTGCAGCCGCCGCACCTCTCGGTGCGGGAGCCGGTGGCCCGGATCGACGAGCGCGTACTGGAACACCCAGCCGGTGCTGGAGGCGTCCGGCCCGACCTCGACCCGCGCCGTCGCCGGCAGACGGCCGCGGAGCGCGGCGAGGCGGTCGACGATCTCCTGCCGCCCCGCGGAGCTGCGCGCCGCTCGGCCGAACACCACCTCGACGAAGGCCATCCCCGTCATCGAGGTGCCGCGCACGGCCGTGGTCCCCGGGATCCCCTCGAGCGCGCGGGTCACGAGCGCCGTCACGGCGCCGGCCACCTCGCCCGCCGGATGACCCATCCAGTCGACGAGCACCACCACCTGGGGATCGGCGAGATCGGGGATCACGTCGCGCGAGAGGTGGCGTTGCGCCGTCCAGCCCGCCACCCCGACCACGAGCGCGCAAAGCGCGACGAGACGGGCGTGGCGCGCGCTCCAGGCGACGACGCGCCCGATCACGGTCCGTCCCCCGCGGCCGGCGCCGCGCGCGAGCGCAGCTCGGCGTCGAGAAAGAAGGCGCGGCGTCGGACGATCCGCTCCCCTTCCCGCAACCCCGACACGATCACCGCTCGCCCGTTGATGACCCGTCCGATCTCGACGGCCCGCCGCTCGAACGAACCGCCGTCGGGCGTGGGGACCAGCACGTAGCGGCCACCTCCGTCGTCGGTGAAGACCAGCGCCTCTTCCACCGCCCGGACAGGCCGGCCGGCACGCGCGACGTCGACCCAACCGGGCGCGCCGGGCCGCGCCGGGGCCGGGCCGGCGAAGCGAAACCGCACCGCCAGCGTCTCCGCGTCCCAGGCGCGCGGGGACGTGCTCTCCCGCGTGACCGCGACGGCCACCTCTGGCGCGCCCGCCGAGGAGAACGTCGACGAGGTCGCGGTCTCCAGCCCCTCGACCTCGTCGCGGTAGAGCAGCGCCACGACGGCGCCGTCGGCGTCGATCCAGGCCGGCGCGTGCGTCGGCGTGGTGAAAATATACGTGCGCACCGTGTGGAGGTCGCCGGGCGCGAACGGCGGACCGGCCTCACCGGCGGGCGCGGCGGCCCGCTCCGAGACGAGGGCCATGCCGCAGATCGGGCACCGCCCCGGATTCGGCGCGCGAATCTGAGGATGCATCGGGCAGAGATAGGTCGCGGCGCGCCGGTCCGAGGTCGTCCGTTCGAACAGCGCCAGCGACAGCGCAGCTCCTGCCGCAACGAGGAGCAGGATCCGGAGGACCCAGGCGAACAGGGTCGTCGACGAGCGTCGGCGAGGCCCACCCGCGGCCGCGGTCCGATCGGTCATGCCGGCACCGAGCCTACCTCAATCGAGCGGGAGCCGGCGCCGCGGCTCGATCAAAGGCGCCGCGGCTCGATTAGAAATGAACCGTCGCGGCGACCGACGGGATCCCATTCGTGTCCAGGATGAACAGCAGGTAGTTTCCAGGCGGCGCGAGGTTCCCGTTCGCCGGCGCCGTGACCGTCAGCGAATTGGTGCCCGCGGTGAAGCTCAGCGGGACGAAGCGCTGGCCCATGTTGAAGGTGTGGGTCGTGGCGCCATAGCGAAGCAAGTTGACCTGGCCGATGCGTGCGGCGTCGGGCGTGGCCACGGTGAACGGCTGGCCGTACTGCAGCTTGCTCGGCGCCGAGGTGATCGCCGGGCGAGGACCCTTGAAGAGGTAGGGCGGCGCGAAGAACTCGCCGCTGTACTGGTCGGTCGGCGCGTCCACGTCGTCGAAGCGCCCACCTCCGAGCGCCATCACCCGCCCGTCCGGCATCAGCAACGAGGAGAAATGGTAGAGGCGCGGCGCGTTCATCGTGCTCTTGAGCGCGGTGAAGGTCTGGGTGGCGGGCGACCAGATCTCCGACGTCAGGACGGCATTCGCCGTGTCGGTCCCGGCCGTGGTCGGACCACCACCGACCACCAGCACCGTCCCGTCGGGCAAGAGGGTCAGGTTGTGGTAGCTGCGCGCGACGTTCATCGGCGCCACCGACTGCCAGGTCGGTGAAGCCTGCGTCGCGTCGAGCACGTAGGCGGTGGCCAGCGACGGCGTCGCCGGATCGTCGGGATCGAACGACTTGCCGGTCTTGAGCACCTTCCCCGGCAGGTACATGACCGCAGAGCCCCCGTCCACCTGCGGCCCGCCGATCGGGGTCCAGGTCCCCGTCGTCAGATCGAGCACCTGGCTGACGATCGGGTCCTCGATGCCGGAGGGGACGAGCACCCGCCCGTCGGGGAGGACGAAGACGTGCGGAAAGAAGTTGAAGAAGAACTGCGAGTTCGTGAGCTGGGTCGTGGTGTTGGAGACCGGGTCGTAGATCTCCGGCGTGGTCACGTCGCAATCGTCGCAGTTCGACTCCCCCGAGAGGATGAACATCCGTCCGTCGGGGAGGGCCTGGGCGGTACCGTACCAGCGCGGGAAAGCCATGTCCGCCAGCACGTCCCAGGAGTTCGTCGCCGGATCGAAGGCGTCGAGGGAGGTGAGGCCGGTGTGCCCCTGGACGTGTCCGCCCACCACGAAGATCCGCCCATCGGCCATCTGCTGAACCCCGCCGCAAAACGGGTTGATCGGAGGCGGCACGGTGAGCCAGGAGTTGAAGTGCGGGTCCCAGACCCGGACGTCGAAGCCCCACGACTGGCCTTCCCAGGTGAGCACCTTTCCGCCGGGCAACAGGGCCGAGCTGGTGGCGACGATCGGCGACAGGAAGGTCCCGCTCCAGACGCCGTCTTGCGCGGGATTCGCCGGCGCGCCGTTGGAGAACGTCAGCGACACCGCCGTCGAGTACGCGACGTTCTGGTATGGGTCCCAGGCATACGCTTGCAGGGTGTGCGCGCCGTTGGCGTAGAGGGCGCTGTTGAACGTGACCGTGTAGGGGCTGCTGATCGCCGGCCCCTGCGTGGGGAGGCCGTCGACCAACAGCTCGGCGCCCAGAACGCCGGAGGTGTCGTCCGCGTCGATCGTCACCGTCACGTTGCCGGTCACCGCTGCGCCCGCGGCGGGGCTGCCGATGTCGATCGACGGCGGCGTCGTGTCCATCGGCGTCGCGGCCACGCGGAAGGCCATGGCCTGCATGACGTACCACCCCAGCATCACCTGCAGCGACACGGTCTCGACCTGATAGCCGGGCGCGTAGGCGATCTCGTCTTCCAGGACGTCGCTGGCGGGCGTCAGCAGCCGGAGCGTTTCGCCAGGGCCGGCGTCGGTCGAGAGCCACTGCGCGAAGTTCCCGGACACCACGAGGTCGGCGGGCGCGGTGGTGAGGAGCGACCCGCTGGTCGCGAGCGTGCCGATCCCGGCCATCCCGGCGGCGACGTCGAGCGGGTTCACGGTGTCAAGTCCGCTGTACTCGGCGATACGAACGTCCGGAGAGGGCGCCATCCCGTTGAACCTGATGGTGACGGTGTTGCTTCCCGCCGCGGCGGCGACGATGTTCTTGGCGTAGTAAGCGACTTCGGTCGCCGTCCCGGCGAGCGTGGTCGGCGCCAGGCCCGGGACGTAGACGTTGCCCGCGCTGTCGGTCACCGCGCTGACCGTGGTCACCGAGTCGGTCCAGGCCGCAAAGACGACGTTCAGGTCGCCCGCGGCCTGGGCCGCTGTGAAGGTGACGGTCACCGTGCCCTGCAACGCCCCGGGCGTCGCCGAGTTGCACTGGACGAAGCCGGCCGGGGGGGGAAGGGCCTTGGTGCTGACCAGGGCGACGTTCGAGTAGGCGCTCAGGTTCATCGCCGCGTCCGTCGCCCGCACCCGGTAGCTGTAGGCGTCTCCCGGGAAGAGGCCGCTGTCGGTGAAGGCCGGTCCGGGCGCCGTGCCCACCTCGGCGAAGCTCGCGCAACCGTTCCCCGCGCACCGCTCGACGAGATAGCTCGTCACCCCGACGTTGTCCGTCGACGCCGTCCAGGTGAGGCTCACCTTCACCGAGGAGAGAGCGGTGGCCACCAGGTTCGAGGGGGCGGTGGGGGCCGTCCCGTCCGTGCCCGTCGTCGTCATGCCCGTCGCCACGTTCGAGTAGGGACCGAGGTTCCCTGCCCCGTCGCTGGCCCGCACCCGGTAGCTGTAGCTGGTCCCCATGGTGAGGCCGGTGTCCGTGAAGGTCGCGCCCGGCGAGGTCCCGAGCTGGGTGAAGCTCGAACAGCCGGCCCCCGCGCAGCGTTCGACCAGGTAGCTGGTGACGCCCACGTCGTCCGTGGCGGCGGTCCAGGTGAGCCCGATTTGGCTCGGCGAGCTGCCGGTGGCCACCAGGTTGCTGGGGGCCGTCGGTGGCGTCGTGTCCACCGTGTTGGTGGTGGTGGCGCTGGCGACGTTCGAGTAGCCACTCGAGTCGCCCGCGGCGTCCTTCGCCCGCAGGCGATAGCTGTAGGTCATGCCCAGCCCGAGCCCGGTGTCTTGAAAGCTGGGCGTGCTGGTCATCGCCGCCATCCCAATCTGCGCGAAGCTCGAGCAGCCGGCTCCCTGACAGCGTTCGACGAGATAGCTCGTCGCGCTCGCCGACGCCGACCAGGCGAGGTCGATCTCACTGCCGGAGACGACCTTGGCCAGCAGGTTGGTCGGCGCCGGGAGCGACGGACCGGCCGCGGCTCGGAACGCCGCCAGCTGCATGACCCACCAGCCGCTGGCCGAGAGCGTCGCCGTGGCGGCCTGCGGGCCCGCGGCGCTCACCAGGCGATCCTCGACGAGATCCCCGTCCGGCGAGGTCATGATCTGGAGCGTGTACGCGGGATCCGCCGCCGAGGTGGTTTGGGCCACGTAGTTGGCGGCGACCAAAAGGTCGTTGCCGTTGGTCGTCGTGAGCGAGCCGCTGCTGCTCGTATCACCGGTGCCGCTCGAGCCGATCACCCCGTCGAGCGGCCGCGTCGGATCGATCCCGCTGTACTCGACGATCCGCAGGTCGGGATAGTCCGCGGCGCCGTCGAACATAACGGTGACGGCGTTGCCGGCCGGCGCAGCGGCGACGCCCCCGGCGTAGTAGATGGCCTGGCTGGCGTCGGTGCCCGTGGTGGTGGTGAGGGCGAGCTCGTACGTGTTGCCTGCCGTGTCGGTCACCGACGTGATGGCGGCGGTGGTGTTGGCCCAAGCGACGACGACGAAGTTCAGATCGCCGGAGCCCTCGGCCGTGGTGAAGGTCGCCGAGACGTCTGCGGTGTGCGTCTGCGGGTCGGAAGAGGACGACTGCACGGACATGGGCGCCGCCGGCTGTCCGCCGCCTTGACCGCCACCGCCGCCGCTCCCCGGCACGCCGCCATTCTGACCGCTGCCCCCCGAACCGCCGCTACCATGAGCGCCGCCGCAACCCACCACCGCGACCAGCAACAGCCCCGATAGGACCCGCCAATCCGTCGTGCGCCCAGCTCGTCTCTCGCTCGCGACCGTAAGCGCTACCCGTACCATAGTCCAGTCCTCCGCACTCAAACAACGCGACGAAGCTAACATAGTTCCTGCCCGGCTTTGTTCGAGGGCAGCGCCGACACCGTAGGGCGGCGCTGCACCCGCCGGTCAATTCTCGAGCCGCGCCGCGCGCGCCCGGGCGCGCGCGCCGAGTGGCGAATCGCTGGCGCGCGCCGCGACCTCCCTCCAGGCGGCGGCCGCCTCCGCCGCGGCGCCTGGCCCCAGCGCCTCCAGCGCGGCCGCGCGATCCGTGAACGTGGAAAGCTCGTGATTTCCGGCGCCGAGCGCGCGATCGAGCAAGGTCAGGGCGTCCTTCGGCCGCCGGGCCGCCAGCTCCACCGCGCCCAACCAGGCGCCCAGGCGCGACTCGTCGGCCGGGGAGAGGCATCCGGCCGGCGCGCTCAGGGCACGGTCGTAAGCGGCGCGCGCCCGATCGCTGAGCGTCTCGTCGAGCTCGACCAGCAGGTCGCCCACCCGCCGATCCCACTCACAGGCCGCGACCGGGGAGGCGGCAGGGCGCGCCAGCAGCGCAAGCGTGGCCGCCCCCTCCTCCGGGGAGAAGGTGAACGTCGCCGGAATCTCGAAGCGCGCGATGAGCGACCGGAAGCGCGGAAGTCGGCGAACGAAGACGCGGGCGTCGTCCCTGCTGAAGACCAGCGCCCAGCGCGCCGGATCCCACCAGGCGACCCGGCGGTTCACCCCCGCATAGGCAACGAGCGCGCTCTCGACGCCGTAGCGGTCCATCGCTGCGTCCCAGGCGTCGCGCGAAAGGTCCCCTCGTCCCAGCAGCCGGTGCATCTCGATCGGGTAGGCCGGCAGGCGCGGGTCGACGAACACCCGGTGGTGCGGATAGCCACCGACCGGATCGAACAGGAGATAGGAGCCGATCTCGAAGTCGTTGTACATCCGCTCGCGCAAGCCGTTGCGGTCGACGAAGGCGATCGCCGTGAGCGGCAGCTCGCGCCTGTCGAGGCCGATCCCCCACCGCTCCGGAGACGATCGCGGCGCGGAGAGCCGGGGCGCCAGCGTGGCACCCACCAGCAGGAGCGCGGCGGCGACCGCCGGCCGCGGAGCGCGCAACAGCGCCAGGCGCGGCCGCTCGCCGGCGGTCAACCGGGCAGTCGCCAGCGTGGCCGCCCGCGCCAGCAGCGGCGCCGCCACCAGCGCCGCGTCCGCGCCGAAGCGCACGGCGTGCGCCGCCAGCGCCGCGAGCGGCAGGGCGGGCGCCAGCAGGCGCAGGGCCGCCCGGCGCCCGGGAGCGTCCCCCGTCGCGAAGAGGCCGGCGGTCGCCAGGGCCACCGCTCCCCCGTAGACGATCAGCGGCGCGTCGGACGTCCAGCCCGGCGGCCGAAATTCGTCGACGGGATGGACCGCCGGCAGCCCGAGGTGCAGGCGCAGATAGCGGAAGAGGCCGAGACCGACCGGCGTCGCCAACATCGCCAGCGCGGCCCCGACCGCGACCGAGGCCCCCCGACGGGCGGCCGCCCGATCGCCCGTCAGCGCCAGCGCGACCGCGGAGCTGCCCACCATCAAGGGCGCCACGAACACGCCCGCGTGCAAGTTGGCCCAAAGGGCGACCGCGGGCAGAAACCAGGCGGCGGTCCGCCGCGCCGCCGGCCCGCCCCGCTCGAACGACGCCAGCGCCACCAGGGTGGCCACCGCCCCGAGCAACGAAAAGAGGTGCGGGCGCTCCACGAACCGGTCAGCCCCCACGAACGCGGCCGCCCCGAGCGCGAGCGCGCTCGCCGCCGGTCCGGCCCCCTGCCGGCGGCAGAGCCGATAGGCGCCCGCGAACGCCAGCAGGAGCACCAGCGTCTTGGCGATGACGAGCGCGGGAAAGGCGCCGAGCCGAAAGACCAGCGCCGCGCCGACCTCCGCCAGCCAGGAGGTGTCGAGGTTCGGGAACTCGGGATAGGTGAAGGAAAAGAGGTTGTGGGAGACGAGCGCGTGCCGGCTCAGGATCTCCTGCCCCGTCTTGAGGTGAAAGAAGAGATCCGACTCGGCCATGGGCCGCAGCGACAGCCCGGCGACGAAGAGCAGCAACGCCGCCGCCGGGAGCCTACGGGCGACGATCCGCGCCACGCCAGGCAGTCTACACGCGCGCGCTTCGATCGCGGCGCGCCGAGAGGCGCCGGGGCCTCACTTGAGCGGCTTGAGGGGGGCGAGCAACGACTCCCAGATCTCCCGCCCGTTCTTCTTGGCTTCCTTGACGTAGCGCTCGGGATTCCACTTGATCCATTTGGCCAGCGCGACGGCGCACCGCACGCGCTCCGAGAGGGGATAGGGGGTGGCCAGGACCGCCCGCCAGAGCTCGAGCTGACGGCGCCAGTGCGGAAACACGCGGCGTCCGGCCTGGGAGGGGTCCCACCACCGCACCCAGGCCTCGTAGTCCTTGTCGAACCGGCTGACCGTCTGCGCCTCGTGCGAGCGATACGAAAACAGGCACTCGTCGACGAGGTGAAAGCGCCCCATGAGCGCCAGACGGATGAGCATCACGCCGTCGCCGTCGAGGTGCATCCCCAGCACGGGCTTGCCGAGCTTGAGGAGCGCGTCGCGCCGCATGACCGCGTGGATCTCCAGGCAGTCGTAGCTCTCGAGCAGCGGGAAGAACCGGGACATCCGATCCGGCGAGCCGAGCGGAATCTCGAGCGTGCGCGGTCCGATCAGCTTGCCGTCCGGATCGATCCGGTTGGCGCCCGTGAAGGCCAGGACCGCCCCCGGATCGGCGTCCAGCGCGGCCACGCAACGCTCGAGGAACCGGGGGGCGTGGACGTCGTCGTGGGCCGCCCATTTGAAGTAGGGGGCCGGGCTGGCGAGATCGAACGCCAGGTTCCAGTTGGGGCCGCCGCCGATGTTCTGGGGGTTGCGGTGGTAGCGGACGCGCGCGTCGCGCGCGGCAAACGCGCGGCTTATCTTCTCGCTGCCGTCGGTCGAGGCGTTGTCCAGGATCAGGAGCTCGAAGTCACCGAACGTCTGCGCCAGCAACGAGGCGAGCGACGCCTCGAGATATCTCTCCCCGTTGTAGACGGGGACCGCGACGGCGACCTTCGGCACGCCGAATTCTTACTCGAAGAGAAAGGGACCGACAAGACGACGGGCGCCGATTGCGCGGCCCGAAGGGCCCTGCGATATTGCCGGTCGCGCCCATGGACGTCTCGGTCATTCTCTGCACCTACAATCGCGCGGCGCTGCTGCGGCGGGTCCTGGAGCAGCTGGTCGGCCAGAGCACGGCGGCCGAGCTCGCTTGGGAAGTCCTGGTCGTCGACAACAACTCCAAAGACGACACGGGCGCGGTGGCCGAGGAATTCGTCCGCCGGTTTCCCGGCCGGTTTCGGGCGGCGCGCGAGACCCGCCAGGGCAAGTCCTGGGCGCTGAACAGCGCCCTCGACCTGGCGGCGGGGAAGATCCTGGCCTTCACCGACGACGACGTGGAGCTCGATTCGCGCTGGTTGCAGGAGCTCGTTCGCCCCTTCTCCGATCCCGCGTGCATGGGCGTCGGCGGGCGCATCGTCCCCCTCTTCAACCAGGGGCAACCGCGCTGGCTCTCCGGCGCGCTCTCGGCGGAGCTGCGCGCGCCGCTGGTGGCGTTCGACCTCGGGGATGCGCCGCTGCCGCTGAAGCTCGCGCCATACGGCGCGAACATGGCGTTCCGTCGCGAGATGTTCCAGCGGCACGGGCGCTTCCGGACCGACATCGGGCCGAGCGGCAACAACGTCGTCAAGGGCGAGGACGTGGAGCTCGCGCAACGGATGCTCGACGCCGGCGAGCCGTTCGTCTACGCGCCGGCCGCCCTGGTGCGCCACCCGGTCGAGCCGATGCGGCAGCGTCGCCAGTACTTCCTGCGCTGGTGGTTCGAATACGGACGGACCGAAGCCAAGGTCGAGGACGGCGGCGCGGCGGTCGCCACGGTGTTCGGCGTTCCCCGTTATCTGCTCCCCCTCGTCTGCGGCGCGGCGGCCCGCGCCCTCTTGAGCCGCGACGAAAAGGACCGCCTCAGCCACGCGGCGCGGGCAGCCCGGTTCTGCGGGTGCGCCGCCGCCGCCCGCGAGCGGCGCGCGTCGCGCCCCTCGGCCTGACGCCGCCCCGGCGACGCCTAGGCGGCCGGAACGAGAAACTGCACCAGCGCCCGGAACGGCGGCCGCACGCGCGCCGGAAGCAGCCGGTCGACGCGATTCAGGCGGTCGCGGTCCGCTTCGTCGAGACAGCCCGACCAGCGGGTCAGGAAGGCGAAGACCGCGACCCCGAGCGGGATCCCCGCCAGCAGGGCGCCGAGCGGCGGGAGCACCCGCTGCACCGAGTACACCGAGAGCGCCATGACGCTGCAGATGATCAGCATCTTGACCATCCGCCAGACGGGCACCGGCACCTGGAGGCGCCGCTGCATGAAGACCAGGAACCCGGTGACGCCCACCAGGTGGGCCGCCCCTTTGGCGCAAGCGGCGCCGAGCGCGCCGTGCCGGGGGATGAGCAGCAGGCAGAGCGCGAAGTCGACCGCCATCATGACCGTCGACCACTTGATGATGAACCCCTGCTCTTCCTTGGCCAGCAGGAAGGGACCGATCGGGTACTGCAGCGCCTGGCTGAGCGCGAATATCGAGAGGGCGCTCAGCGCCGGGATGGCAGCCACGTACTTGCTGCCGTACATGATCTTCACCAGCGGCCCGCTGACCGCCGCCATTCCGAACAGACACGGCGCGGCGACCAGCATGGTGAACCACACCGCTGTCCCCGCGAGCTTGGCGACCTCCGCGGGCGCCCGCCCTTGCTGCACCATGATCGTGGCGCCGGCGGATCCCGCCATCACCGCCGGGAGCATCAACGTGTACTGCGTGAGGGTGATCCCCAGAGAGAAGAAGGAGATCTCGCGACTGACGCTGAAGAGCTTGATGAAGAAGACCTCCATGCGGTCCCAGAGGACGATCTGGGAGACGATGAGGACCGCCTGGTTCCGGGCGAAGCGGATGACGCGCCGGCGCAGCTCGGGATCGATCGGCTCGGCCGAGACCTTCCCCGGTAGGCGCGCGTACATGAGCCGAAAGAAGATCAGCGACAGCACGCACTCGACGGTCCGGCAGGCGAGAAAGGAGATGATGACGCCCAGCAGACCCCAGTGGAGAATGATGGAGAGGGTGATGCCGACGACGTTCACCACGATCGCTGCCAGCGAGCTCACCACGTTGGGGCGCAGGTTCTCGGTCGCCTGGATGGCGCCCGCCGGGATGCTGCGGATCAGCGCCGGCAAGACGCTCATCACGGCCACGCAGGCGAACAGCCAGCGCCCGCGGCCCGAGAAGAGAAAAACCAGGCCGAGCCCCACCCCGACGCCGAGGGTGCCGAGCCCCACCTGAAGCCGCAGCACGCGCGAGACGAGCGTCTTGAGCTTGCCGTAGTCGCCCTGCCCCATCAGCTCGGCGGCGAACTTCCGCAGCGTCGCGGGGATCGCCAGCTCGGTCACCAACCGGAGCACGTTGGCGAACCACATGATGTAGTTGTAGTCGCCCATCCGATCGGGCCCCAGCCCGCGGGCCACGGCGATCGAGCAGTAGAACGCCGAGGCGAAGCCGACCACGCTGTCGAGGAGGAGCCAGAACGAGTTCCGGGCGATCGTGACCCCCACCTGCGGCTGGCGCGCTTCCGCTTCCGCCGGGCTCGCGGCGCTCGGTGTCTCCCCGGAAGGATCTACGGTGACGGCGCCGTTGCTCATGGTGGTGAACTCAAGATCTCCGAGGCCCGGGATGATATCCGGTCCCCAACCGATTAAACAGGTCGGCGGCGTCCGGAAGACCCCGAATTTCGAGCTATAGTGCCCGCTCCCGCGATGACCCTGGTGAACTTGGCCGAGATCGCCTGGTCGCTGGAGCGCCGCCGGAACGCGGCGATGTTCGTCAACCTCTTGCGGAGCGCGGCGTTCGAGAAGGGAATCTTCGTCGACCCTCCGCTCTACAGCTCACGCGCCACCGCCCTCGCGCGCCGAGCCCGCGAAGGCCTCCTCGCCCTGCGGCCCCGCGCGACCGACGAGGGATTTCTCTGGTACCGCCCGTCGTTCTTCGTCCCCTTCCACGCGCGCCCCCTGGTGTTCCGCTCGAGCGTGGCGCTGTTCGCGGCCGTGCTCGGACGGGCCCTGCGCGGCGAGGACTACTGCCTCTGGATCAACAACATCGAACCGGGCCCCTTCGCGCTGGCCCAGGCGCTGGCCAAGAAGGCGCGCAAGGTGGTCCTCGATCTTTCGGACGACTGGACGACCTTTCGCGATCTCGACCCGGCGGCGCGCGATCGCCGGCTGCAGGCGGCGCTGGCCATGGCCGACGTCGTCATCGCCGTCAACGAGCACGTGCTGGCGAAGTTCCCTCACCGTTCGGGGCGCGTCTTCCCCAACGCGACGGACTTCCTCAACTTCCAGCGCCACGATCCACACTATCGCCTGGGCGACGTCCTCCCGCGCCGGCCCGGCCAGCGGATCGTGGGGTTCGTGGGCGGGCTTCATGTCGGCCGGGTCGACGAGGCGCTCCTGCACCGGCTGATCGCGGCGACGCCCGACGCCACGTTCCTGTTCGTCGGATACTCGAACTCCGAGGAGCTGCTCGGCCGCCTGCGCGAGCATGGCAACGTCGTCGTCCACCCGGCCGTCCCCTACCGGGATCTCCCCAGCGTCATCCGCGCCTTCGACGTGGCGATCGTCCCCCACCTCATCAACGAGTACACGCGCGGGAACGATCTCTTGAAGGTCCTCGACTATCTCGCCTGCGGCGTGCCGTGCGTGAGCACCGACTGCTCGAACGTCCGCAAGTACGGCTCGGCGCTCCACGTCGCGGACTCCGCCGACGCGTTCGTGGCCACCGTGCGCGCCCTGCTCGACGGCCGGAAACACGATCCCGCGCCCGGCCTGGCGGCCGCCCGCGCCGCCTCCTGGGAGCGCACGGTCCCGGAGCTCGGCGAATGGCTGGCGACGGCGCTCGCCTGAAGCGCGGCGGCGGGCGCGCTCAGCTCGCCGCGGGCGCGGGCGCCGGCTCGACGCGTTCGAGCCAGATCTCGCGCCAGTACGGAAAGACGGCGCGCGGGCAAAACATTCGGTCGTGGCTGTAACCGGAAGCGCAGGTGACGCCGTCGAGGATGATCGACGGCAGCTTGAAATTGAGCATCTTGCCGGTCTTCTCTTCGATGATCTTGTGGACCACCGAGTGGACGCGGTAGGTGCCGCCGCAGTAAGGGACGTGCTCGGCGTCGAAGTAGAGCCCCCGGTTCTTGTTGTCCCAGTCGAGCGTGGTCAGGATCTCCTGGTACGACTTGACGCGAACCTGTTCGCCCACCCGAAGGCCCAGCGACTCGGAGGGCGTCTTTTGCCCGGACGGGATGTTGCCCGTGTGGCGGGGCCAGGGGCGACCGCCGCGCAAGGCCTGGACCCGATCGTAGACGGCCACCAGCCCGCCCCGGACGAGCGGAATCTTCGAGCGCTCCGCCGCCTTGATGATCGTCTGGCAGGAGGCGAAGACGAACCCCTCGGCGAGGCGCCCGATCCCCTCGTTCCCGGAGCGGTAGTCCTCCACGTACTGGCGAAAGTCCCACCACTTGAGCGGTTCGCTCGCGCGGTAAAGCTCGGTTCCCTGACAGGCGAAAACCGGCCCGCGCGCGTCCGGCGGCGCCGGGGCCCGGGTGGCGGCCGTGACGTCCTCTTCGGTGCAGCCGCCGGGGAGCGGGGAGGCCGACGTCGATGCGTGCCGCTTGATCTGGATCGGCGCCTGGCCGGGGCCGTCAGCGCGCTTGAGCCAGGCGTCCTTCCAGAAGATGAGGCAACCGGCCTGACAACCGTCGTAGCCCGTCCCGTCGCAGCGCACGTCTTCCAGGTGGACGGCGGCGCTCACCCGCCGCCCCCCCGTCCAATTGATCGTGTCGCAGCTCTTGTGGGCGGACTTCCTCACCTGCAAACGACGGCCGCAGTAGGCGAACATGCCCGGCATGAAGGGCATGTTGTCGAGGCGCCCCTGCTTGTCGAGCGTCTGCAGGATCTCCTCCTTGCTGCGGACCTCGACCCAGTCTCCTGCGCGAAAGCGCCCCTCCTGGGGCGCCGCGCCTTCGGCGGTTGTCGTCATGGCGGTTACGGTCCGAAGGTTATCGCACGGACCCGGTTGAAGGCGACCGTCGAATCGCTGCCGGCGGTCCCGTCGGCCACATAGACGGTCGACCCGTCGCTGGAGACGGTGATCCCTTCCTGACCGTAGAACTCAGCCATGTTGCCGGCGCCATCCATGAAGCCCATGGTGCCGTCGCCCGCGACGGTCGACACCATGCCGCTCGCGATGCGGCGGATCCGGTGCGCGCCGACGTCCGAGACGTACACCACGCCGTTCCCGTCCGCGGCGATCGCTTCGGGCACGTTGAACCGGGCCGTCGCGGCCGGCCCGTCGATCGTGCCTTTGCCGCCGTCGCCGGCGAAGGTGGTGACCACGCCGGCCAGCGTGACCCTGCGGATCACGCCCAGCACGAAGTCGGCCACCACGACGCTGTCGTCGGGGAGCGCCGCGACGCCATAGGGATCGTTGAAGTCGGCCGCCGTGCCGGTGCCGTTCACGCCGCCGACGCAGTCCTTGCTGCCGGCGATGGCGGTCGTCTTCCCGGTGGTCGGGTCGAGCAGCCAGATGAGGTGGCTTCCCCGGTCGGAGAGAACCAAACGCCCGTCGGACAGCACCGCGACGCCGCGCGTGTACCCGATGTCGTGCACCACGGTCGAAGCGGCGCCCGACCCCCGATTGATCGTCCAGATGGTCGACGTGGTGAGGTGATCGTGCGAGCCGCTCGGATCGGCGTCCGTCTGCGCGTAGAGGACGTTGCGGGTGACGTCGTAGGCCAGCGCGAAGGGACGCGTGAAGCTCCCCTGCGTGGTGAGCGGGGTGATCGTCCCGTTCAACGCCACGCGGACGAGCTGATTGTCGTCGAAGTCGGAGACGATCAACGAGCCGGCCGGTTCGATGACCACGCCGACCGGGTTGGCGAGGTTGGTGGCGCTGGCGCCGCCGGCGACCGTAGACACCGTGACCGACGGGACGAAGGTGATCGAGTCGTTCTCCGTCGGGGGCGTCGTGCCGCCGTCGACCGTCGGGCAGACCGTGTTCCCGCCGTCCGAACCGCCGTCGACCGTGCCGGACGATCCACCTTGGCCAGCGCCGCCCGACGCACCGGACGATCCACCCTGGCCCGACGCACCGCCGTTGTTCCCGGCGCCGCCCTGCCCGCCCCCGGCCTGCCCGGCGCCACCCGAAGCAGCGCCACCCGTGCCGCCCGAGGCGGCGCCGCCCGCACCGCCCGTCGCAGCGCCGCCCGCACCGCCCGAGGCGCTGCCCCCCTGACCGCCGGTGGCGTGCCCGCCGGTTCCGACGTGCCCGGCCGCGCCTCCCGCTCCGCCGGTCCCTCGATTCCCCGCCGCTCCGTCTCCGCAACCCTGCGCAGCGAACGCGAACGCCGGGAGTATCAGGAGCAGGTTTCGTCCGAACATCAGCGCCCCTCTTCTCATGCGGAGCCCGACAATAGCCTCAAAACAGCCGGCCGGTCCATCGGTGAGGCTAACCATCGATGAGGGCCACCGCCGCCACGGCGGCGGGAGCGACCTGCTCGATGGCGCGACGCAGCCGCTGCGCCTCGGTCTGCCCCTTGCGGGTGGCGAACACGATGGCGTCGGCGGCATCCTGGATCAGGTTGACCTCGCCGCTTCCCAGAACCGGCGGCGCGTCCAGGATCACGTAGTCGAACGATTCGCGAAACCTCTGGATCGTGCTGGCGAAACTGACGCCGTCGAACCCCGAGGGGATCCGCGCGGCGGCCGCCTCGGTCCCGCACATCGGACAGAACTTGGCGTTCTCGGCCAGGGTCCGCGTGCACTTGGTGCAGGCGCGCGGCTCGGCGGCCATCACGTAGAGAGGCGCCCCGCCGATCTGGACCACCACCCAGGGGTCTTGCGGCCGAAGCCGGTGCACGGCGATCTGACTGGCGAACCCCTTGGGCGGCAGGAAGCCGAACATCTCGCCCAGGGAAGCCTCCCGGAACCCCGCCTCGATCAAGAGGACCCGGTACTTCCCCAGCTCGGCGTAGGCCATCGCCAGGTTGGCGGCCAGGGTGCTTCGCCCTTCGTACCGATCGGCGCTCGTGCAGAGGATGCTGCGCGGATCGTCGCGCTCGACCAACCGCTGGCGAAGCAACCGGAACGCGGCGGCGGCGTCCGAGCCGCGCTCCTCCATCATAATCAGGCGGCTGTCGTAGGGAGCACGGGGCGCGAACCGGACGAACGAGATCGCCCCCGGGTCGCCGGTGGGGAGGACCGCCAGCGCGTCGGAGCCCGCGCGCGCCGCTCCGCGCCTTTCGTCGTTGTCACCCACCCGCGCGCCCGCCCGTGTCGTCGCCGGCATTTTCGGGCACGGCCGGCTGGGGAGCCAACATCTTGGGGCCCACGGGGACGACCACCACGAAGCCGTCGCCCAAGACACGTTGAACGTCGCCGGCCGCGTAGAGGTGATCGTCGAAGAGGGCGAAGACGCCCATCCCGAACAGGGCCAGCAGCAGGGAACCGACCGCGCCGGCCGCCAGCACCTTGGCGTGGCCACCGGCGACGGGGCGGAGGGGGCGATAGGGGTGGTCGACGATCACCAATTGCCCCTCGTCGCCGGCCGAGGTGAGGGCCGAGGCCAGCTCCGCCTGAAATTGCTTGGACTGCAGCTGCGTCTGCCGGTCACGCGCTTCGGAGGCCTCGCGGTTGAGCCGCAGCCATTCGGTGTCGATCGCCACCAGCGAGCCGGCGTTTTTGGGGGGCACTTCGTGCGGCGTCCCGTGGCCGCGCGACGCGGCCAGCTGTTGCCGGACGGCCGCCAGCGCCCGCTTGAGCGCGGCCGTCCGGACGTCGTCGTCCTCGGCGACCTCCGTCTTCACGGCCGCCGGCCGCTGCGCGCGCCCCGCCACCATCGCCGCCTCCGCGTGTTTGGCGGCCAGCTCGGCCACCGTCACGCGCCGCATCGCCATCTTCACGTCGGGGTGCTCGTTGGTCAGGTGCGCCTGCTTCTCGAGCAGGTCCGAGCGCGCGGCGGCGAGCTCGGTCTCGGCGCGCGTCAGCGCCGCCGCCAGCTGGGGATCGTCGAGCGGACCGCCGAGCGCCACCGGGTGGTGGGTGCTCGCCGCCAGGCTCTCCTCGATCTGCGCGGCCTGCAGCTCCAGCGACGCCACGTCGCCGCCCGAGGCGGCCGCCTTGTCCCGGTCGGCGGCGCGCAGCAGGCCGCCCACCGAGGCCGCCCCGGCCTCGTTCGCCAGCTGCGGGTGCTTGGCGAGAAAAGCCGAGAGCGCGCCCTCCTTGGTCTTCACCTCTTCGTCGGCGAGCTGCTTTTCGTGATCGAGGAAGCGCTGCGTCTCCTCGACCTGGCGCGTGTGACGCTGCCGGTCCTCGGTGATCACGTCGTCGAGCAGGCTCTCGAGCGCGTCTCTCGTCAGGTCCCGGCCGTCGCCGTCATAGGAGATCCGGTAGCTGAAGCCCTCGCCCGAGCTGACCTTGAGGTGCTTGCGCATCTCGTCGATCGCCTCGACCATCCCGCGCTTGTCGACGACCCCGCGGTAGAGCTTCATGTCCTTGATCAGCTTCTCGATGCGCTGGCGGGAGGTGACCATGTCGTACACGCGCGCGGCCATCGTTCGCTGCGAGATCCCGTCGCCCGAGACCATGACCTGGGCGGCTCCTTCGTAGGTCAGCAAGGCCTCCGACCGATAGAGCCGATGGGTCGAGAGCGTGAGCCCCACGGTCGCCAACAGACCGAGGGCCAGCAGCCCGGCGCCGACCCGCCACCCGCGCAGAACGCGCGCCGCGAACCCGACGAGGACGGCCAGGTTTTCGCGCGGCGAAGCGGGCCCCGTCATGATGGGAGCAAATGATACACGTCTTCCGGCCGACACGTCGGGTCCCCTATCCATTGCCGGCAACGGCTTCCGAGGCCGCCGCAGGCGGCGAGCGCGGCAGCCGTGGCGTCCGTCCGAGGGGCACCAGCCCGAGCTCGACCACGTCGTCTCGATCCAGGACCCGCGGATCGAACGCCCCGGCCAGCAGCAGCCCCGCCAGGAACCCCACCACCAGCCGACCCGCCACCCCCGCGGCGACCGCCGTCGACGACGGCGGCTGCGGGAGGCGCCCCGCGTCGACCAGATCGAACGCCAGGGTCTGTCGATGGCGATCGGCGCTCTTGGCCAGGCGCGCGTCCGCGGCCATCGCCACCATGGCGTCGAGCCGCCCGCGGGCCTGTTCCAGGATCGGATCGAAGTGACTGGAGCCGGAGTCGGCCTTCTCCTGTTCGTCCTCCCGGGCGGCCAGCGCCCCCTCCGCCTGGCGCAACGCCAGGGCCGACCCGGCCGCCTCGCGCTCGGCGGCCTGCTTCTGCAGATTCAAGGTGGACCTGACGATCAGCTCCGCCAGATCGCGGGCGACCGCCAGCGCGGTCTCCGGGTCGAGGTCGTGAAAAGTGACCGCGATCCGGGCCGAGCGTGGGGGATCCTCGGCCGATCGATCTTCCACGAAGTCGTTGTCGGTGATGGCGAGGTCGGTGGCGCCGCGCATCTCGGTGGCTTCCACCGCCGGCTCGCCGGAGAACTCGCCTGGATAGCGCGCCACCACCTCGGCCAAATTTTCGTTGGTGAAGGCGCGTTCGCGCACGTAGTCGTAGAGCAGGCTCGAGTTCAGCTCCGAACCGGCGACGTGCATCTCCCCTTCGGTCACGCGCAGCACCACCGTCGCCTCGAAGATCCGCCGGCGCGCGGCGCGAACCGTCACCAGAGCCGTCGCCGCGACGGCCAGCGGCACCCAGACGAACCACGACGCCCGCCCCCGCCGCCCGAGCCGCGCCAGGAGAGCGCGCAGCGCCGGTCGGATCGGACGCTCCTGGTCCAGCCAGCTTTGGCCAGCGCGAAGAGGCTCCATCCCGCGAGTGCGCATCATGCCACTGTTCCCCGACCTTCGCGCTTCCGAACTGTCTCCGTTCCGGGGTAGCCTCCCTCACGAGTTTCGGTCGATGGTCGTCGCTCACGTCCTCACCTCGCTGCAGATTGGCGGCGGCGAACGTCTGACCCTCGATCTCGCCGCCGGGCAGGTCGCCGCCGGGCGAGAGGTCATGGTGGTCGACCTCTCGCCCGGCGCCGACCAGCCGCTGGCCGGCGCCTTTCGCGAGCGCGCGGTCCCGGTCCACCGCGTTCCCAAGCGCGGCGGGTTCGACCCCACGCTGCCCGCGCGGCTGGCCCTGCTGTTCAGGCGCCAGCGGGTGGGCGTGGCGCACCTGCACAACCGCCTCCCCCTCATCTACGGCGCGCCAGCCGGACGGCTGGCCGGGGCGGTGGTGGTCCACACGCGGCACGGCCCGCGGCCGAGCACGCCCCGGCAGGACTGGCTGCTGCGCGGGGCCGGACGCCTGCTCGACGCCTACGTGGCGGTCTCCCCCGAGCTCGCCGACGTCGCGCGCGAGCGGCGGGCCTGCGCGCCGGAGAAGATCTCGGTCATCGAGAACGGCATCGACGTCGCCGCGTTCGCGCCCTCGCCGGAGCGCCGGCGCGCCGCCCGGGCGGCGCTCGGTCTCCCGCTCGAGGCCTGGGTCATCGGCGCCGTCGGTCGTTTCGCGCCCGAGAAGGACTTCCCCTTGCTCGTCCGCGCCGCGGCGCCGCTGCTCGGCGCGGGCGCCCGCCTGGTCATCGTGGGGGACGGCGCGGAGATGGCGGCCGTGCGCGGCGCGGTCGACGCGCAGGGCGTGCAGCCCTTCGTCGCCTTGCCGGGCCCGCGCCAGGACGTCCCCCTGCTGATGGCCGGCTTCGACCTCTTCGTGCTCTCTTCCCGGATGGAGGGGATGCCGCTGGTCGTGCTGGAGGCGATGGCCGCCGGGCTGCCGGTGACGGCGACGGCCGTGGGCGGGCTGCCCAAGCTCATCAGCGACGGCGAGACCGGCTTCCTGGTTCCCCCGGGGGACGCCGAGGCGCTGCGCGCCCGGCTCCAGGCCTTGCGCGCCGATCCGGAGGCCGCCCGGGCCGTCGGGGCCCGCGCCAGCGCCCGCGCCCGCGAGCACCACTCCCGCGACCGGATGGTCGAACGGTACCTGGCGCTCTATGCGCGCCTCGGGGCCGTGGCATGATGCCGCTCGCGTGACGCCGGTCTTCGTCCTCCTCCTCCTGCTCGTCGGGTTGCTGGTCTACACGTACGCCGGCTATCCGCTGGCGATCGGGCTTCTGGCGCGGCTGCGACGCTGGCGCCCGGCCCCGTCGGGCGACGCGCTTCCGTCGATCACCGTCTGCCTGCCGGTCTACAACGGCGCCGGCTACCTGCCGGCCAAGGTCGAGAGCCTGCTCGGGCAGGATTATCCGGGACCGGTCGACATCCTCATCTACTGCGACGGCTGCTCCGACGACACCGAGGCGGTGGCCCGCCGGCTGGCGGCCGATCCCGCCGCGGGCGGGCGGCTGCAGGTCGTCGCCAACGCGCAGCGCCTCGGCAAACCGACCGGCCTCAACACGCTGGGCCCTGCCGCCAAAGGCGAGCTCCTCCTGCTCAACGACGTCCGCCAGCCGCTGTCGCCCAATGCGCTCCGCGCCCTGGCCACCGCGCTCCTCGATCCGGCGGTCGGCTGCGCGACCGGCAACCTGGTGCTCACCGGCGGCACGGGCAGCGGCGCCTACTGGCGCTACGAGAACTGGCTCCGCCGGCAGGAGTCGTCGTTTCGCGGCGTGGTCGGGATGACCGGACCGATCGGGATGATCCGGCGGTCCGATCTCGGCCCCCTGACGACCGACCTCATCCTCGACGACGTCTGGATCCCGATGCGCCTCGCGCTCGGCGGCAAGCGGACCGTGTTCGTCCCCGAGGCCGAGGCCCGCGACGCCGCGTTCGGCGACCAGCGCGAGTTCGGGCGCAAGGTGCGGACGCTGGCGGGCAACTACCAGCTGTTCGCCCGGATGCCGGCTCTCCTGACGCCGATTCGAAATCCGATCTGGTTCGAGACCTTCTCCCACAAGATCCTGCGCCTCCTCGCCCCCTGGCTGCTGGTGGCGCTGGCGCTGGTCTCGCTGGCCGGGGCGACGGCCAGCGGTTGGATCGCCGCCCTGCTGGCGGGGCAGATCCTCTTCTACCTCGGCGCCGTGCTGGGACCGCGGTTCGGCAATCTCACCGCCCTGGCTCGAACGTTCGTGGTGCTCAACACGGCCGCCGTGCTCGGCCTCTGGCGGTTCCTCACCGGCCGCCAGCGGGTCACCTGGTAACCGCGCGCTCGGCTGGACTAGTCCCCTGGAAACGAAATAACTTGAACGAGACTGTGGTCTCATGATCTACCCGGATCATGAAGACCATCGGTCGTCCGAAAGCGGCGCTCGTCCTAACTGGCGGCGAGCGCGAGGAGCTCGTCCGGCTGACGCATCGAGCCCGGGTGAATCGGCACCTCGCGTTCCGGGCGAAGCTGGTCCTGTCGTGCGCTGACGGGGTCAGCAGCGCCGAGGTCGCTCGCCGATGCCGCACGTCGAACCAGACCGTCTGCAAGTGGCGGCAGCGGTTTATCGCCCAGCGACTGGATGGCCTCTACGACGAGCCGCGGGTGGGGGCACCACGACAGATCTCCGACGAGAGCGTGGAGGCCCTGATCATCAAGACGCTCGAAACAACGCCGAAGGGCCGGACGCACTGGAGCACCCGAAAGATGGCGTCGCAGGTCGGCATCAGCCACACGATGGTCGGTCGCATCTGGCGAACGTTTGGTCTGCGTCCGCACAGGACGCTGTCTTTCAAGCTGTCTCCGGACCCTCAGCTCGTGGCGAAGATCAGGGACATCGTTGGCCTCTACATGAACCCGCCCGCGAACGCGGCCGTGTTTGCGGTGGACGAGAAGTCCCAGATTCAGGCGCTTGAACGCGCGCAACCGATCCTGCCGATGGATCTGGGCCAGCCCGAACGCCGAACGCACAACTACGTTCGCCACGGGACGCTCGATCTGTTTGCAGCGCTCGATGTGGTGAAAGGGACCGTGATCGCGAGATGCAAGCGCCAGCATCGGAGCGTCGACTTCGTGGCCTTCCTGCGCGAGATCGACGAAAGCGTCCCTGCCGAACTCGACATCCACGTGATCGTCGACAACCTCTCAGCCCACAAGTCCCCGGTCGTCGGACGCTGGCTTGCTCGCAACCCACGCTTCCATCTGCACTTCACACCGACGTACGCATCCTGGCTCAACCTCGTCGAGCGCTTCTTCGGCCTTCTCACCGAAGAGGCGCTCAGGCGCGGATCTCACACCAGCGTTCCGCAGCTCCGGGCTGCGATCACCGCCTACGTCGACGCCCACAACGAAGAGCCCAGGCCCTTCAAGTGGACCAAGACCGCGGACCAGATCCTCGACAAATTGCGCCGTTTCGCGCTACGCACCCAGCAGGCGCATGGAGACCTTTTTCAAGGAATCACGGATCCAGGGGACTAGATCCCCTTCCAATGCAGGTAGACGGCGATCGACGACACGAAGGCGATGTCGACCGCCGCGACCGCCGCCAGGTCCCGGACCCGGAAGGTCACCCGAAAGGTCGGGGCGTGTTGCCTGATCGCGGCGTAGAGCGAGCCGGTCAAGCCGAGGAAGATCCAGAGGATCGGATGGTAGGCGAGCGAGAGGAAGACCGACGAGACGACCAGGCCGACCATCGAGGCCAAGAGGGCCATCGACAGCGAGCGCGCGGCCTCCGCGCCCTCGCGACCGGCCAGCTCCATCTGCGCCCGGATCGTCACCTTGATGGCGAAGTAGATGGCCGACGTCCAGAGCAGGAACCCGATCGGTCCCAACTCGGCCAGCGTGAGCAGGAACGAGTTGTGTGCGGTCAGGTAGTGGTGCTCCCGGAACTGGCCGGCGCCGACCCCGGTGAGGGGGTTCTCGCGAAACATGTTCAGCGCCTCCGACCAGCAGCCGAGCCGCTCCTCGGAGGAGGAATCCGCGTCTTCGCCCGAGCGCCCTCCGAGCAGGAGCAGCGGAATGGCCGCCAGGGCCGCCGCGACGACGCCGCGCCCCCGGTAGCGGCGGATGAAGTAGACCGCCAGGTTCGCCAGCAGGCTGAGCTGGCCCGAGCGCGACTTGGTGAAGACCACGCAGACGCCGACGACGGCGACGCTGGCCACCAGGGCGGCCATCCGGAGCCGTGACTTCTTGGCTTCGTAGAAAGCGAAGGCGAAGGGGATCCCCATGCTGAGGGCCCAGGCGAGCTCGTTCGGATCCTCGAGGATCCCCCGGTAGCGCACCCGGCCGGTGATCGACGAGGTGCCGAGCCAGCCGGCGTGCTCGCACCCGTAGTCGGCGTTGAAGAGGCCCCCGTGGTAGCACTCCTCGCGGGTCGTGCAGGCGCGCCCGTCGAAGCCCTCGTTGGCCGTCTCGGTGAGCTCGGGGCTCGAGCGGAGATAGCACCCCGTCGGCGCCAGCCCCTGATCGGTCCCCAGCGCCGCCAGCATGACCGTGAAGGCCAGCAGCACCCACCCGATCGCGCGGAGGCCGCGCAGGCTCTGCACCCCCTGGGAGACGAAGAACATGGTCAGGAAGGAGGTGGCCAGGAGCGGCACCTGCTCGCCCAGATTGTCGGGGGCCTTGAGGGCGACGGTGATCGGACACCAGAGGATGAGCGCCCCCAAGATGACCAGCAGCGGCGACGCCTTCAGCCGCGCGGCGCCGGTCCGCAGATCGATGAGGTAGCCGAACACCACGAACCCCAGCGACGCGTAGATGGTGAGGGGGCGGAAGACTTCGAAGATCTCGTGCGGTCGCCAGTAGAGGAAGGTGAAGAGCGTGGCGAGGGCCGGGAGAATCAGCATCGAAGCGCGACCGCGGCTATGATATCTGAGTACGCGTGACCCGCCGAGGTCCCATTCTCCGTTTGCTGCGCGCCCCGCTGCTGGCGCTGGTCGTCGCCGTGTTCCTGGGCGCGCCCGCCTGCGCCACCGTTCAGCCCTACTACGACTACGCCAGCGAGCCCGATCCCCGCAAGCTGCCGTTCATCCTGGGGCCCGCCGACGTGGTGCGGATCTCGGTCTGGAAGAACCCCGACTTCTCCACGGAGGCGACCGTCCGCCCCGACGGAATGATCACCATCCCGTTGGTGGGCGACGTGCGCGCCGCCGGGCAAAACACCAGCGACCTGCGCGCCGAGGTCACCAAGAGGCTGGCGGCGTTCGTGAAGGACGAGACGGCCACCGTGACCGTGTCGATCCAGGCGATCAACAGCTACCGCTTCGCGGTGCTGGGCAACGCCGAGCACGCCGGAACCTTCGGGGCCACCCACTACCTCACCGTCAGCGAGGCGATGGCGCTGGCGGGGGGACCGAATCGCTTCGGCAACGCCGATCAGATGGTCATCATCCGCAGCACCGCCGACGGCGGCGTCAAGCGGATCCCCATCGACTATCCGGGGATCCTGGACGGGAAGAACCCCAAGCAGGATCTTCCCATCCTGACCGGCGACGTCATCTACATTCCCTAGGGCGATCCCGCGGGCGGCTGCTGCGTGCGGCGGATCCCCTCGCGCACGCCGACGCGGGGCCGCCAGCCGAGCAGGGTCTCGGCGCGCTTCCCTTCGAACCGGCGCAGCGCGAGCGCCGAGCGGAGGCGGTAGGGGGCCAGCGGCGACTGCTTGCCGAGCATGCCGAGCGCGAGCTCCGAGAAGCGCCCCATGGCGAACACCACCGCGCGCGGGACGCGCACCACGCGCGCCGCGGGGCCGGCCACCTCGGCCAGCACCTGGTTCTGCGTCCAGGGCTCGGGATCCACGATCTGGATGACCTCGCCCTGGTGCAGCTCGCTGGCGGCCGCCAGCACCAGCGCGTCGACGACGTCGTCGATGTAGACGAGCGGCAGCGGCATCTCGCCGTCGCCCAGGACCAGGAGCCGCCCGGCCGCGCGGCGGGCGATGGCGCCGGTCATGAGCGGGATCCGCCCGCCGAAGATCTGCCCCGGGCGGACGATCACCGCCGGCAGGCCGTCGCGGGCGGCCGCCGCCACCAGCTTCTCCGCCTCCAGCTTGGCGCGCGTGTAGGCGCCGCGCTCCTCGGCCCGGGACTCGAACGGCGTCTCCTCGTCGACCGGCGCGAACGGCTCTCCGTCGGCCCAGGCGATCACCGACATCGAGCTGACGTGCACCAGCTTGCCGACCTGGTGCTTGCGGCAGGCGTCGAGGACGTTGCGGGTCCCCTCGATGGTGCCGCCCTGGTGCTCGAGCCAGCCGCCCTTCATGGCGGCGCCGACGTGGAACACGCAGCCGGCGCCGCGCACGGCCGCCTCGACCGCCACCGGATCGCCGAGGTCGCCGCGGACGTACTCGATCCCCGGCTCGGGGCGATCGGGCATGCGGCGCACCATCACGCGCACCTTCTTGCCTTCGGCGCGCAGCCGGGCGAGGAGCGACGAGCCGAGCCCGCCCGAGGCGCCGGTCACCAGGTAAGGGACCTGCGTCGAGACCGGCATGGCGCGAACCTGCGCCTCGTGGTCCTGGTCGGCGGCGCGGGCGACCTCCTCGGTGAAGCGGACGACCGAGATGGCGTCGTCGGCGGTGGCCGGCGGCGTCTGCCCGGCGTCGAGAGCCTGGTAGAACGCGATCACCAGCTCCTGCAGGCCGTGGTACTGGCGCAGCTGCTTGCGCGCGAAGGCCACCACGTTGCGGGGGACGTCGATGAGCGGCTGGATCGAATCGGTCAGCGCGTTGACGATCCGCTCGGCCGGCTTGGGAAGCGGCGCCGGGAGACGCGAGGCCTGGAACATCAAGAAGAGATCGAGGCGCATCACGCCGCGCGTCCCCTGCACGATGATCTGATGCTGCATCGGCCGCACCCCGAAGGAGAGCTGGAACTGCCCCATCCCGCGCTGGCAGCCGACCAGCGCGCGCCATTCATTGAAAGCCAGGTTGGCGTCGCCCGTCCCCGCCCGCCACATGGGGTCGATCTTCTGGATCGGCCCCAGGAACGCCTCCATCAGATAGAGGGCGTGGATGCCGAGGTCGCGGAAGGGATAGCCGGCCGTGCGGTACTGCGGCGGCAGCGGGCCGCCCGCGTAGGGCGGGTACATCGAGCTGCGCAGGATGTCGACGCCCACCACCTCGCCGAGCGCGCCGGCGCGCACCGCCTCGAGCGCGCTTTTGACCTGGGGATCGAAGAGCAGTGAGTGGCAGACGCCGAGCTGCAGTCCCTGCGCGCGCGCGAGGTCCCGCAGCCGGAGGCAGTCGTCGGCGTCGGTGGCCAGCGGCTTTTCGACGAAGGTGTGGCAGCCGGCGCGCAGCGCCTCGGTGGCCACCGCGGCGTGCGTGTGCGGCGGCGTCAGCACGTGGATGACGTTGGCCCCCGCCGCGCGCAGCGCCGCCAGCGAATCGAACACCTTGAGCTGGAAGCGCTCGGCCAGCGCCTCCGCCTTGGCGCGGTCGAGATCGTGGATGCCGACGATCTCGGCGAAGGGAATGCGCCGCAGCGCCTGGATGTGGAACTCGCTGATGTGCCCGGCGCCCACCAGGCCGGCGCGGAAGCGGACGGGACCGGAGGTGCCGTTGGCGGCGCTGGACGTACCGTTCGAGGTGCTCATGTGTTCGGTTTCTCTCGCTAAGCGCTCGCCGCGGGGGGACGCGGGAGCAGGTAGTCCCGGTACGCGCCGGGATCCCCGCTCCGCCCGTCCATCGCGGCGATCGCGATGTTGTACATTTCTCGGGCCGTCACGTAGTGCAAGACCCAGCGTCGGCCGTCGTTGTAGGTGGTGGTCAGCTCGGTGTGCAGCGCCTCGCCGCCCGCGCCCAGCAGCGAGGCGGCGTTCGGCTCCTGCGTGCCGTGGGTGTGGGCCTTGACGAACACCCACTCGGGGCGCCCGGCGACGCCGATCCCCTGCCGGACCCAGGTCCGGATCCGCGCCGGCGTGGGCGGGTCTTGGCCGGTCAGGTTGGCGTTCTCGATCCGCGGCGCGAGCAAGCGCCCGGGCCGCAGCGCGAAGGCGAGCGGCCCCTCGATCATCAGCAGGCGATCGGCGCGCTTGTCGCCCACGCGCGCGGTCGTCCCCTGCTCGTAGGCGCGGCGCCGGGAGAGATCTCCGTCGGGCCAGTAGATCTGATTGACGATGGCCGGCTGCGACTCGTCGGGCGCCGCAGGGAAAGTGAAGTCGGCGTAGCAGCCGGTCTGGTGCAGGAGCGGCAGCTCCTCGTCGACGCCGCACCAGCGGCCGTCGGCGCGCGCGTTGGCCAGGCACCAGTTGCCGTGGATGAAGGCGTACCGCAGGCGCCCGTCGGGATCGCGGGAGAGGTGGCCGTGACCGGCGAAGAGCTGCAGGTACTCGGCGATCTTGTCGCGCAGGGCCCCCGCGGTGTCGCCGTCGTGATGGAGGTGCAGCTCCACCTCGCCGAGGCCGCGGCCCGCCAGCGTCGCCAGGCCCGCCAGATAACGGGGGTCGTACTCCTCGCCCGGAAAGAAGAAGCTGTGTCGCGGCGGGCGCCCGTCGGCGTCGCGGAACCTGCCGGCCAGCGCCGGGTATCCCTCCAGCCACTGTTGCACGCGGCGCGCGCCCAGCTCCCGGTCCGGCGTGCGCCAGAGCGGCTCGTAGTGATCGCACAGGGCGAACAGCAGGTGCCGCGGTCCGGCCTGACGCCGGAGCGCCGCGCGGGCCCGGGGCGGAGCCGAGGCGACCAGCCAGCGCGCATAGCCGGCCGTCCAGGCGCCGAAGTTCTTCTCCCGCACCCGCGCCGCCACAGCCTTCGCCCTGTCGAGGACCCCGGACATCGAATGGGCGCAGAGACTAGCACGGCGCCATCAGGACTAGCTTCCTCGCGCCAATCGATCCAAAGTGCAGCCTCCGGTGACCCTGTCGCGCGCAGCTCTCGCCGTGGTGCTGGTGGGCGTGGTGGGCGCCGGGACGGTCGGCCGCAAGGTCGTGCACCGGGTCCGCCGCTGGCGCCACCAGCAGGCGCTCGCCGCCACCGCCCGCGAGGCGCCGCCGGCCGGGCCGAGCTGGACGCCGCCGGCGCTGGCCATCCCGCGCGAGCACCCGCGCCTCTGGTGGACGCCCGAGCGGCTCGCGCGCGAGAAGGCCTGGGCCAAGCGCACCGGCGGCCTCCATCCGCGCGACGACGACCACGAGGGGCTGGCGCTCGCCTACCTGGTCGAGGGCGACCGCAAGCGCGGCCGCCAGGCGGTCGACTGGCTGCTCGGCCTGACGTTCGACACCAGCGGCACCGCCTGCGACCAGGCCCGCTGGTCGGGCGAAGAGGCCATGCTGGTCTACGACTGGTGCCACGACCTCCTCACGCCGGCCGAGCGGCAGCTGCTCATCGAGCGCTGGAACGGCTATCTCGACGCCCTCAACAAGAAGAGCTGGGGCGGCGCCGGCATGGAGGGGAACAACTACTACTGGGGCTACACGCGCAACGACATCGAGTGGGGGATCGCCAGCGCCTACGAGAACCCGCGCGCGGCGGCCCTGCTCGAGGAGGGGCTGCGGACGCGGTTCGGGCGCTCCTTCGTCCCCTTCGCGGCCGGCCCCGGGCGCGGCGGCGTCCTCGGCGAGGGGACGCAGTACGGACAGTACCTGCTCGGCTACGCCGCCGTCCCCTTCGTGACCGCCGCCAACGAAGGCGTCGACCTGTGGGACGCCAGCAACTTCTTCCAGGAAGCGATCTACTACCTCATCTACGCGACCACCCCCGCGCCCACCACCACCGTGGGGGGCGGCCAGCGCCGCTTCGAGCTGTTCCCGTTCGACGACGACGAGAAGTTCCACGACGGCGGCTCGGCCGAGGGGGCGGACCTCACCCTCTACATGATCCCCGCCGCCGCCCACTGGCGCGCGGCGCCGGTGGGCGGATACGCGCGCGCCTGGCTCGATCTGGTCAAGCCGCAGATGTTTCCGCTCGTCGCCGAGCTGGCCGCGGCGCCGAGCGCGACGCCGCGCCCGTTCTCCGAGCTGCCGCTCGACTACTTCGCCCCCGGCCCTCAGTTTCTCTACGCGCGCAGCCGGTGGGGGGGCGCGGGGCCGGTCGTGCAGCTCCAGCTCGGGCTCGCGCCCGGCGCGGGCCACCAGCACGTCGACTGGGGGACGTTCCAGCTCTGGCGGGGCGGGCGCTGGCTCACCCGCGAAACGGTCGGGTACGGCGAGCCGATCGCCGGTTGGGGGGGCGGGCCCGCCGGCACGGTCGGCAGCGACGGCGCGCTCGGGCACAACACGATCCTGTTCGAGGGGATGGGGGCCCGGAACGCCGACAACCGGCGCGGGCCGCCGCACCTCCTGCGGCTCGAGAGCCGCCCGGGGTACGCCTACGCGGCGGTCGATCTCTCGGACAGCTACCGCTGCTTGCCCGGCGAGTGTCATCCCGAGCGCGACGAGAACCCCTACGCCAAGACGATCGTGCGCGAGTTCATCTACCTCCGCGGGCTGCAGACGCTGCTGGTGTTCGATCGGCTGGAGGCCGACGACGACCGCAAGCCGGCCGCCGAGGTGACGAAGACGTTCGTGCTGCACACCGAGACCCAGCCGGCCGTCGAGACGGGCAACCGCCTGCTGATCTCGAACGGCGCCGAAGCGCTGCGCGTCTTCACCCTCGTGCCGGCGGCGGTCACCCCGCGCGTCGTCACCGAGGGGGGCAAGGTCGGGCAGTTCCGCGTCGAGCTCGACGCGCGCGGGCCGGCGCAGGGTTACTTCCTCAACGTGCTGCAGGCGCGCGGCAAGGACGAGCCCGATCTCAAGGTCGCGCTGCAAGAGGGGCCGGACAGCTTCACCGTGCGGCTCGCTCACCCGACGCGAGGCGCGGCCGTGGTCGTGCTCGACAAGGGGATGGCCAGCCGGGGCGGCGCCGTGGGTCTCTCCTCGGCCCCGTCCGCGGCGCTGCCCGCGCCGGCGCCGCTCGGCACCGGCGTCCAGGCGATGACCGTGACGGAGCAGGGCCCGCGCTGGCAATAGGCGGCGCTCGACCGTCCAGCTATCCTGCCGCCCGGCAGACTCGCAATTGACCACCGTTCCGCATTAACATCCTCCACCGAAGGAACTCCATGAAAGTCGTCCTCTTCTGCGGTGGTCTCGGTATGCGCTTGCGGGACTACTCCGACCAGATCCCGAAACCGCTCGTGCCGATCGGCCCCCGGCCGATCATGTGGCACCTGATGAAGTACTACGCCCACTACGGACACAAGGACTTCATCCTCTGCCTCGGCTACCGCGGGAACGCCATCAAGGACTACTTCCGCAACTACGACGAGAGCGCCTCCAACGACTTCACGCTGTCGGACGGGGGGAAGAAGGTCGAGGTCTTCAACCACGACATCAGCGACTGGCGCATCACCTTCGTCGACACGGGCCTGCACTCGAACATCGGGACGCGCCTGCGCACCGTGCGCCAGCACCTGGCCGGCGAAGAGATGTTCCTGGCCAACTACAGCGACGGCCTCGCCGACCTGGACCTCGACCACTACGTGGGCGAGTTCAAGCAGCAGGGAAAGGTCGCGACCTTCCTGAGCGTCGCCGCGCCGCACACCTTCCACATCGCGCACAGCGACGCCGACAACCACGTCACGCTGCTCGAGCCGATCGGGACCTCGCGGCTCCGGATCAACGGCGGCTTCTTCGCGCTCCGCCAGGAGATCTTCGAGGTCCTGCACGAGAAGGAAGACCTGGTCTCCGAACCGTTCGCGCGCCTGATCCAGAAGCGCCAGCTGATGGCCAAGCCGCACGACGGCTTCTGGCAGAGCATGGACACCTTCAAGGACCGGCAGAACCTCGAAGATCTCTGGGGCCAAGGGAAGCCGCCCTGGAAAGTCTGGGACCGCTGAACCGCCGGGCCTGACCGCCCGCCGGCGACGCGGGAGATCCGCCGGAAGCGCCGGCCAATTGTCGCCGCGATCGTCCCCAGACGTCTGGGAATTTCGCTCGCGCGCCGAATTTTGCCGGAGCGCCAGCGAAGTCAGACGTCCGTTTGCACGTGACGTCCATTTACCTGCGACGTCCGTACACGATCTCCGGGCTTTCGCTCCGGCCCGCACCTTCGCGCACTTTCGATCGAACGATCATTCGATCGAAGGTGACTCGACCTGACGAAGCCCGCGAGAAAAGCGAATCGGGGATCCGCGAGTCGGGATACAATACGGCCGCTCTAATCACGAAAGGGCCCCAAATGAAATGTCCTAGCGCCTCAATGCTGGTTGCCCTGTTGTTTTCGGCCGGGCTAGGCTGCTCATCCTCGGGCGGTGGTGCAAAGGTCTCTTCCCCGGGCACCGGCGGCGACGCGACCGGCACCGGCGGCGACGGCGCGGGTGGCAGCGCAGACCCCACGGGCAGCGGCGGGTACACGGGGGCGGGGGCCACCGGCCAGGCGGGCGGCACGGGCCAGGGCGGATTCACCGGCACCGGCGCGACGGTGAACGGCTTCCTCATCCCCAACGACCACCCGCGCCTCTTCTGGACGCCCGATCGGATCGCGCGCGCGAAGGCCTGGTACGCAGCGAACGGATACACCCCCAGCAAGGGCACCGACCAGGACGCGATCGCCGACCAGCTCTTCATGTACATGGTGACCGGCACGGCCAGCTATTGCCAGCAGGCGATTAGCAACGCGTCGCAAATCGACCTCTCCAGTTGCACGCCCGACAAGAACGGTTGCGACAACGCCCGTTATTACGGCGAGGTGCTGGCGGCGACCTACGATTGGTGCTTCGCGCAGCTCTCGAGCTCGCAGAAGAGCACGTTCGTGAGCAACCTCAACACCTGGTTCACCAACATCTCGCAGCAGTCCTGGGGCGGCGTCCCCATGTCCGAGAGCAACTACTACTTCGGGAACCTGCGGAACGAGGCGGAGTGGGGCATCGCCAGCTACTTCGAGAACCAGACCACGGCCACCGCGCTCTTGAACGACGCGCTGGTGACCCGTTACGCGAACGATTTCGTTCCCGCCTCGAACAAGGTCACCTACGGGCTGGGCGGGCTGGCGCTCGAGGGCGAGGAGTACGGGCGCTACCAGGGGTTCTACATCGGCGCCCTCATCTTTCCGGCGATCAGCGCCGCCGGCCGCGACATCTTCGACGAGACCAGCTACTGGAAAGGGGCGGTGTTCAACCGGATCTACCGGACGCCGCCGCAGCGGACGATGGGGACGCTCCGCCCCGGGTGGGACGCCTTCCCCTTCGACGACGACGAGACCTGGCAGAACGGATCGCCGGCGGACCAGGCGGAGAACGGCACCTTCATGACCGCGGCGGCCAACCAATGGAACGCGGAGAACGTCGGGAGGTGGGCCCGGCAATGGATCAGCAACGTCGGCGCCGACGTCAATCCGGCAGCCGCCGCCACCGACGTGGGCGGCAGCCTCAAGGACTTCAGCTCGCTGCCGCTCGACTATTACGACGGCGGGCCCCGTTATCTCATCGGCCGCAACAACTGGACCACCAACGCGACCACCTACATGTTTCAGATGGGCGAGCACTACAGCGACGGCCACGTCCATCAGGACTGGGGCCAGTTCCAGATCAACCGCCAGGGACGGTGGCTCACCCGGGAGACGGTGGGGTACAGCAACATGGTCCCGGCGTACGGCGGCGGGAGCAACAGCGTGGACACCAACACCGGCGTCCCGCACAACATCATGCTGGTGAACGGGACCGCCTGTGACGGGACGGGGGACAGATCAGCCAAGGTGAACCGGCTGGAGAGCCAGGCCGGCTATGTCTACGCCGACGACGACCTGACCCCGCTCTGGTCGAGCGGCATGGTCTCGCACGTCGAGCGCGAGTACTGGTTCATCCGCGACATCGAGACCTTCGTGATCTTCGATCGTCTGGTCTCGACGTCCGCCAGCCAGTCCAAGACCTTCCTCATCCACTGCGAGACCAACCCGACGCTCATCGACGCCACCCACATCCACTGTGTCAACGGCTCGCAGCAGCTGGCGATCACCACGCTGTTGCCGACGACCCCGTCGTCTCGAACCGTCGTCAACGAGGGCACGTCCTCCAACAACCCGCCGCCGTCCCAGAACGTCACCTACCGGGTGGAGATCAACGACAAGCCGAACGCCGCCACCAGCTACACGCTGCACGTGCTGCAGGCGATGGACGCCTCCGGCACGCCGCTCTCGCCGACGGTGACCGATTCGGCCTCCGGCACGCCCACCAGCGGGACGTTCACCGTCAAGCTCGACGGCTCGCACAGCCTGGTCATCAACAAGGGGACGACCTCCTCGGGCGGGTCGATCACCATCGGGGGGACCACCACCAACCTGCGCGCCGACGTCGAGCCCTTCGCCCTCGGCAGTGACGACACGCCGATCTGGGGGCCGTAGCCCGCCGCCGCGACGTCAGTCGACCAGGATGACGCCCAGGTTCTTGCCGGGCGGGATCCCGTGCGCGCTCCGCGCCAGGCTCGCCATCGGCGTCCGGCGGGGGCGGACCACCAGGACCGCGCCCGCGACGAGCTCGAGCGCGGGCGGAATCACGCCCGGCGCCGCGTAGCCGGCCAGGTTCACCAGCACGATCCCCTGGCCGGCGGTCCGCGAGCCGAACGTGGCCCGCAGCGCGATCGTCGCCGCCTGGGGGTCCCCGCAGGGGAGCGGCGCGATCTCCACGATCCGCGGCGCGAGCCGGCGCTCGCGGTAGATCGCCTGCCCCTGCGGCGCCAGCGCCTCGCCCCAGGGCCAGGTCGGCCAGCTGTCGACGATCGCCACGTCGTCGCTGACGAAACCGAGCAGCGCCTCGGCCACCGCCACCACCAGCGGCGCCAGCGAGGCCCCCTTTCCGAGGGCGCCGGCGGCGGGGATGAAGCCGACGCTCCCGGCCTTGGAGCGCGCGATCTGGCGCGCCACCGGCGTGCACGTCTCGGCCAGCACCCCCGTCGGGACGCCCGGCCACCCGTACCGGTCGGCGTCGGAGGGGCCGATCCGCGACGGCATCGCCGTCAGGCCGCTCCGGGCGGCACGTCGTCGGGCCAATGTCGAATGATTCGCTCGCTCACCGTTGCCTCCCGGCAACGCCCTCCTAGGCGCGCGCCTTGAAGTGCAGCTCGGCGTCGAGCAGGCCGCGCTCCTGGAGGCCCTTGATCGTCTTCAGGCGGTAGTAGCGCGGGCCGGACCACTCGTCCTTGGAGAGACCGTGCGCCTTGTAAGCCGCGTAGAGCTCCTCGATCCCCTTCTTGAGCGTCCAGGTCGGCTTGAAGCCGGGGAGCTTGGTCTCGATCTTCTTGAAGTCGACGCGGTAGTTGCGCAGATCGGCCGAGGCCCCCTCGGCGAAGGCGACCGTCGAGCTCGGGACCACCTCGGCCACCATCTCGGCGACCTGGCGGATGCGGAAGTTCTCGGCCGTGCGACCGACGTTGAAGGCCTGGTTGTGGATCGCCTCTTGGGGCGCCGAGAGGCAGCAGGCGAAGGCGTGGATGATGTCGCCGATGTGGACCAGCGGGCGCCAGGGGGTGCCGTCGCTCTGCAGCAGCACCTTGCCGGTGGTGATGGCGTGCCCCACCAGGTTGTTGACCACGATGTCGGCGCGCAGCCGGCGCGAGACGCCGTAGGCGGTCGCGTTGCGCAGGTAGACCGGCGTGTAGCTGGCATCCGCCATCGATGACACCTCCTGCTCGACGCGCACCTTCGACTCGCCGTAGGCGGTTACCGGGTTGAAGGCGGCGTTCTCGTCGAGGTAGCCGTCGCTGCCCGCGCCGTAGAGGCTGCAAGACGAGGAGAAGAGGAAGCGCTTGACCCCCGCCTCCTTCGCCGCGCGCGCCAGGCGCACCGAGGCGTGCAGGTTGATGTCGTAGGTGATGTTGGGGTTGAGATCGCCGAGCGGATCGTTCGACAGCGCCGCCAGGTGGATGACCGCGTCGAACCCCTTGAGGTGCGCGGGCGTCACCTCCCGCAGGTCGACCCGCAGCGTCTCGACCTTGTCGGGCGGCGCGGAGAAGTCGCACTCGTCGTAGAAGCCGGTGTCGAGGCCGACCACCTCGTGTCCCGCCTTGCGCAGCACGGGGACCATCTCCACGCCGATGTAACCCAGGGTTCCGGTGACCAGTACCTTCATGTGGCGATCGCTTTCTTTTGTTCGTTGATATGAATTGTCAGCGCAGGTTCTCTACATCACCAGCTTGGGGGCATGGAACGCCTCGGCGAACCCCTCCGGGGCGTTGCACTCGATCCCGCGCAGCCGCAGCACCGCCTCGAACGTCTCCGCCCGAAACCAGCGCTTGCCCGCCTGCGAAGGGTACGAACGCATGAGGACGTCGATCTTCCTGCGCACGACCTCCGCGGGCAACGGGAAGTAGAGGTTGGGCGTCCCCAGATCCCCCTCGTACTTGGGGATCTCGTACTCGAGGATCAGGTGGTCGCGGTAGGTGTTCCAGGTCAGCTCGGCCACCATCCGGTGGTCCTGGTGCCGGTCGTGCCGGTGGTGCGTCAGGACCAGGTCGGGCTGGTAGTCGCCCTTGGCGGCCTCGAAGGCGTCCTTCACCTCGGCGCCTTGAAACGGCAGGTAGCCGTCCTTGAACTGCTTGATGATCACCTCGCGGCCGCCGGCGCCGGTCAGGAGCTCACCCGCCGCCGCGCGCGCCTCGGCCTCGCGCCGGGCGTTCGAGGAGAACGCCACCCAGCGCACGGTCGACCCCGGGCGCTCGGCGAGCAGCCGCAGCACCGTCCCCCCGCAGCCGATCTCGATGTCGTCGCAGTGGGCGCCGAGGCAAAGGATGCGCAGGGGAGCCCCTGGCGCCCCCAGCGCCGCGCCCAGGATCACGGAACGACGACCGCCTCGGGGATGGGGACGATGAACTGGCCGCCCCAGCTCCGGATGTGCGCCAGCTGCTTCATGATCTCGTCCTTGAAGTTCCAGGGCAGGATGAAGACGTAGTCGGGCTTCTCCTGGTCGATCTTCTCGGGCGCGTAGATCGGGATGTGCGTCCCCGGCAGGAACCGCCCCTGCTTGTAGGGGTTGCGGTCGACGGTGAAGTCGAGGAAGTCCTGGCGGATGGCGCAGTAGTTGAGCAGCGTATTCCCCTTGCCGGGGGCGCCGTAACCGGCGATCCGCTTGCCGGCGCGCTTGAGGCCGGTGAGCAGCTCGAGCAGCTTGCGCTTGGTCTCGCGCACCTGCTCCTCGAAGCGCAGGTAGTGCTGCAGATCGTGGTAGCCGGCCGCCTCCTCCTGCTTGCGCAGCGCCAGCACGCGGTCGGAGATCGGGCGCGAGCTGTCGGCCGCGGGGCGGGCGTAGATGCGCAGCGAGCCGCCGTGCGTCCACAGCTCCTCGACGTCGAAGATGGTCATGTCGTGGGCGGCGAAGATCCGCTCCGCGGCGACCAGGGAGAAGTAGCAGAAGTGCTCGTGGTAGATGGTGTCGAACTGGTTCCCCTCGACGAGCCGCTGCAGGTGAGGGAACTCGATGGTGCAGGTGCCGGTCGGCTTGAGCAGCGTGCGGATGCCGGCCACGAACGAGTTGAGATCGGGGACCTGCGCGAGGACGTTGTTCCCCAGCACCAGGTCGGCCTGCCGCCCCTCGGCCTTGAGCGAGGCGGCCAGCTCGCGCCCGAAGAACTTGACCAGCGTCTCGACGCCGCGCTCTGCGACCGCCACCTTGGCCACGTTGGCGGCCGGCTCGATCCCGAGCGAGGGGATGCCGCGCTTGACGAAGTACTGCAGCAGATAACCGTCGTTGCTGGCCAGCTCGATGACCAGGCTCTTGGGCCCGAGGGCCAGGCGCTTGGAGATCATCTCCACGTAGTCCTCGGCGTGCTTCAACCAGGCGGTGGAGAACGACGAGAAGTAGGCGTACTCGGTGAAGATGTGCTCGGGGCTGACGTACTCGTCGAGCTGCACGAGCAGGCACTTCTCGCAGACCCAGACGTGGAGCGGGTAGAACGGCTCCATGTCGTTGATCTTGTCGGCCGGAAGGTAGCTCTCGCAGAGCGGCGACATCCCGAGGTCGACGAACGAGCGGCGGTCGGTCGATCCACAGAAGCGACAGGCGGCGGCCTGGGGGGTCTTCTGGGAAGCGCTGGAGCTTTCGGGCGTGGTCATGGGACGGCAGCACGCTAGTTGATCCGGGCTTTCCGAACAAGCGGCAAACAAGCAGCAAGTCGGAAACGCGGCGCCCGATGCTATGCTGCCGCCGTGCGTTTCCAGGAAACGCCCTTGCGGGGCGCCGTCGTCGTGGAGCTCGAGCCGCGCCGGGACGAGCGCGGCTTCTTCGCCCGCACCTACTGCGACCGGGAGTTCGCCGCGGCGGGCCTGCCGATCGTCTGGCCGCAGTCGAACCTCTCGCGCAACGCGCGGGCCGGGACGCTGCGGGGGATGCACTGGAACGCCGCCCCGCACCGCGAGGCCAAGGTGGTCCGCTGCGTCGCGGGCGCCATCTGGGACGCCATCGTCGACCTGCGCGCCCATTCCCCCACCCGCCTCCACTGGTTCGGGCTGGAGCTCTCGGCCGAGGCGGGCAACGCGCTCTACGTCCCCGAGGGGTTCGCGCACGGGTTCGTCACGCTGCGCGAGGGGACCGACGTCTTCTATCAGATGGGGCGCGCGTTCGAGGCGGGCGCCGGGCGCGGGTTCCGCTGGGACGACCCGCGCGTCGGCATCGCCTGGCCGGTGACGCCGACGACGATCTCCGAGCGCGACCGCACCTACCCCGACCTCGATCCGGCCGACCCGGACGGCCGGCCGTGAACGCCCCGGACGGCCGCGCGCTCTACGCGCTCGTCGAGCGGCTCTACCCGATCTGCCGCAGCATCACCGGCGACGGGCTGCGCCAGACCCTGCGCCTCATCGCCGAGCAGCTGCCGATCGAGATGGTCGAGGTGCCGTCGGGGACGCCGGTGCTCGACTGGACGGTGCCGCCCGAGTGGAACGTGCGGGACGCCTACGTCGCCGACGCGACCGGCCGGCGGGTGATCGACTTCCGCGCCCAGTCACTTCACCTGGTGAACTACAGCACGCCGATCGCGGCGCGGATGCCGCTCGCCGAGCTGCGCCCGCACCTCCACACCCTGCCCGACCGTCCCGATTGGATCCCCTACCGCACCTCGTACTACGCCGAGTCGTGGGGGTTCTGTCTGTCGCAGCGCCAGCTCGAGGCGATGCCCGACGGCGAGTACGAGGTGCGCATCGACTCGACGCTGGCGCCCGGGCACCTGACCTACGGCGAGCTGGTGCTGCCGGGCGAGAGCGAAGACGAGATCCTCATCTCCTCGCACGTCTGCCACCCGTCGCTCGCCGATGACAACCTGTCGGGGATCGCCGTCTCGGTCTTTCTGGCCGCCGCGCTGGCCGCCCGCCCCGATCGCCGCCACACCTTCCGTTTTCTCTACGCGCCGGGGACCATCGGCGCCATCACCTGGCTGGCCAAGAACCGCGCGCGGGCGGCGCGCATCAAGCACGGGCTCACGCTGACCTGCCTGGGCGACGGCCACCCCTTCACCTACAAGCGGACGGTCGACGGCAAGGCGGCCATCGATCGCGCGGCGGCGCACGTGCTGGCGCACGCCGGGCTCCCCCACCAGTCGATCGACTTCTTTCCTTACGGCTACGACGAGCGACAGTTCGGCAGCCCCGGTTTTCGGCTCCCGGTCGGCTCGCTCATGCGCGGGCGGCACGGGCAATTCCCCGAGTACCACACCTCGGGCGACGACCTCAGCTTCGTCTCCCCCGAGCGGCTCGCCGAATCGTGGAAGATCCTGGCCGAGATCGTCGGCGTCCTCGAGGGCGATCTTCGCTACCGGAACCTCGAGCCTTACGGCGAGCCACAGCTCGGCAAGCGCGGCCTCTACCGGGCGATGGGCGGGACCAGCATCCCCGACCTGCAGTTCGCCATGCTCTGGGTCCTGAACCTCTCCGACGGGCAGCACAGCCTGCTCGACGTGGCCGAGCGCTCCGGCCTCCGCTTCGAGTCGATCCGCGTGGCCGCCGACCTCTTGCGCCAGCACGCGCTCTTGGCGCCGGCCTGAGCCGCCGTCGGCAACTCTGGTCAAGCGGCCAGCAGCGCCTGCACCCGCTCGGCGATGGCCAGCGAGGCGGTCAGGCCGGGCGATTCGATCCCGAACAGGTTCACCAGCCCCGGAACGCCGTGGTCGGCCGGCCCGGAGATCACGAAGTCGGCCGCCGGCGTCCCGGCCGGACCGAGCTTGGGCCTGATCCCGGTGTACCCCGGCTGCAGCGCGCCGTCGGGGATCTGCGGCCAGTAGCGGCGAATGGCCTGGTAGAAGGCCCCCGCGCGGCTGTCGTCGAAGGCGTAGTCGACGCCGTCGAGCCAGGAGACGTCGGGACCGAAGCGGACCTGCCCGCCCAGATCGAGCGTCACGTGCACGCCGAGCCCCCCCGCCACCGCGATCGGGTAGACGAGGCGCCGGAACGGCGACGGCCCGGAGAGGACGAAGTAGTGCCCCTTGGCGAAGTGGGCGGGCGGCACCTGCCCCGCCGGCAGCCCGGCGATCGTGCGCGCGACCGCCTGCGCATAGAGCCCGGCGGAGTTGACCACCGCGCGGGCGCGGACCGTCACCGGCGACGCGCCGCCGATCTCCAGCACGATCCCCCCGTCGGTCACCGTGCCCGAGGTGACCGGCGAATCGAGCACCACCTCGCCGCCCGCCTTGCGCAGGTCGCGCTCGAACGCGCGCATGAGGCCGTGGCTGTCGATGATCCCGGTCGACGGCGAGAGCAGGCCGCGCACGCAGGTCACGGCCGGCTCGAGCGCGTGCGCCTCCTCGGCCTCCACCCAGCGCAGATCGTCGACGCCGTTCTTCTCGGCTTGCGCCAGGTACGATTGCAACGTCGCCACCTCGGCCTCGGTGGTCGCGACCAGCAGCTTGCCGATCCGGCGGTGAGGGACGTCCGCCTCCTGGCAATAGGCGTAGAGCGCGCGCCGCCCCGCCACGCAGAGCCGGGCCTTGAGCGACCCGGTCGGGTAGTAGATCCCGGCGTGGATCACCTCCGAGTTGCGCGAGCTCGTGTGGGTGCCGATCGCCGGCGCCGCCTCGAGCACGATCACCTCGCGCCCGGCCCGGGCCAGCGCCCGCGCCACCGCCAGCCCCACCACCCCGGCCCCGATCACCACCGCGTCGAGATCGCGGTCCGTCGCGCCGTCTCTGTCGGTCACGCCCCTTCTTCTAACATGGGCCCGTTCAGGGCGCCGGCGCGCGGTCGGCCGCGGCCAGCAGGTACCGCTGGCCGCCTCGCACGACCGCCAGCGCCGGCTGGAGACCGCGCGCGACCGCCCTGGCCAGCGCCGCGCGGCTGGCCTTCGTCACGCCCCCGGGGACGCCGAGCAGATCGCCTCGCGCGATCCCCAACGCCGCCAGCGGGCCCGGCTCGCGGACCAGGAACCGCTCCCGAGTTCCGGCCAGCGTCTCCATCTCGTCGAGCGACAGCTCGGGATAGAGGTCGCCGAGCAGGGTCAGGCGGCGCGCCACGCTGCCGGCGGCCTCGGGCGGAATCTCGACGATGTCGGCGGCCCGGCCGGTGGCGACCAGTCGGGGCGCGAACGTGGCGACGGCCTTTTGCAGCGCGCCGTCGATGGCCTCCAGCGCGGCGTTCTTGGCGCCGTCGGGGCCGATCTCCGGCTCGTTGGGAGATCCGCTCACGATGGTCTCGACGCTGCCGATCGGCTCGCGGCTGCCGAGCTTCCGGACCTCTATCGTCGCGTGAAAATCGACGATCAGCCGCTTGGCGACGATGAACCCGGGAATGGCGGCCACGCCGTTTTGCAGCCGGCCCCCCATCCCGACGTTGATCGCGAAGGTCAGCGCGCGGGCCGGGTCCTCGCCCAGCGCCTTGAGGGCGGCGGCCACCGCCGGGTCGTCCTCGCCGTCCAGGAGCTCTTCGGCGATCACGGCGTGGCCTCCAGTAGCGGCGATCAGGCTGTCGCTGGCCCGGCGCCCGATCCGGCGCAGGTCGGCGTCGCCACCCCAGCCGATCGACGGCGGCAGGCCGACCACCGTGGTGATGGTCGGGGCAATCGCCTCCGCCCCCGGACGTACCTCGACGGTCGACGCGCAGCCGGCCGCGAGACCGACCGCCAGCGTCAGCGCGACTCTACGACTTGCCATCCAACTGGACATCGGCGCTCCGCCTCGACGGCTGAACGCCAAAGTGTACGCGTTTCCCGGGGATCGCGGGGGGGGGGAGAGACGGGGCCCGAAGCTGTCAGAAAATCACGGCCAGCGCGCCGAAGAGCTCGGTCGAATCGCCGACCGCGACGGTCTGGCCGCCATTTGCTCCCCCGACCGCGACGACGGGCGTGTAGAGCCCGACCGCCCGCCGCACGCCCAGGCGCAACCGCAGCTCGCTCGTCGGGCCCGCGGTCAGCGGAAACTCGGCGCGGGCGCCGGTGTGGATCACGAACCGGGTCCCCGAGCCCGAGGGGGTGCCGTCGCGTTCGAACCCCAGCCCCAGCTCGACCGCCAAGAGGTGCAGAAGCCGCATCCGGTAGCGTTGGTCGTCACGATGCCAGCGCGCGGCCGGGCGGAGCACGCCGAAGGCGTCGAGCGCCAGCCGGTCGACCGGGAAATCGGAGGTATTGAGGGTGGAGAACCGGCCCGAGGCCGACGTCGAGTAGGCGCCGAGATCGAACCCGGTCAACCCGTCGCCGAACCCGCCTTCCGCAACGAACGTCGGGAGGGGGTGCGTGCCGTCGGGAAAGCCGGCCGGGTCGAGCGTCGCGCCCATGCCGACGGCGAGCGACAGGCGCGGGCGCGGCGGAGGCGCCTCGTACGAGATCTCCTCCGCGACGATCGCGGGCGGAGACGGCGCCACCGCGGGCGGCGGCGAGATCTCGGGGGCCGGCGGGGGCGGAACGGGGGCCGGCGGCGCGACCTCGGGGGGCGGCGCGGCCTCGGGGGGCAGCGTGACTTCGGGGGGCGGCGCGGGCTCGGGTGCCGGCGCGGGCTCGGGGGCCGGCGCGGGCTCGGGTGCCGGCGCGGCCGCCGGCGGAGCGGCCGCGGGCGGCGGCGCAAATGCAGGCGGCGGCGCGACCGGCGTCTCGGCCCGCACCGGTCGGCCGAGCCCGAACGCGAGCCCGAACCCCAGCGTGATCCCGGCAGCTACGGCCAGCTGGCGCATCGGGCAACCTTCTAACATGCTGAGCCCCTTCGATATATGCTTGCCGCCTCACCCGGAGGGAGCCCGACGATGTCCGAACCTTTGACGCCCGAAAGCCAGCCCGCGCCCGAGAAGGGGGTGGCGGACATCCTCGTCGAGGCCTTCCAGCTCTATCGCGCGCACGCCAAGCCGCTGCTCTTGACCTGCGCCCTGCTCTTCGTCCCCGCCGCGATCATCAACTCGATGGCCCTCTCGGCCATCCTGGGCCCGACGCTGGCCATCGCCGGCACCGGCGATCCGGCGGCCGCGCTGGCCGGCAGCCTGAGCGTCTACCTCTTGCAGCTGGCGGGGACGTTGATGACGGCGTTTTTCCTGTACGGGATCGTCATCCCGCTCACGAACGGCGCGCTCACCATCGCCGCCGCGGATCGCATCCTGGGCGGCCAGGCCGAGTCGCGCGAGGTCTGGATGCTGCTGTTCCGCCGGCTCGGCAAGCTGCTCTCGGCGGTCATCCCCGCCGCCATCGTGGTGACCATCGGGTTTGTCTTTTTCCTGATCCCCGGCCTGGTGCTGGCGCTCTTCTTCAGCTTCGTCTCGCCGGTGGTCCTCATCGAGGGACTGGGGGGCCGGGCGGCGCTCGAGCGCAGCACGACGCTGGTTCGCGCCGACTGGTTGCGCGTGGCGCTCCTGCTGGTCGGCATCGCCGCTGTCGGCTGGGTGGGGCACCTGGTGGCGAGCCTCCTCGTCCCGCGCGGATCGATCTTCATGGCGTCGCTGGTGTCGGATCTCACCACCATGGTGATGCTCCCGGTCCCGGTGCTGGGGACGGTGCTCCTCTACTTCGACATTCGCCGCAAGCGCGACGGCTTCACCAACGACAACCTGCGCGCCGACCTCGACGCCCTGAAGCGAGCGTAACGTCCAGCGTTCCCTGATCGCGTCGGGCGAGGGTTTGGGAACCCTCCCAGGGTTCCCATCAGGACAGACAACTGCCGGTCATCGGGTCGCAGCGAATGAGCACCGGCGCGGTGAGCACGTAGCTCGACCGCACGTCCATCCCACGCAGGCTCATCCCGACACCGAGCATCGACTGCAGTCGGTGCGTGCAGACGCCGCTGCCGTCGGTGGGGGCGCACGCCGCGAGCGGCACCGCCGCCACCTCGTAGTCGGCGCTCACGGCCTCGAACGGCGCGTCGCCGAGGTCGACGCCGTCGAGATCGACCTCGGCGCCAGTGTGGCGGACGATCCCCAGCAATAAGTCGAAGCCGGGCGGCACCGCGAACGGAAGGTCCTTGTAGAGCTGCGCGCCGCCGCCGACGGCGATGGCCAGCGAGAGGCTCGGCTCGCAGTCGATCCCCTGGGTCACCAGCACGGGGAGGTTTGCGTCGACGGCGAAGCTCCCCACTTCGACGAATGATTCGGACGCGCCCGCGTCGAGCGGGATCTTCGTTGTCGACGGCCCGATGGCCGGCCCCGACAAGGTCACGACGGTCCCGTCCTTGGCCGCCACCACCCGCCAGAGCGACCCGCCCGCGGCGCCGAAGAACGACGTGCAGCCGATGCTCTGTTGCGGCGTCAGGGCGGCCGCGACGTAGCTCGTGCTCCAGGCGGGAACGGGCGGCATCTGCTCGTACGCCATGTCGGCCGAGTTGATCCCGACCACCTGCGACCCATAGCTGGTGGAGATGTTCCCCGAGAAGACCGCCACCGGCGCGCCCGAGGAGGAGATGTGCATCCCCGTCAGATCCTCCCCTTCGGCGCCGGTGTAGATCTGGTACACGTCGCCGTCGCCCAGCACGACCGTGAACGCGCCGGCGTCGGGCGCAGCGCCGCCGGGGGTGAGGGTCACCTGCGTGTCCGCGTGCGTTCCCACGACGATCACCCGCGCGGCGCCACCGCGGCTGCCGAGCGCGTTCTCGACGTCGGGCGACGTCTGTTGCCGGTAGGCCACCGCGCGGTAGTCCGTGCCCAGCGCCTGCAACGGCAGGATCATCGTTCCACCGCTGCTGGTGGCGGGGACCGTGAGGTCGTCGCTCTCGACCTCGGCGACGGTCACCGGACGATCGCTGGAGATGCGCAACGCCGCTTGCGGGCTGAGCCCCGTCGCGGTCACCTCGGCCGCCGAGATCGGCAGGCGGGCGGAGGCGCCGCCGCCCGCGATCGAGGCGGTGGCGATCGCCGTCCAGGCCGGGGGCCCGCCGTCCGAGGTCCATTGCTGCAGCTCCACGTTGGCCGGGTCGGGCCCCTGGCTGGTCATCAGAAACGTCGTGCCGGCCGCTTCGTCCGCGGTCACGTTGTCCGCCTGCAACGTGTAGAAGAGGCACCCCACCGGCGTGTTGGAGGTGAGCTCGGCCGAGGCGCACGCGGACGAGGTGCAACGCCCGAAGCTGCAGGCCTGCCCCTTCGCTGCGCAATCGACGGGACACCCGCTCGGGGAGCCGTCCGTCGTCGCGTCGGGGTGCAGGCCGCTGATGACGACGGTGTTGTTCGCGCAGCTCATGAGCCCGAGTAGACCCGCGATCACCGCGGCGAACGCCGTTCGCCCGCACGAATAATCACCGGGTCCGATGTGGGTCGAACGAGCACCCGGTGTCGCTGCGGGTTGCGCCACACGGTCGCTCTCGGCGTTACCGCGCGGTTGCGCCACCATCGGTTCGCCTGTTTCGCTCATTTCGTCGCGCGCCGGCCCTCCGAACACGTCGTCTGACATCTTACCTGCACGGTCGATTCAGTTCAGCGAGGATGCATTTCCCGTCGAGAATTTTCGCCTCCGGGCGGATGACGAACCTTGCCAAGCGCAGTGCGCTAGGGCTACGATTTTCCCGCGTTGGTACGTGCGACGGTCGTGATCGCTCTGGCCTACGGGCTCGCCAACGGGACCTCGGCATTGGCCGCGCCCCCGGTGGCCGGCTCTAATCCCGCCGACAATCCGTTCCAAGATCACAATACTGCCCACAATACTGCCCACAACGGCGACCAGAACAACGGCGACAACGACGACGACAGCGAGGCGGCGCCCGAGGCTCCGGCCGCGGCCGCCGGCGGGTCGGCGAGCGCGGAGTCGGACAACGAGGGCGAGGGGGAATCCGGCGACCAGGATCAGGAGGAGTCGGCCGAATCGGCGCTGCACGGCCTCGCCTGCCTCGAGGGCGACGCCACCGGCGGGAAGCGCAAGGGCGTGCAGCGGCGCGACTTCCTCAAGAAGCACCGCTTCGAGCTCTCCGGCCTGGGCGGCTTCTACGCCTCCGACGCGCTCTCTTCGACCTACAGCTACGGCGGCGCGCTCGCCTTCTACCCGTCCGAGGACTTCGGCCTCGAGCTGCTGGTCACACGGACGCCGATGCAGTTCCGGCTCGAGGAGGCGTTCACCGCCTTCGATCAGCAGACGCACTTCCAGCAGAGCGTGGCCTGGCAAGGGATCTTCTCGCTCCTCTGGTCCCCCATCCACGCCAAGTTCAAGTTCACGGAGAACACCATCATCCACGGCGACCTGTTCGCCGTCGCCGGGGCCGGCCGCACCTTCGATCCGACGGTGCTGGGGCTGACCTGGGAGGCGGGCACCGGCGCCAAGCTCTACTTCAACAAGTACTTCGCCTTCCGGCTCGACCTGCGCGACTTCCTGTTGCCGCAAGAGGTGCTGGGGCGCGGGCGCATCACCAACAACGTCACCCTCCTGGCGGGACTGAGCTTATGGCTCGGGTAGCGCTCGCCTGCTCTTGCCTGGCCGCCGCCCTGCTGGCGGCGCCGACGGCGCGCGCCGACGAGGCGTCGCTGTCGACCGACGCGTCGCCGAAGGCGGCGGCGGCGCCGGACGAGGCCACGCCCCCGGCCGACGCCCAAGCCGGCCAAGACGCGTGCATCGACGAGAACGTCAAAGCCGACCTGTTCGCCAAGCGAAAGCAGCGCACCGTGCGCGAGCGGCTGTTTCAACAGACCAACCGCCACGAGCTGACCGTGCGCGGCGGCTACTACCTCTCCGACCTCTTCGACGGCACCTGGACCGCGGGCGCGGCCTACACCTATCACATGACCGAGGACCTCGGCGTGGAGGCCTCGGGAGCCTACACGCGCCTCGCCTCCTCGGGCGGCCCCGAGCTCGAGCGAACCTTCGCCGTGCTCGCCGGCAAGCCGCGCAGCCAGTGGTACTTCGACGCCGACCTGGTCTGGGTCCCGGCGCACGCCAAGATGCGCCTCGGCGGATCGATCACCCACTTCGATTTCTTCCTCGCCGCCGGCGGCGGGCTGGTCGACTCGGCGCTCTCCGAGGACCTGGCCGGCAACGGTGGCTTCGGGTTCAAGTTCTTCCTCGGCCACGCCTGGGCGATCCGCTTCGACGTCCGCGATCACGTGTTCCGGCAGCAGCTCCTCTCGGAGGTCCTGTGGGTCAACGATCTGACCACCACCGTCGGGGTGAGCCTCTTCCTTCCGACCACGGAGTAACACCATGAAGAAGCTCCCCCTCTTCGTCCTCCTCTCGGCGCTCGCCTGGTCGCTGCTGGCAGCCCCGGCGGCGGCGGGCGTCGCCAAGAACGATCCCTCCGCCGAGGCCACGCCCGACGCCGGCCGGCCCGCCGACAAGAGCGCGGCGCCCGCCCCGGCGCCCGGCACGTCGAGCGGCAACGGCGCCAGCGAGACCGCCCCCCCCACGGCGGCGCCGATCGATCTGGCCAAGCTGCGCGCGGAATACGATCGGCTGCGCGACGAGTTGTTCCGCGCCCGCGCCCGGGCCGAGCTGGTCGAGGAGGGGATCTACGCCTCCAAGCTGGGGGCCACCCTGCGCTGGAAGGGGGCGCCCGGCTTCATCCTCCACCGCGCGGAGATCCGCCTCGACGGAAACGTCGTCTGGGATTCGGGTGAAAAGCCCCTGGTCGACGAGCTGATCAAGGTCTCCGAACGCCCGATCAAGCCCGGCACGCACACGGTCACGGTGAAGATGGAGGTCCGCCCGGGGAAGAAGGGTGAAAAGTCACACGCCGATCTGGGGTACGAAAGCGAGCAGACGTTCGTCGTCGAGGTCCCGGAGACCGGGACGACGACGGTCGCGCTCACCGCCGACGACGACGGCGACCTGCCGGAGTACGAGCCGGAGGTCGATCTCGAGGTGAAGACGGAAAAATGATCGCCCTCCTCCTCGCCCTGCTGGTCCAGCAAGCGGACGCCGCGCCCGCCGCCAGGGCCGTGCCGCGCCCGGGCGCGTGGGCGGAGGCGGGCTCAGCCCGCCAGAGCCCATCGCGGGAGGGTGCGGGGACCCTTCCAGGGTCCCCGCAGACCAATGACCCCCTGGCCAGGTACTTGAGCGATTTGGAGAAGGCGGGCGTGCTGGGGGACGACAAGAGGCCGGCCACGCTCGAGACCCTGCGCGAGGAGCTGGCCGCCGCGGAGGACGATCTCGTGACCGGCAACCCCGAGGTCGCCAGCGTGCGCCTCTACAAGATCGTCGAGTCGCCGCGCTACGCCAAGCTCGACTACGCCCCCGAGTACGCCACCGCCGAGCTGACGCTGGCGCGCGCGCTCATCCGCGCGGGCGGCACCAAGAGCGCCGAGCGGTACCTGCTGCGCGTGCTCGGCCGAGGGAGCAAGGCGCCGCAGTTCGCGCCCGCTTACCGCGCGCTGGTCGACATCGCGCTCGAGACCAAAGAAGAAGCCGAGATCTTGGCGGTGCTCGACCACTACGATCAGGAGCGGGGCGAGCCGCTGCCCCGCGACAGCGCCGCCGAGCACGCCTATCTCGCGGGCAAGGTGGCCTACGAGGCGGGCGACGGCGGGCGCGCCGAGACGCTGTTCAGCGAGGTCGATCGGCAGTCCCGCTTCTACGCGGCGGCGCTCTACTTCCGCGGCCTCATCCAGGCGCGACAGAACCACTTCGCCTCGGCGCGCCGCAACCTGTGCGAGATCGTCGAGCAGGCCGACCAGGACCGCTTCACCTTCTTCATCGACGGGCGCTACTTCGCGGTCAAGGATCTCGCCTACCTGGCCCTCGGCCGCATCGCGCACGAGCAGGGGAAGTACGACGACGCGTACTACTTCTACTTCCGCGTGCCGACCGACTCGGACCGGCTGCCGGACGCGCTGTTCGAGGCGTCGTGGTCGATGTTCCAGAAGGGGGAGTACGAAGCGGCGCGCGCGTTCCTCGACGAGTTCGACCACACTTTTCCTGCCTCGCCGCTGGCGCCGGACGTGATGCTGCTGCACGCGATGATCGATCTCAAGTCCTGCCAGTTCGACACCGTGCGCACGACGCTCGACAAGTTCGTCAAGGTCTACGGGCCGATCGAGACCCAGGTGCAGGCGCTGCTCAAGGATCCGGGCAAGCGGGCGGCGCTCTACCGGCGCCTCCTCAGCAAGGCCTCGATCGCCACGCCGCACGATCCGATCGCCGATCTATTGAAGGTGGATCCGCGCTTCTACAAGTTCTACGGCGACATCCAGGCGCTCGATCGCGAGGCGGGGCAGATCCCCAACGAGGTCGCTATCTGGGACGAGCTGACCGCGCACCAAAACAACCAGATTGACGGCGCGACCGAGAGCGCCAACGCCACCGAGGCGGTGCGCCTGGTCCAGGACGTCGAGTCGCTGCGCCCGCTGGCTGCCGGCGATCCGGAGATGGAGGAGCGGGTGAGCCAGCTCGCCGACGAGGCGCACCGGGCGGCGCGGCTCAAGAACGTGGCCAGCGGCCCGTTCGCCCAGGAAGCGACGGCGACACTGGCGCTGTCGGCGCAAGCGCGCCAGCTGCGCGCGCACCTGGTGGCCGCCACCGGCGTGATCGCCACCAAGGCGCTGGTCGATCTCGACAGGCGGCTGCGCGACCTCTTGCGCCGGGCGCGCCTCACGCAGATCGACGCCATCATCGGCAAGAAGAAGAAGCTGGAGATCGAGATCGAGCAGCTGCGCGACGGCCGCTATCCGGCTGAGCTGTTCGCCACGCTCCAACTCGAAGGATTGATGGGCGATGACGAAGAGTACTGGCCCTTCGAAGGCGAGTACTGGTCGGATGAATACGAGAACTACAAATAGACGGCGCCGACACGCCGCTCTCACGATCGTTGGCGCGCTGGCGCTGACGTCGCCGGTCCTCGTGCCGGCGCCGGCGTTTGCCGCCGCCAACAAGGCCGGCGACAGGAAGGGCCAGGCCGACCAGAGCAAGGACGACCAGGCGGACGAAGACAAAGGAACTGACAAGACACTGCCGCCGATCCTGCAGCAGGCGCTGGAGGAGAAAGAACAGCAGGTCACCGAAGCGCGCCGCGAGGCGATCAAGCTGATCGAGGATTACCTGCGCGAGAACCCCAAGGGCTCAGCGGGATATCGGGCCAAGGAACAGGCCGAGTCGCTTTACAAGCTGGCCGAGCTCTACTGGGAGGAGTCGAAGGAGGTCTACCTCGACAAGATGGGGAGGTATCAGGCGGCGGTCTCGGCCTGTCACGCCGACCGCGCGCAATGCCCGCGGGTCCCGCACCGGCCGCCGACGATGGATCTGACGCGAGCGCAGGCCACCTACCGCCGGCTGATCGACGAGTACCCCAAGTTCCGCAAGATCGACACGGTCATCTATCTCTACGCGTTCTCGCTGCGGGATCAGCAGAAGATCGGCGAGTCGATCAAGTACTTCCAGATCATCCTCGACAAGTACCCGCGCTCTCGCTACATCGCCGACGCCTGGATGGCGATCGCCGAGTACCGGTTCTACGAGCAGCAGGACTACCGGAGCTCGCTCGAGGCGTACGAGAAGGTCCTCAAGCACCCCAAGTCGACGCTCTATGACCTGGCGCTGTTCAAGACCGCCTGGTGCTACTGGAAGCTCGGCGACACCACCAAGAGCGCGCAGCGGTTCAAGGACGTGCTCGATCTGGCCAAGAAGAAGGCCGGCCGCACCGAGGCCGAGCAGCACCGCGCCGAGGAGCTCCAGGGCGAGGCGCTCGACTACCTCGTCGAGCTGTTCACAGAGGACGACACCAAGACGGCGCGCGACGCCTTCGAGTTCCTGGCCCAGATCGGCGGCAAGCAGTACTCGCGCAAGGTCTTGAAGCAGCTGGCCGACACGGTGTTCGACCAGACGCGCTACGAGCGCGCCATCGAGGCCTACCGGCTGCTCATCGAGCTCGATCCCAACGCCGCCGACGCGCCCGACTATGCCGGCAAGATCGTCGAGGGCTACCAGCTCTTGGGCGACGTCAAGACGGCCGTCGCCGAGATGCGCAAGCTGGCCAGCGACTATGGCGGCCGCAGCGCCTGGGCCACCGCCAACAAGGACCGGCCGAAGACCGTCGAGCACGCCCGCACGATGGCCGAGGGGCTCATCCGCAACCTGGCCAAGACGATGCACGCCGAGGCGCAGGCGAACGAGAAGTCGACCAAGGTGGTCGACCGCGAGCGCTACGGGCAGGCCGCCGAAGCCTACCAGTTCTACCTGGCCAACTTCCCCGACGCGCCCGACGCCGCCGAGCTGCGCTACCTGCGCGCCGACATCCTCTTCTTCAAGTTGGGCAAGTACGAGGACGCCGGGCGCGAGTACCTGGCCGTCGGCAAGACGCAGCCGGTCGGCAAGTACCACAAGGACGCGCTCCTGCAGGCGATGGTCGCTTTCGAGAAGGTCCGCAAGCCCGTCGGCAACCCTGGGGGCGGCGGCAAGCGGGAGATCACCGACAGCGACCGCCTGTTCGCCGAGGCCGCCGACCGCTACGCCACGCTCTTCCCCAACGACAAGGAGATCGTGACCGTCATCTACAAGAACGGTCAGTTCTTCTTCGACTACGGTGACTACGACGAGGCGGTGAAGCGCTTCGGCCTCATCGTCGAGCGCTATCCGGACGATCCCAACGCGGGCGCGGCGGGCGACAAGATCCTGCAGGCGCTCAACAAGGCGAAGGACTACGAGAACATCGAGAGCTGGGCGCGCCGGCTCAAGAAGACCAAGGCCTTCGGCTCCAAGGACGAGCAGGCGCGCCTCGACAAGCTGATCGTCGGCGCGGTCATGAAGTCGGGCGAGAAATACGCGCAAAGCGGCGACTACGACAAGGCCGCCGCCTTCTACCTGCGGGTCCCGAGCGAGTACCCGGGCGACAGCAACGCGCCCAAGGCGCTCAACAACGCGGCCGCAGTCTACGAGAAGGAGAAGAAGCAGGACGAGGCGGTCGCCGCCTACAAGCAACTGGCCGACAAGTACCCCTCGGCCAGCGAGGCGCCGGAGGCGCTCTTCACCGCCGCGCGCATCGAGGAGAACATCGCCTACTACGACCGGGCGGCCGGACTCTACGAACAGCTCGCCTCGCGCTACCCACAGAATGCGCACGCCGCCGACGCGCTCCGCTCGGCCGGCGTCCTCCGCCAGAGCCTCGGCCAGCACGACCGCGCCATCAAGCACTACGGCGAGTACGCCAAGCGCTACAAGGACCGGCCCGACGCCAAGGACGTCGCGTTCCAAGCGGCGGTCGTGCGCGAAGATCAAAAAGACTGGCGCGGCGCCGCGGCCTCGTTCGCCGCCTTCAGCAAGGTCTACCCGGGCGACGCCAAGACCGTCGAGGCGCTGGCCCGCGAGGCCGACGCCCACCTCAAGGCCGGCAACGACGCGGCGGCCAAGGAGACCGCCGCCAAGGCCCTCGCCGCCTACAAGCACGGCAAGTCCAACGACGACAGCACCTATTACGCGGCCGAGGCCCGTTACATCGAGGGCGAGCTGGCCTACCTCGAGTACGAGAAGCTCAAGATCGCGGGCCGGCCGAAGCAGCTCGGCAAGGTGCTGGAGGAGAAGGCCAAGCGGCTCGAGGAGGCGAAGGCGATCTACCTCGACGTCGTGACCTACCGCTCGCCCGAGTGGGCGACCGCGGCGCTGCTCCGGATCGGCCAGGGGTACGAGGCCTACGCCAAGGCGATGCGCAACGCGCCCGTCCCCAAGGACCTCAAGGAAGACGAGAAGCAGATGTACCGCGACGAGCTCGAGAAGGTCATCGTGGTCATCGAGGACAAGGCGATCGACGCCTACAAGTCCGGGTACGCGCGCGCGCTGCAGATCGGCGTCTACAACAAGCACACGCAGGCGATCCGCCAGGCCCTCTCCCGATTGGCGGAGAACGAGTTTCCGAAAGAGGCCGAGATGCGCCTCTCCACCAGGCCGGGCGAGCC
>DATNDC010000025.1:0-32752 GCA_035607055.1 Polyangia bacterium
TACGCCATGCAGGGGCGGACCTACCGCTACCTGACGCGCCCGCCACTCTACCGGTTCGGCGACGGCCTCTCGTACACGACGTTCCGCTACGCCAACCTGGCCGTGGCGAAAGACCTCAAGACGATCTCCGTCGAGGTTCAGAACACGGGCGTCCGTGCCGGCGACGAGGTGGTCGAGGTCTACCTCCTGCCGCACGCTGCGCCGCCGTACGCGCCCCGCCGCTGGCTGGCGGCGTTCGTGCGGCTGCCGCTGGCGCCGGGCGAGCGTCGAACGGTCTCGCTGACTCTTCCGCCCGAGGCGCTGACGCTCGTTGATGAGCGTGGCGTGCGCCGTCCACTGGCGGGCCTGGTCGACGTGGCCGTCGGAGGCGTGGCGCCTGCGGACGACGGCCGGTTCGTCGACGGCGCCCGAGGCCTCACGGCCTCGGTGCGCCTGCCGAACTAACGACTACCGGAAGAAGTAAGTAAAGCCCAGTCCGCCCGTTTCCTGGCCGTTGATCGCGAAAGCCGTTGGCTGGTTGTTGTCTCCAGTCGTGATGGCGAAACCGACGCGAGCATTGATGGCGAAGTTCGGCGAGAAGAAGAAGCGCGCCTCCGCCCCTGGCTCGATGGCGAAGGTCGTGAAGGAGCCGGCGGGGGCCATGGGGGAGTGGTAGTCCAAACCGACGCCGCCGCCGATCGAGAAGTCGGCGTTCGATCCGCGCGCCAGGTGGTACCAACCCGCCACGCCGAACTGAAACTCCGAGCTGGAGCCACCGTTGTTGGCCTGGGAGATGTGCTGGTAGCCGAGAATAGCCTCGATGTGGAACATCGACGTGTCATAGACGAACTCGGCGCCGTTTAACCCGGAGAGGAATGCTTCGGCGCCGATGCCGATGGCGCCGCCGCCCATGGAGCTACTGGAGGAGGCGGCAGCGGGCGGAGGGGACATGGGGGCGGCGGGAGGCGGGGTCGAATCCTGGGCCAGAGCGGGGGCGGCGGCCAAGCAGACGATCAGGCCACCCAGCAACGATGGAACGAGCAGGGTCTTTTTCATGAGGGCACCTCGTTGTTCATGGATGTCCGGACGTCACGCGGACGCCGGCCTGGCCAGTATCGCCCTCTGGTCGAGGTCGTCAAAAAATCGCTGCGCTGGCCGTTACTCGCCGGCGAGGTCTTTGCAGAGGCCGCGCTCGCGTGCGACGGCGTCGGTGCCCGGGCGGTCGGCGCCTGGCAGCTTCTCGTAGGCGGTGGCCAGCGCACAGTGGACGCGCGGATCGAACGGGTTCGTCGCCAGCGACGCGCGCAGCGCGCCGACCGCGCCCGGCGCGTCGCCGAGCGCCAGCTTCGCCTCGCCGGCGATGAGGCTGGGCCAGGGGAGATCGGGGTAGATGGCCTGCACGGGGGCGAGCGCCTTGAGCGCGCGCTCGGGCTCGCCGAGGGTCAGGTAGGTGCGTCCCAGCTTCACCGGGAAGATCCAGGTCGCCGAGGGATCGCCGCGCGCGCCGGTGCTGACCGCCTTGGCGCCCTTTTCGTATTCCGCGGCGGCGGCGCGCGGGTGGTCGCGTCCGAGCAGCATGTTGCCGAGCCGCAGGTAGCGAAACGGCGCGGACGCTTTCAAGGAGGACGACAGCGCGTCCTCTTCCGAGGGTTTGCGGCCCGAGGCGATGGCGTTCGGCTTGCGGATGTGGGTGGTCGGGATGTCGATGGCGGGGAAGGTCTTGTAGTGCTGCGCCAGCATGAAGGCGCGCCACCCCTTCTCGAACTCCGGCCAGCTGCCGCCCGCGGCGGCCGCCACCGCCTGGCGCGCGTCTTCCCCGTCGGCGACGCGCTTGATCGCGTCGCGCAGCGCGGCCATTCCCCCCTTTTCATAGAGGTAGGCGACGGCGTTCTCCACCTCGGCGAATGCCAGCGTGGCGTCCTCGGCCGAGGGGAGCTTGGCCATCGAGGGGTGCATCGCCTCGAAGCTGATGAGGTGGCCCGAGCGGAGCGCCTTGGCCAGCAGGTGCTCCATGGGCGGCGGGATGCGCCCGCCGGGCGGCTCGCGCCAGCGGCGTTCGAGGAACTTGGCCAGGCCCTCCTGCAGCCAGACCGGCGCGCGATCTTTCGACAAGGTGGAGACCGCGTAGTGGACCAGCTCGTGGTTCATGCTGTCGAGCCAGGGGTAGCCGTAGGCGAGCGCCCGCGGCGTGGTGACCATCAGGCGCGCCCACTTGCAGAGCGCGATCGTTCCGGTGCGAGCGACCTCCGCGACCGACAGCGAGGAGACCGCCGCCAGGTCCGACGGCGCCCGGTAGAACTCGACGCGGATCGGCTGCGCCAGCTCGAAGCCGAGGTCGGCGTGCAGCGCCGCGTAGGCCGCCTCGACGGTGTCGCGGGCATAGGGGGCCAGCACGGCGTCTTCCGGCGCGTAGAAGATGACGGCGTGGGCCGAGCGCTCCTGGCGGAAGTCCTTGATGGCGTCGCGCGCGGCGGCCGCCAGATCCTTGAGGGACTTCACCTCGCCGTTCTCGGGCGCGGCGACGGCGGCGGCGCTGAGGGCCTTGACCGCGCCGTCGTAGTCGCCGGTGAGGAACTTGTGATACCCGTCGAGGTAGCTGGTCTCGGGCGCGTTGGGGGCGGCGCTCTCGAGCGCCGCCAGCGCGGCGGCGGCGTCCTTGAACTGCCAGGTATCGAGCAGCTCGTCGACGTGCTTGGCGGCGGCGTCGAAGTCCGGCGGCGGGTTGCCGCCACGCGCGTCGCCGGCGAAAGCGAGCGCCAGCGCTCCCGCGGCCAGCGCCCGGACGAGGCGCTTCATTTGACCAGCTCCTCGTAGTAGCGCCGGACCTCGTCGCGGTAGCGCTCGGGCGCCTTCTCTTTCATGGCGTCGAGCAGCTCCTGGCGCCAGGCGCGCGGCGCGCTCGACTCGTCGGCGCCGGGGATGCGCACCGGGTCGCGGTGCTGCTCGGCGCCGCCCATCGAGCGCTCCTGCATCGAGTCGCGCAGCTTGGCCAGCCGGTCGGCCGCGTCGCGCTCGGCGGTGGCCGCCGGCTTCGACTCGTCTCGCTTGAGCGACTCGCCGGCCTCGCGCATGCGCGCGCCGGCCCCCTTGAGCTCCCCCTCGGCCTGCTCCATCCCCGGCATCTTCCCCAGCCGCCGGGCCGCCTCCTCGGCCACCTCGTCGGTCCGCTTGCCGATGGCGGACTGTTTCTCGGCCTGGCCGCGCGCCGCCTCGCGGTCGCCGGGGGTCAGCGTGTCGGAGGGCTTGGGCATCAGCTTCCCGAGATCGTCGGCGATCTCCTGGGCCAGCCCGCGCGCGTCGCCGACCGCGTCGGCGCGCTTATCGTGCTCCTCGGCGCCGCCCCGCCGCGCCCGCCGCGCCTCCGCCAGCTCGTCGAGGTGCTCGCCCGCGCGTTCCAGGCTGCTCTCGGCCCGCTCGGCCTCACCCTTCGCCTCGGCCAGATCGCGCTCGGCCAGCAGCCGCCGCAGCTGCTTGGAGCTCTCGCGCGCCCGGTCGATCTCCTCGGCCAGCGCGCTCTCCGGATCGCCGGTGGGGACGCCGGCCAGCTTCTGCTTCAGCCGATCGATCTTCTCCTGCTCGCGCTTGATGAAGTCGTCCATCTGGCCCTTGAGCCGCCGCTCGACCTCCGCCTCCTGCTTTTCGGCGATGGCCTGCGTCTCCTTCTGCAGCGCCCGCTCATCCCCCTCGATGTCGCCGATCTTCTTCATCAGATCGGCCACCACCCGGTTCTCCTGCGGGAAGCGCTCGGCCCCGAACCCGTCCAGGTTCTGATCGAGCATCTTGCGCATGCCGCGCAGCTCGTCGCCGAGCTGGGCCAGCGCCTTCTCGAGATCGGCGTCGTCGCCCCGCTCGATCATCTCGTCCAGCTTCCGCGCCTGCTCTTGCAGGTCCTTCATCTCGGGGAGGTTGCGCCACTCCTCGGGGACGTCGTTGCGCGCCTTGACCGCCGCGATCTTCTGCGCCAGGTCGGCGAGGCGCGCCCGCAAGTCGCGGGCCTCGCGGGCCAGCTGGCGCCGCAGCCCCTCGTCCTTGGTCTTCTTGTACCGCTCCAGCAGATCCTCGAGCCGCTGATGCGCCTCGGTCAGCTCCTTCCCGAGGCTGGCCAGATCCTCGAGCCGCTCGCGCCCGATGAGGTCGTCGAGCTTGAGGACGTCGCCCTCCAACTCGGCGACCTGTTTGGCCGACGCGGCGTCGAGGCGCGCCCGGCCCGCCCCCCCCGATTTTCCCTTGAGGGCCGTCAGCGCCTGCGCCTCCTCGCGCAGCAGGCGTTCGAGCCGGTCGGCGATCCCCGCCAGCGCCGCGCGCAGCGTCTTCCCCAGCACCGCCTCCCGCCGATCCTCGTCGAGCAAGCGGCCGAGGAGCGCCAGGTGTGCCTCCTCGGCGTCGTGCACGGCCGCGATGGCGGCCACCCGCTCGTCGGCGACGACCGCCTCGCTGGTCCCCGGCGGGGGCGGCGGCGCGACGGCCGGATCGCGCTCGAGGCGCGTCGCCAGATCGCCGATCAGGTTCTCGAGCACGTCTCGCTGGCGTTCGAGCCGGTCTTCCAGGCTCTCGTGCGGGTTCTGGATCACCACGTAGAGCGTCCGCGAGGCGCCGACCTTGGGGCCGGAGACCTGGTCGCGATCGTGCGCCTCGATGTGGTAGGCGATCCGCTCCGCGCCCGTGAGGCCGGCGGTGGCCGGGTCCCACAGCGTTCGCCCCTGCACGGCGCGCGCCCCCGCGCCGTCGCGCAGCGGGACCCGCTGCTCCGGCCGATCGCCGAGGCGATAGACCAGCTCCACCGCGCCCAGCCCGAAGTCGTCGCTCGCCGCGTAGCCGATCTCGATCGGCCGCGGCGTGCCGAGCTCGAGCCGGTCGGCCGGGCCCAGGATCTCCACCCGGGGCGGCGCGTCCGCCTCCGCGGTCAGCCGGTGGCTTCGCTCCTCGCGGATCGGACGGCCGAACGACGGCTCGAGGTAGAAGCGATAGCTCCCGTCCTCGGTCAGCGTCAGCTCGGCGGTCAGCCGGTCGCCCGCCAGCGCGGCGCCGATCTCGCCCGCCTCGCCGCGCTCGCCGAGGAGCAAGAGCGCATGGCGCGCCGGACGGAGCGGGTGCGTCTCGATCCGCACGTGCGTCCCCTTGACCGCGGCGATGTCGCCGGTCGAGCCCTCCACCGTGCGCGGCTCGAGGCCAGTGTAGGCCGGGTAGTCGTAGGTGACGCGCACGTCCCCGACCAGCGGAACCGCGGAGACGACCGCCCCCTCGAAGCGCGACGGCTTGTGGACCAGCGTTCGCAGCCCCCGCGCTGCCGCCGGCCAGGCGCCGACCGCGGCGACGAGCGCCGCCGCCACCAGCGTCGCCAGCGCGATCGCGCGCAGCGCAGGACCGAGCGACACCAGGCCACCCGGCGCGACCGGCTCCAGCGTCCCGGCGACCTGCGCGCGGAAGGCCTCGATGAGGGCCGGCGACGCCGCGCCGCGGGCGCCCTCTGCCCGGTCGCCCCCGAGCTCGACGGCCGACAGCAGATCGCTCGCCACCTCGGGGAGCAGGGCGCCCGTGCGGCGGGCTGCCGCCCGATCGTCGCGGAGGGCGCGCGCCGGAACGAGCACGCCGCGCGCCAGCACGACCAGCGCCAGGACGGCCGCGAACGCCGCGGTGACCTTGGGCCAGAAGTCGGTGGGGCCGATCAGCGCCGCCGACAGCGCCAGCGCGAACAGCCCCACGCCCAGCGCCGCCGCGCCGTAGCCCGCTGCCTCGAGGCCGGCGCGCAGCAAGAGCCGCCGCCGCACGGCCGCCAGGAAAATCCGGATTCCGTCCCGCTCGCCCATCGCGTGGGGGAATCGTATCAACTTCGGAGCCCGTCGGCCCGCGCGAGCGCGTCGTCCGGACCTGCGGCTGCTGAGGGTCGGGCTCGACGGTCGAGCTTGTTGGCGCGGGGTCCCCGCCGCGCCTCCGCCCTGGTAGTATTCGCGGACCTTGCTTCCGCCGCCCCTGCCGCCCGGTGTCGGCGGCGCGCCTCGCCTCGAGCCCGCCGGCCCGCTGGCGCGCGCGCGGGTGTTCGTGCGGGACCACCGCAAGCTGAGCGTCGGGGGGGGCGTCGCGCTCGCGCTGCTGGTCGTCTATCCGTTCGCGGTCGGCGCTCTGGCGGCGCACCTCTGTGAGAGCCGCCTCTCGAGCAAGCTCGGGCGGGCGGTCACCGTCGGGCACGGCCGCGGCGGCTTGGGTCGGATCGTGCTCGAGGACCTGACCATCCCCGGGGCGGCGGGCGGTCCGCCGCTGGCCACCATCTCCCGCCTCACGATCCCCTTCGGCGTCGTGCTCGGGATGCGGAGCGCGATCGAGGTCGAGGGGCTGCGCGTACACGCCGTGCGCGGCGGCGACGACGACAACCTGGACGCCGTCCTGGAGAAGGTGCGCGGCCGCCACGCGGGCGAGGCCGCGAAGCCCGAGTCGACGAAGCCCGACAGCGCGAAACGGGAGACCGCGAAGCGCGAGGCCCAGGCCGAGAGCACCGGCCCCAGCTCGAATCGAAGCTCGGGACGGAGCCTTCCAGATGTCGTCTTTCACGACGCGGCGATCGAGGCGCGCGACACCGAGAAGCACCTCCAGCTCTCGATCGCCGGGCTCGACGGCGAGCTCCGTCCGGGGGTCCGGCTGGCGCTCCGGATGCGCGGCGTGAAGGGAGGGCTCGTGCTCGGCGGCGAGGGCGAGGGGCCGCACTTCGGCGCCGACGAGCTGGACATCGAGACGCCGCTTGACGGCCTCAAGCCGAGCGGGATCCCGTCGCTGCGGGTGGCGGGCGGCCACGCGACGCCGCTCCCCCAGCTCTCGCTCACCGGGATCGCCGGGGTCATCGGGCCGCCGCCGAGCGGGGTGGTCGCGCCCGGCGCCGGGATGGTGATTGACCTGCGCGGCAGCTACGGCGGCGCGCGCGAGGCGCTCTGGACGGCCAAGGGGCACGCCGATCCGGCGCACGGCACCGGCAAGCTGGCCCTGCGCGCCGAGCAGTTCTCGCTCGGGCGCATCGCCGAGGTGCTGCCGCCCTCGGTGCTCAAGCCGGAGAACACCACCCTCGACGCGGCGCTGGACCTCGACTGGGCCGGCGACGCCGTCAGCTTCGGCGGCGAGCTGGCGATGGTGGGGCTCTCGCTGCAGAGCGACGCGCTGGCCGCCGACCCGGTGGAGAACGTCTCGGTCGGCGTCACCCTGCGCGGCACGGTCTACCCGCTGGCGCGCCGGCTCGAGCTCGAGCTCGCGGAGGCGCGCGTCCGCGACGTGACCGCCCGCCTCAGCGGCCACGTCGCGCTCCCCGCCGGGACGTTCAAGTTCACCAACGGCAAGACGCTGAGCGTGGTCCCCGACATCGATCTGCACTTCTCCGTCCCGCGCGTCGCCTGCAGCAAGCTTCTCAGCAGCATCCCGCCGGCGCTGGTGCCGCGGCTGCAGGGGTTCGTGCTGCAGGGGTTCTTCGCGGCCGACGTGGGGTTCAAGGCCGACTTCGCCAACCTCGACGATCTCGATCTCACCGGCAAGGTGGGGATCGACGGCTGCAAGGTGGTCAAGGCGCCCGACGACGTCAAGGCGCTGGCCAATCCAGAAACGCTGGTGATCAACGTCGAGGTCCCCAAGCTCCCCGGCTCGGGCGGGCAGCCGGGCGACACCGACACCATCCCGGTCGTGGTCGGCCCCGACAACCCCGACTTCACCCCCTACGATCAGATCTCGCCGTACCTGGTGGGATCGATCATGACCACCGAGGACAACGGCTTCTTCAAGCACCACGGCTGGGTCAGCTCCGAATTCAAAAGCGCGCTGCGCAAGAACCTGAAAGGCGGCGGCTTCCGGCTGGGGGCCTCGTCGATCACCATGCAGATGACGAAGAACGTCCTCCTCACCAAGGACAAGACGCTGTCGCGCAAGCTGCAGGAGCTGTTTCTGGTCTGGTACCTGGAGCAGATCCTCCCCAAGGAGCGGATCCTCGAGCTCTACTTCAACGCCATCGAGTTCGGGCCGCGCATCTACGGCATCGGCGCGGCGACCCGGCACTACTTCGGCAAGAAGCCGTCCGAGCTGACGCCGCTCGAGGCGGCGTTCTTCTCGTCGATCCTGCCCTCGCCCAAGCGGCGCTACGTGCAGTACTGCCACGGCGCGCTCTCCGCGCAGTGGGACCGCTACGTGCGGCGCATTCTGGCCAAGGTGCACGAGCGCGGGCGGATCACCGACGACGAGTACGCCACCGCCGCGGCGCAGCCGTTCGTGTTCGATCGCCAGGAGGCGACCTTCACCGAGAAGCAGTGCCTCGAGTGGGTCAAGAGCATGGCCCCCAAGCCCGAGCCCGAGACGCCGCCCGATCTGGAGGAGGGTGAGTCGGACAGCGACGGCGGCGGCTGGTCGTCGAAGCGGCTCAAGAAGCTCTTCTCGCACCCGGCGGCGCACCGGACGCCGACCGCCACGGCCACCAAGGCGGTGGCGGCGCGCAGCCACTGAGAAGACGGACGCCCCGGCCGGCGCCGCGCGGGCGCGGTGCTAAGCTCGGCCGCATGAGCCCATCCGCCCGAACTGTCCTGGTGGTGGGCGCCAACCGCGGCATCGGTCTGGCGCTCTGCAAGCGCTTCAAGGTCCTGGGGCGCCAGGTGATCGCCGCCTGCCGGCGGTCGTCGCCGGCGCTCGACGGCCTCGGCGTTCGCGTCGAGACCGGCGTCGACGTCACCGAGGACGCGGGCGTCGCCGCGCTCGGCCAGCGGCTCGACGGCGTCACGCTCGACGAGCTGGTCTGCAACGCTGGCATCCTGCGCGAGGACGATCTGGACGGCGTCGAGCTCGACGAGGTCCGGCGGCAGCTCGAGGTCAACGCGCTCGGCCCCTTGCGGGTGGTCAAGGCCCTGCGCGGGAAGATCCGGCGCGGCGGCAAGCTGGCGCTCATCACCAGCCGCATGGGCTCGATGGGCGACAACGGCTCGGGCGGCTACTACGGCTACCGCATGTCCAAGGCGGCCCTCAACGCGGCCGGCATGTCGATGGCCCGCGACCTGCGCGGCGCCGGGATCGCCGTGGCTATCCTCCACCCCGGCTTCGTCCGCACCGAGATGACCGACGGCAGCGGCAACGTCGAGCCCGACGAGGCCGCCAAGCAGCTCGTCGATCGCGTCGACGCGCTCACGCTGGAGACGACCGGGACCTTCTGGCACGCGAGCGGCCAGGTCCTCCCCTGGTAGCGTCTTCTTCTAACGAGTTGCCAGCCGGGCGACGAGCCAAACCGTCCCGAACGCCGCGATGACGAACGAGCCGAGCTCGAGCCCCCAGCGCTCGAATCGGCGCGGCGCCCGGCGCGCGGCCGCGACGACGATCGGCAGCGCGAGCGCGACCACCAGGAGCTGACCGAGCTCGACGCCCAGGTTGAACGAGAGCAACGAGAGCAGCAGCCCGCGGCGAGGCAGGCCGATCTCGCGCAGGACCGAGGCGAACCCCAGCCCGTGCACCAGGCCGAAGCCGAAGACCAGCAGCCAGCGGCCGCGCGGCGGGCGGGGGATCAGGTTCTCGAAGCCGACGTAGGCGACCGAGAAGGCGATGGCCGGCTCGACCCAGCGGGTGGAGATCCAGCCCGGGTGCAGGGCCTGCGAGATGAGGGTGAGCGAGTGGGCGACGGTGAAGGCGCTGACCACCGCCACCGTGCCGCGCAGCGCCTGGCGGGGCGTGGCCGCCGTGGCGACGGTCGCGCCGCGCGTCCGCGTCCGCAGCCCGGCGGCCAGCAGCAGCGCCATCAGGAAGGAGAGGTGATCGTAGCCCGTCAGGATGTGCGCGACGCCGAGGCGGAGGTAGAGCAGGGCGCTCCGCCAGAGAGGCTCGGGGAGGCGCAGGTCGACCGTGATCTCGTGCGCCAGGTTGTGGAAGACGATCGAGGAAGCCGCGTCGTCCGCGGCCGCATCGCCGAGCCGCAGCCGGGTGTAGCTCGCGTGATAGGGGTCGTGATCGAAGAAGAGGTCGTAGCGAAGGTGCAGCGTGCGCGCGTCCGGGGCGCAGGCGAAGCGCACCGTCAGCAGCGACGTCGGCTCGGGTGCGGCCGGCGCGTTCGGCGACGTCGGATCGGCGCCCAGCGCCGCCGTCACCTGTTGGCAGAGCCGCGTCTCGCCGCCCGCCGTGGCGGCCACCTGCAGGCCGCCACGCAAGATCTCCACTGCCTGCGGCATCCGGTCGCCCAGCAGACGCGCCAGCTCGATGCTCCGGATCCGGAGCCGCCAGGTCAGGTCGGCGCCGTCGGTGCCCGCGGCCGGGTAGACGATCTCGCCGAACGTCGTGGTCTGCTGGTGGGCGAGGGCGCGCGCGCCGCTGCCGGCGACGATCCAGAGCGCCGCGATCGCCGCGGCCGCACTTCTCATGCGCGCGATGGTAGCTCACTCACCCGGGAACCCTGGGAGGGTTCCTGCGACCCACCCGCGATGACCTACGCTGGGCGAAGCCCAGCTCCGTTCAGGCGATACCCCCGGGAACCCTGGGAGGGTTCCCGAACCCACCCGCGATGACCTACGCTGGGCGAAGCCCAGCTCCGTTCACGCGATGCGCTCGGCGGCAGCCCTCGTCAGCCGGCGTTGGCGAGCGGGGTGGCGCGCCGGTGCCGGCGCGGCATCTGCACGACCAGCACGGTGGCGTCCTCGGTGGCCCGCGCCTCGGTGCCGAGCAGCGCGCTGCAGATGCTCTCCGACCCCAGGCGCGCGCGCGCCAGGCGCTCGAGCAACGCGCGCTGCCCGAGCTGGTCGTGCGCGGTCGCCAAGCGGTCGGTGATGCCGTCGGTGACCAGCACCATCGCGTCCTCGGGGCGGAGCTCGACGGTGGTCTCGGGGTAGAGCTGCGCCGGGAGGATTCCCAGCGCCAGCCCCGCGGCGCGCGGCAGATCCTCGGCGTCGCCGCCGGCGCGCTTGACGAACGGGCCAAGGTGACCGGCGCTGGCGATCTCGGCCAGACCCGTGACGGCGTCGACACGCACGCAGACCGCCGTCACGAAGCGGTCGTCCGCCCGCTGCTGGAACATCCACTCGTTGAGCGCCGCCAGCACGACGCCGGGAGCCGCCCCCCGCGCGATCTCCTGCCGCAGGATCCAGCGCAGCCCGCTCACGGGCGCCGCCGCGCTCGGCCCGTTGCCGCACACGTCGGCGATGACGACCGCCACCCGGCCGTCGCGCTGCTGGATCACCTCGAAGAAGTCGCCGCCGTTGCCGCCGAGCGCCGACTGCTTGGCGGCGACATTCAGGCGGCTCCAGGTCGGCAGATGGATCGGCCCCACGTTCCTGGAAGGCCGAGGACCGACCCGCGCGGGTGTCGACCCGCTCCGCTCGCCGACGTGATCCATCGCCGCCATTGAAACGTCTGCTCCCCGGGCAAATTTCGCGCCCGCACCGTCCGCCACGATGCGCCCAAGGTATCTCAGCCGTTTATAAATTAAAAGGTCAAAATTATGTATGCTGGGTAAACATTTCGGAGAGGAGACTGTCTCTGGTTTCGGCACACGTCTGAAAACGTAGGGGAATCGGGGCCTTCGCCTACTTCAGGCTGAGCTGGCCGCGCAGCTCGATCTGCCGCGATGAGGAGCCAACCAGGACCTCGAACGTGCCGGGAGCCGCCCGCCACTGCCCGCTCGCCACATCGAAGAACGACAGCGCGCGCCGGTCGAGCGCGAGCTGAACGCGCTTGGTCTCTCCGGGGCCGAGGTCGACCTTGGCGAACCCTTTCAGCTCCTTGGGGGGGCGCGGCACCGGCGCGTGGCGATCGCCGACGTAGAGCTGCGCGACCTCCGCCCCCCGCCGCCGGCCCACGTTGGTGATCTCGAAGGAGACGGTGGCGCGCGCCTCGCCCGAGATCGTCTGGGGCGAGATCGACAGTGCGCCGTACTTGAAGCGCGTGTACGAGAGGCCGTGTCCGAAGGGGAAGAGCGGCTTTTGCCCCGTCTGGTCGAAGTGGCGGTAGCCGAGGAAGACCCCTTCCTTGTAAACGATCTGTTTGGCGGCGTCCGGGTAATAGCTGGCGGCGACGGCGCTGTCGGCAAAACGGCGTTCGAAGGTGACCGGCAGCTTCCCCGACGGCGTTACCTCGCCGAACAGCGCCTCGGCGAGCGCCGTCCCGCCCTCCTGGCCCGGGTACCAGGTTTCGATGACGGCGGGGACGTGGTCGACGAATCGGGTCATGTCGACGCCGCCGCCGGAGGTGAGCACCACGACCACGTGCTTGTTGGCGGCGCGGACGGCGGCGATGAGCTCGTCCTGGCCGGCGGGGAGCTGGAAGGTGCGGTCGTATCCCTCGCTCTCCGTCATCGGCTCGAACCCGGCGGCGACGACCACCACGTCGGCGCGGGCGGCGATCTCCTGGGCGGCGGGATCGACGAAGGCGTCGGCGCGGCGCACGCCCAGCCCGACGCGCGCGTGGTGATCGCCGTGCAGGTACTCGAAGCGGATGGCGTAGGCCTGGTGGGCCCGCAGCGGCAGCGAGACGAAGTTGATGGGCTGCGGCTCCTTCGCCCGATCGAGCACCAGCTTGCCGTCGACGTAGAGGCGATACTCGTCGAGGCCGTAGCTGAAGGCGGCGAAGCGGTACGCGCCCGTGGTCGGCGGGATGAAGGCGCCGGTCCAGCGCGCGCTCGATTGCTTGCGCGCGCCCGTCGGCCAGGGGTTGGGTTTGTCCCAGGCAAAGTTGACGTGCTCGTCGACGCGGACGAGCGCCGCCGCGCCTCCCAGCGCCGGATCGTCGAAGTATTCGCCCTTGAGGCCGGGCTGGCCGTCCTTGGGCGCGGTGACGAACTCGCTGCCGTCGAAGATCTCGGCCAGCGTCGGGACGCCGTGGTTGGTGAGCACGGTGGCGGTGCCGCGCAGGTGGTCGGCGAGCCCCTGCAGGAAGCTGACGGCGGCGAGCGGACGCACCTCGGCGCTGCCCCCGCCGACCGGGATCGCCGGATAGGCGTCGGGGCCGATGAGGGCGACCGTCTTCACCTTCGCCCGGTCGAGCGGCAGGAGGTCGCCGTCGTTCTTGAGCAGCACGAGGCCGGCGCGCGCGGCGTCGAGGGCGACCGCGCGCCCCTCCTCGCTGAAGAGCGGCTGGCTCACGTCGGCGGCCGGGCGATCGAGCCAACCGAAGCGGATGGCGGTGCGCAAGATCCGCCGGACCTTGTCGTCGATCGTCGCCGGCGAGACCCGGCCGGCCTTGATGGCCGGCAGCAAGGTCGCGCGGTTCATGAACTTCGCGGAGGGCATCTCGAGGTCGAGGCCGGCGTTGGCCGCCGCGACGCCGTCGTAGGTGGCGTCCCAGTCGGACATCACGAGGCCGTCAAAGCCCCACGCTTGCTTGAGCAGGCCCTCGACGAGCGGCGCGTTCTCGGTCATGTGGACGCCGCCCACCAGGTTGTAGGAGGTCATGAGCGCGCCGACGTGCGCCTCCCGGACCGCCGCCTCGAAGGCGGGCAGGTAGATCTCGTGCAGCGTCCGCGCGTCGATGTCCGAGCTCGTGTGGTGGCGATCGACCTCCGAGTTGTTCCCGAGGAAGTGCTTGATCGTCGCGCTCACGCCCTGGGCCTGCATCCCCTCGATGTAGGCCACGGCCAGGCGCGAGGCGAGGAAGGGGTCCTCGCCCAGGTACTCGAAGTTTCGGCCGCACATCGGCGCCCGGTAGATGTTCACCCCCGGCGCCAGCATGATCGCCACGCCCCGCGCGCGCGCGTCGCGCCCGATCATCGCGCCCACCCGCTCGGCGAGGCCGACGTCCCAGCTGGCCGCCAGGCCGATGCCGGCCGGGTAGGTCGTCGCGGGGCCCACGTTGCGCACGCCGAAGGGACCGTCCGCCATCCGGAACGCCGGCAAACCGAGGCGCGGCACCGCGCGGACGTAGAAGTTGTCGACGCCGCCGAGGTAGTCGATCTTCTCCTCCAGCGTCATCTTGGCGAGGATCGCCGAAGCGCGCTGGTCGACCTCGGCGGCGGTGGGGGGCGGCTTGGATGTCACGGGGGCAGAGCTGGCGACGACGGCGCCCACGACGGTCAGGGGCAGCATCCGCCGGAGAAGCATGCGCGCGAAACTAGCACGCCGATCGCGGCGCGGGGGAGATCGCGCGCGTCGACGTCGAGCCCGTCTCGGGGGACAGGAAGCGACGCCGAGCGCGCGGGCGGACGGGCCTAGGCGGCCTTCTTCAGCTTCTTCGCGCGGCGTGCTTCGCGGTACTTCTTGATCTGCGCCTTCGGGATGTCTTTGTGCTTGGCGCAAACCATGCCGAACACCGGCGCCGCCGGGTTCTTGCACCCGGGAACCGGACAGAGCTGCTTGGGCCCTTTGCGCCGCAGCTTTCCGAAGGCGAGCCCGCCCGCGAGGCTGGTCAGCTTGGGCGGGCGTCCGGGCGATCGTTTGCCGCCGAGCGCGTGTTCCACCGCTTCGCGGGCGCGATCGAGCGCGTCGCGCTCCATCAGGGAGCTCAATTGATTGGCGAAATCTTCGATCAGTGAACGGATTGTCATCGGCGCGGATAATAGGCGCATCGTTTGGCGGCAAACAAGAGTTTGTAAACGTGGCGGGCATTTTTCGATGCCCCACGATTTTCCCGTGCGCGGGCGCCCACATTCCGCGGCGTCCGCGAGGAGCTTCGCCGCGACGGTGTCACCGTCGGAGAGGTAACATTTCTGCACATCCGTCGCTTCTGATGATTCGGAAACGAAGCCTCCACGCCCGCCACTCGGACGAACGTACGACTCGAACAGGTGGTTCGCGAACGCGCAATCGAAGATGATTCTGCGATCGGCCGAATCACTTCATGCCGTCGTTTGCGGAGAAGGTGCCTGCTGATTTCCGCGAAGATGGATCGCCGTCCAAGAAGACCATTGCAATTCGGTCTTCGGAGAGCGACACGAGACGCGAAAGCGTCGTCAGCGCTGCGCGCCTCGATGCGCTTCGATTGAAACGCGCCGATACGGACGGACCTCCAGCTTGAATCGATGCGGGGGGGCGGGCGCCGACCGACCCCCATCTTTACTTGGTCGCGACTTCCTCGCGCGCGATCGTCACGCGCCGCGGCAACGCGCCCCGGTCGAGGGACCTCGCAGTGACAGCCCGCACGAGGCCGACCGAGGTCCTTGAAAACGCAGGAACCTACATTGTCGGAGATGTAAGAAAGTAGGCGTAAAATCAGTAGCTTGCGCGGTCTCGCCCCTCGATAACCCGTTGCGCGGCAGTCCCGGCGCTCGTACTGTTCAGCTTTCCTTATGTCGGGCCGCTTCCAGAAACTTGCCGGAACGATGGCGTTGCTCGGTCTGGCCGCCCTTGGCTGCGCCGGAGCTGGCTACAACCCGACGGTCACCGGGACCGGCGGCAGCGGCAGCGGCACCGGGACCGGCGGCAGCGGCTCCAGCTCCGGGACCGGCGGGAGCGGCATGGATTCGAGCAACTACCTTCAAACCGACGTGCGCCGGCTGACCAACGCCGAGTACGACGCCTCCGTGCAGGCGCTGTTCGGGACCAAGCAGACGCCCGCCGCGTCGACCTTCGCGGCCGACTCCAGGCAGAGCGGCTATTCACTGAACGAGAACCAGGTGGTCGCCTCGCAGATGGCGAAGCAGCTCGACGCCGCCGCGATCGCGCTGGTCACCGAGGCCCGCTCGAACGGCACGCTGGCGCAGCTCTCTCCTTGCACCGATCCGGTTCACGGCGGGACCGCCTGCGCCGCGACGTTCGTGCAGACGTTCGGCGCCCGGGTCTACCGCCGCCCCGTCACCAGCGACGAGGCCACCAACCTGGCCACGGTTTATCAGGCGGCCGTCACCGGCGACACCGGCAGCTCGCCCTACGACGACGGCATCGATCTGGTCACCCGCACGATGCTCGAGTCGCCGGGATTCCTCTACGTCACCGAGCTCGGCGCCGACCCACCGTCGACCGACCCGACCGTGACGCTCACGCCCTACGAGCTCGCCAGCACGATGTCCTATCTGCTCACGGCCGGTCCGCCCGATGCGACGCTCCTGCAGGCGGCGGCGAACGGCGGCCTGGCGTCGCCGGACGATCTCGAGACGCAGGCCCGCCGCCTGCTGGCCTCGCCAGGCGCGACGCCGCGCCTCGTGCGCCTCGTGCGCGAGTGGCTGGGGATCGATTCGATCGGCCAGATCGCCAAGGACATGAACTGGTACCCGGACTTCTCGTCGCTCAACGCGGCGGCGATCATGGATGACGAGACCACCAGCTTCATCACCGAGGTGCTGAACGTCAACAGCGGGACTGTCGGCGAGCTGCTGAACGCGGGCTACACCGTCATCAACCCGACCCCGACGGTCACCGCCAGCGCCATCTCCACCTACTACTCGAAGTTCTATGGCCTGCTGCGCTCGACCTCGGGCGAAAACTCGCTGGCCACGGCCAAGGGGGGGGCGCGCGTCGGCATCCTCAACCAGGGGGCCTTCAACTCGGTCTACGCCCACGCCAGCACCTCGGGGCCGGTGCTGCGCGGCGTGGCGGTCATGCGCCGGGTCTCCTGCATCAACGTGCCCGATCCCTCGACGCTCAAGATCACCGTCCCGCCGCCGCCGGCGCCGGACGCCAGCAACCCGGAGACGACGCGCGCGCTGTTCAACGTGCACGGCACGACGTCGGGGTGCGCGATGTGCCACACCGCCATCGACGCCTTCGGCTTCACCTTCGAGGGCTACGACGGAATGGGCGAGTACCGCACCACCGACGCCGATTCGCAGGGGACAGTGCACCTCGCCACCGAGAAGGTCGCCTCCACGCGCTCGCAGGCGATCGGCGGCTACGAGTACCTGCCGATCGATACCTCGACGACGGTGAGCGGCACCGGCAGCGACCTCGATCAGACGTACGCCGACAGCAACGCGCTGGCGACCGCGCTGGCGTCGAGCTCGATGGTCGCCAAGTGCGCGCCGGTTCAACTCTTCCGGGGGTCGACCGGCCGCAGCGACGCCACCGGCGCCCTGACGCCGAGCGAGATGGCGTTCCAGAGCATCTGGAGCCAGCTGCCGCCGGAGAAGCAGGGGAACGTGGTCGAGATCCTCGTCGCCTACATCCGCAGCCCGCTCTTCTCGCAACGGAGCACGATGTGAAGCCAAAGCGGAGTTCCACGCGCCGTTCGTTCCTGCGCGCCGTCGGCGCGGGCGCAGTCGCGCTGCCGTTCTACCGGCTGCTCGAGGATCACTTCGCCAAGGCCTACGGCGAGACGTTGCCGCTGCGCTTCATCGGCGTCTACCACCCGCACGGGATCTCGGCCGAATACTTCGCCATGCAGTACTCGGGGGAACCCTTCCCCAACGGGCCGGTTTCGACGACGCCGGACGTGGTGACCACCTCGGGCGGCGTGACCAGCTCGACCAACTTCAGCATCACCTATCCGAACTGCTCGCTGCAGCCGTTCGACGACGCGACCACCTACGGCAAGAGCTACAAGAGCCAGATCTGCGTCATCGAGGGGATCGATCACCTCTCGAACGCCAACGGTCACGACTCGGCGGGGACCATCTTCACCGGCAGCACGATCGACGAATCGGCGCTCAAGCCGGCCAACTCGTCGATCGACCAGTTCCTGGCGGTCGAGAACAACCTCGGGTCGATGACGCCAGTGACCAGCATCCAGCTGGGCGTGGGCGACAACGGGACGCAGTCGGGGACGACGCTCTCCTACAGCAAGGGGGGGATCGCGCTGCCGAAGATCCCCGACCCGGTGCAGGCGTATAACGCGCTGTTCGGGAACTTCGCGGCGCCCAACAACGCGGCGGCGCAGGCGGCGCTCCTGCGGCAGCAGCAGCTCGGCACGGCGGTGGCGACCTCGGCCTACGCGGACGTGCAGAGCCTCTACAACAAACTGGCGTCGCCCGAGCAGCAAAAGCTGCAGGCGCATCTCGACGCGCTCAGCGATCTGAAGAAGAGCTTCGCGGCCACCACGCTCACGGGGTCGAACTGCATGGTGCCGGCCAAGCCGAGCTCGGCCAACTTTCCGGACCTGCTCCGCTACCAGGGGGGTGAGCCCTACTTCGACGCCATCAGCAAGGCGCACATCGGGTTGCTCGCGCAGGCGTTCGCCTGCGACATCACCCGGTTCGCGACGCTGTTCCTGGCCGACCTGTCGTACGCCAACAACCCGCTCATGCTCCCCACCGACAACCACGGCCAGGTGGCGCACGTTTACGACGGGTCGCCGGTCGGTTCGGACTGGCAGCCGGTGGGCAACGGCACTCAGACCACCTGGCAGCTGCTCGCCAAGTTCAACAAGTACATCTACGGGCTCATCGCCACGCTGATGCAGCAGCTCGACGCCATGGGCGTCCTCGACAACACGCTCATCTACGTCTCGAGCGACATGGGGAACCCCGCGCGGCACAGCACGCGCAACGTGCCGACCGTGCTGGCCGGCGGCGCCAACGGTCTCATCCAGATGGGGCGCCGCCTCAAGATGACGCCCGACTGTCCCAGCACCAGTCTCTGGTGCGGTCCGACGGACGGCGTGAAACCGACCGACTACACGCCGATGTCCAACAACCACCTCCTGGTCTCGATCGCCAACCTGTTCGGCGTGAACGTGACCAGCTTCGGCACGCAGCCGAACACCTCGGACACCACCGGCCCGCTTCCGGGCCTCTAATCGGTTGAGACGCCGAGATCCCGACGACGAGTGCGCGCCCGACCTGGCCGCGCACATCAGTCGGCGCAGATGAGGACCTTGCCGCAGTTGTGCTCGCCGATTGCCAGCGCCGTCCCGTCGGGCGAGAAGGCCACCGCGGTCGGACGCTGGGTGTAAAGGGCGGTCGAGACCGTCGAGAGTGGAGCGCCGGTGGCGACGTTCCAGATCCCGATCTTGCGCGTGCCGAGGGTGAGGCCGCCGGCGATCGCCACGTACTTGCTGGTCGGGTCGAAGGCCCCGCCGAACACCGAATCGGTCCCCACCGCGATCTGCGGGGTGACCAGGTTTCCGGGCGCGGTCTGGCCGGGGAGGGGGAGGCGCCAGATCCCGAACGAGCCGTCGTCGGTCCCCGCCTCGATCATCGTGCCGTCGCGGGAGAAGGTGGCGGTGTAAACACCGGCCTCCTTGGGGCTGACGGGGAACGGCATCAAATAGCCCGTGTAGGCCTGCGCGTCGATGCTGAGCAACGCGGCGTCGCCGTTGCCGTACCCGATGCCGAGCCAATAGCTGCCGTCCGAGGCGGGTGGCCCCGCGGACATCGTGAAGGGGGTGGTGGTGCCGTCCAGGAAGACGTAGCTCACCGGATCGTGCGAGGTCTGGTTGTAGATGTTGAGCTGGGGGTACTGGTCGACGGAGTAGACGATCGAGCTGTCGGGCGAAAAGGCGGTGCCCAGGACGTCGCCGTAGTTTCCGTTCAGGTTGGCGGCGATCCCCCAGCTGCCGCCGACGTTCCAGACCGACAGCCCGCCGCTCTGGGAGGCGACGGCGACCAGGGTGTTGTTGGGGGACACGGCGAGGGTCGTGAACCCTCCGTTGGTGGCGTATTCGTGGCTCTCGGCGGCCAGGGTAGCGCCGTCCCAGGTCCAGATCTTCACCCGACTGTCCTCGCCGGCGGTGTAGAGGATCTTTCCGTCGGGCGAGAAGGCGACGTCGGTGATCTCGACGTCGGTGTTCGGGTCGCCGCTCGTGCAGCCGGCGGTGGGGTTCAGGTTGTGGAGGTACTCCGTGCAGTGGGTGAGCGAGGGCGGGGCGGTCTTCTTGCCGCTGCCGCCGGTGCCGGTGCTGCCGCCGGTGCCGGTGCTGCCGCCGGTGCCGCCGCCGCCGGCGCTGCCGCCGCCGTCGGCCGGGCAGCTGTTTCCCGGGAGGAGCAGGATCGCCGCCGTCGAGGTCTGGTCGGGAGCGACCATGACCGGATTGCTGGTGGCCCCCAGGTAGCCGCTGCAGGCCGACCCGCTGGTGGCGGTGGCGCTGACCGGCACGCTCTTCATGGCGTCGACGGGAAGGTAGACGCCTAATTTCGTCGGGGACGTCGCGGAGAGCCCTCCGAGCAACTGGAAGGTCCTCGTCTCGGAGCCGACCACGAGCGTCGCCGAGACGAGCGTCGGGTCCGCCGGGCTGGCCATCAGCGAGACGACAACCAGCGCGTCCGATTCCTTCTTGCAGCCACCCGCCAGCAGGACCGCCAATGCCAGCGGCCCCAGGCAGCAGTACCGATTCAGTTCGCCTCGAAAGGTCACGTCGGTTGTCGGGCCAGCTTACCTGAAACCGGGCGGCCGCCCAACCGATGCGCGCGCCTGGCTGGCGAGACGCCGATCATTGACCGTCAATTGACTGACGGGAAATGGTCGCAGCTCTAAGGTCGGCGTGGAGGAAAAAATGAGAACCATCGACGTGAACCGCCGTCTCTTGTCCCTCTTTGCCGCCGGGGTGCTTGGTGCCTGCATGTTGGAGGCGCGCCCGGCCGCCGCCGACGAGCCGCCCGGCGCGGTCGCCCCGGAAGCGACCGCCGTGGCGTCGTCAGCGCCGCAGGCCACCGCGGCCCCAGCGCCGCCGGCGCCGCCGTATTCGCTCCCCTGGCAGCTGCGGCCGATCGCCGCGACGACCGTCGTTCGATCCGACAGCTCGGTCGCGTTGTACGACAACGGGGCCGGTCAGGACGGCAACAGCATCGTCACCATGCTCGCGGGCAGCTACCAGGTGGCGCCGCACTTGGCCCCGCTCGTCAAGCTGGCCTTCGTCCAGAACGACGCGCCCGGAACGAGCCCCAGCGGTTCGTCCTTCGTCAACCCCATCGTAGGGGTCACCTACGCGCGCCGGGTCGAGGCCTTCCGCTGGGCGGTCTTCGCGGGAGCGGCGATTCCCGTCGGTCAGGGGAGCGGGGACAATGCCGACAAAGGGGTGGCCGGCGCCAATGCGGCGGCGATCCGAGCGCGCTCCGGGATGGACAACTCGATGTTCGCGGTCAACTACTTCACCCCGATCCTCGGGGCCGACGCGGCATACGTCGATCGCAAGCTGACGGTGCAGGTCGAGGCGACGCTGTTCGAGTTGTTGCGTGTCCACGGCGACGACGCGGGCGCGGCCAGCACGGACGCCGCGCGCACCAACGCGACGATGGGGCTGCACGCCGGTTACTTCGTCATTCCGGCGCTTTCATTCGGGGCCGAGCTGCGCTATCAGCGCTACCTGACCACACCGACTCAGCTGGTGATGGGTGCCAAGGTCGGCTACACCGACGGCATGAAGGATACGACCACCGTGGCGATCGGACCGCGCGCGCACTTCGCGCTCGGGCGCGGGATGTTCGTGCGGCCGGGGATCTCCTACGCGCGCGCCCTCGACCAGCCGCTCTCGAGCCAGTCCTACAACATGCTGCAGGTCGACGTCCCGGTTGTGTTCTAGTCACGTTCGCCCGTGTAGAGGCTGCCGCGCTCTACCAACTTGCGGACGAAGAGCGCGGCGTAGTCGGCGGGGACCGTCCCGGCGATCGACGGGCGCGCGGCGAGGCGGCCGACCAGCGCGCGGAACCGGGGCGCCGCCTCGAGCGCCCGCACGCCGAGCGCGTCTTCGACCACCACGAACCGCAGCGCCGACGAGGCGAGCGCCAGGTGGGCCAGGCCGAACCCCTCGGGGGCGATGACGCCGCTGGCGACCGCCTGTTCGTAGTGGCCGACGAGCGGCGCCAGCGTCGCGGCCGCCGCGGCCTGCTCCTCGCGCGTCGGAGCCACGAAATACCGGTACTGGGCGTTCGACAGATCGTTGGCCATCTCGACCCAGCCGCGCTGGCGCGCCCGCTCGAAGGGATCGGTCCCCAGCAGGGGCGGCGGGTGTGTCTCGTCGAGGAACTCGATGATCGCCTGCGACTCGAACAGCGGCCGGCCGTCGACCAGCAGCAGGGGGACCTTCCCGCGCGGCGAGAGCGCCAGGAACCAATCGGGCTTGGCTCGCAGATCGATGTAGCGGCGCTCGAAAGCGACACCTTTTTCGTGGATCATCGCCGCTGCCCGGTGCACGTATGGGCAGAGCGTGTGGCTCACCAGCTCCAGCTTCATGACCCTCAGTATGGCTCAGCGGCCCCGACCCACCCGGTGCCTGGCCGCGCTGCTGGTCGTCGCTGCCTTTGGCTGCGCCCGAGCTGAGCCGGTCGCCGACGTCCTCACGGAGCACAACGACAGCGCCCGCTCGGGCACCGTGCTGACCGAGACAGTGCTGACGCCCGCGCGGGTCGAGGCCGATGGGCTCGTCCGGCGCTACGAGCGTGACGTCAACGGCGGCATCGTCGCCCAGCCGCTCATCCTCCACGACGTCCCCACGGCCGCGCACGGGCGCCGCAACCTCTTGCTGGTGGCCACGGAGACCAACTGGGTCTACGCCTTCGACCTCGACGACGACCGAGACGATCCCGCCACCCCCGCGCTCGCGGCGCGGCAGCTCGAGCCGAGCGGCCCTGTCGAGCCGTCCATCTGCGGCGAGACGCCCTCGCAGCGGGTCGGCATCACCGGCACGCCGGTCATCGACGCCGCCACCCGGACGCTCTACGCCGTGGCCCGCAACGCCGCCGACCACCAGTACTACCTGCACGCGGTCGATCTCACCACGGCCACGCTCCGCGACCGCCTGCCGCCGGTCCGCATCGCGCCGACCGGGCTGCGCAGCCCCGCCGGCGAGCCGCTCGCCTTCCACGCCGAGTGCCAGCGCAACCGTCCGGCGCTCTTGCTTTCGAGCGGCGTCGTCTATGCCGGCTTCGGCAGCCTGGCCTGCGACCGCGACTGCCCGGACGGGTCGCCCTATCGCGGCTGGGTGGTCGGATACCGCGCGACCGACCTCGCCCAAGCGGCGGCCTTCTCCCCGGGCGCCGACGCGGGACACGCCGGCATCTGGCAGGGGGGGAGCGGCCTCGTCGGCGCCGGCGACCGCATCGTCTTCATGACCGGCAACGGGCCGGGCGCGCTCGGCGACGCGTTCGTCGCGCTCGAGCCCTCGCGCGCGCCGCCGGGCCTCACGCTGGCCGCCGCGCACCAGCCGCCCAACCACGCGACCCTCGATCGGACGGACTGCGATCTCGGCTCCGGCGGACCGGTCTGGCTGCCGCCCGGCCTGATCGTCGGCGGCGGGAAGGAGGGGCGCTACGAGGTCCTCGACGCGCGCACGCTGGCGCCGGTCGAGGCCCCGGCGACGCCCGCCCATCCGGCCGAAGGTGTGCAGGCCTTCGTCAACGCGTACCACGCCGATCCGAGCGCCCCCGCCTGCGCGCAGCAGACGCGCTCGGCGTTCCCCACCAACTGCGACACCGCGGCGGTCCCCGGCTGCTACGTGGCCCCCAGCCGGTACGGCGACGGCGAGGACTGCGGCCCCAACATCAACGGCGCGCCTGTCTTCTGGTCCCTGGCCGGCCCCGACGGGGGGCTCCTCTACCAGATGCCAGCGCGCGACGACCTCAAGGCGTTTCGCTACCATCCGGCGGCCCGGCACCTCGACGAGACGCCGGCGGTCACGTCGTCCGTGCGCGCCGTCGAAGGGATGTCGGGTGGGTTCAGCTCGCTGTCGGCGAACGGCGATCGGGACGGGATCCTCTGGGTCTCGTACCCGCTCGGCGATCCGCAGTGGCAGAACGTCCCGGGCCGGCTGGCGGCGTTCGACGCCCGGACGCTGCGCGAGCTCTGGCACGACGACGGCGGCGACCTGTTCGCCAAGTTCACCCCGCCGACCGTGAGCGGCGGCTTCGTCGTCCGGGCGACGCTCTCCGGGAAGGTGGTCGTGTACGGCCTGCCGCCGCAGGCCATGCCGCGGTCGCCCGTCCGCCGTCTGGTCGAGCGGTTGATCCGCCCGTTCCAGGTGCCGCCGGCCCCGGCGCCCGCGCCGCAGGGGCGCGCGGCAGTCGATCAGAAGTACCGGTTGGCCGGCGGTGAGAGCGGGTTTCTGGGCCGGCCGGTGTTCGACGCGCGGCCCGTGCAGGACGCCACCGGGGGCTGGTACCGCGACTTTCGAGGGATCGCCATCGGTTCGGTGGCGTCGACCGTCGCCGTCCGGCCCGGGGTTTCGCCGCCGGCGCCCGTTCCCGGCCGGCACCCCTGGCGCGGGCTGGGGACGCCGTTCGACGCTTCGATCTATTGGTCCCCGGCGAGCGGCGCCCACCTCGTAACCGGCGAGATCCGTGAGGCCTGGCTGGCCCAGGGCGGCACTTCCGGACCCCTCGGATACCCGATCGCCGATGAGGCGCCCGCCCCCGAGGGGGGCCGAAGCTGCCGTTTCACGGGGGGGACGATCGCCTGGTCGGTCCGTTCCGGGGCCGCCGTCCGAACCAACGCCAAATCCAAATAAGGAAGAACCCGAGGGCCCCTCCCGAGCCGTGGATCGCCCGGCGGGACACACACCCTCCGATGGGTACCGCGTTTCGCCCCCGAGGCCCATTTTGGCCGGCTGTCCTGGTCGTCTGCTCGGCAGCCTGGCTGGCCGCCTGCGCGGGGGTCAAGCAGCAGCCCGGCGGGGCCGGGACGGGGGCCAGCGGGGGAACCGGCATCACCGGGTCGGGCGGGTCGACCAGCGGGACGGGCGGCTCCGCGCTGACGGGCAACGGCGGGTCGGGGATCATCGGCAACGGCGGCTCGACCGGCATGGATGGCGGCGGGCCCGACGTCCCTTGCGTTCCGAGCGTCACCACCTGCATGCAGCCGGGCGGGACCTACTGCGGGAACATCGGGAACGGCTGCCCCGGCGGCTCGCTGGCTTGCGGCGATTGCCCGAGCGGCTACACCTGCACCGACGGGATCTGCATCGGCGGCGCGAGCTGCCCGGCGATCGCCTGCGACAACTACTGCGGCATGATCGGCGACGGGTGCGGGCGCACGCTCACCTGCGGCGGCTGCACGGCCAGCGACCAGTGCAACTCCGGCATCTGCCACGCGCCCGGGTGCGTGCCCCTCACCTGCAATCCCGCCACCGGGACGCTCTACTGCGGGACGATCGGGGACGGTTGCGGCGGCACGCTCGACTGCGGCACCTGCCCGGGCGGCATGGCCTGTGGCTCGGGCGGCGTCGCCGGTCTCTGCATCGATCCGAACTGCAAGCCGGTCACCTGCACGCCGACGGGAGGCCAGTACTGCGGGACGATCGGGGACGGCTGCGGCGGCACGCTCGACTGCGGCACCTGCACCAACGGCATGACCTGCGGCGCGGGCGGCAACGCCAACGTCTGCCCGGGCTCGACCGGCGGCGGCTGCACCGGCCTGCAGTGCCAGGTGGCGACCTGCACGGGCACCGCGACCACCTCGCTGTCCGGGAAGGTCTACGACCCGGCGGGCAAGGTGCCGCTCTACAACGTCACCGTGTACGTTCCGAACGCGGCCCTCGATTCCATCCCCGAGGGCGTCTCCTGCGACAAGTGCAGCGCGCAGGTCTCGGGCCAGCCGATCGCCGCCGGGCTGACCGACGCGACGGGCGCCTTCCACCTGACCGGCGTCCCGTCGGGCAGCAACATTCCGTTCGTCATGCAGGTCGGCAAGTGGCGGCGTCAGGTCAGCATCCCCACCGTCACCTCCTGTGTCGACAATCCCATCACTGACGTCAACCTGACCCGGCTGCCGAAGACGCAATCCGAGGGGCACATCCCGAAGATCGCGGTCACCACCGGCGGCTCCGACGCGCTCGAGTGCTTCCTGCGCGAGATCGGCCTCGCCGACTCCGAGTTCACCACCGACGCCGGCACCGGCCGCATCAACCTGTACGTCGGCGGCGACGCCAGCGGCAACGGCGCGGGCGCCAACCAGTTCACCGCGGCCCTGGGCGGCGCGACGTTCCCCAACGCCACCACCCTGTGGTCGAGCCCCGACAAGCTGCTCGGCTTCGACATCCTCATGCTTTCCTGCGAGGGCGGTACCTTCCAGAGCACCAAGCAGCCCTACTACGCCAACGTCAAACGCTACGGCGACGCCGGCGGGCGCCTCTTCATCGATCACGACCACTACCCGTGGCTGACCAAAGGTCCGGCCCCCTGGCCCGCCACCGCCAACTACGACGGCGGGGGGGACAAGCTGCTCAGCCCCGTCACCGCGACCATCGACACCACCTTCCCCAAGGGGATGGCCTTCAACGGCTGGCTCACGAGCGTCGGCGCCACCACCACGCCGGGAACGATGCAGCTCTACTCCAGCCAGCACACGGTGACCACGCCGAACACGCCGACCCAGCAGTGGATCTACGTGCCCCACGATTCGCAGGACTCGGCCGATCGGCAGGCGACGCAGTACATGACCTTCAACACGCCGGTCGAGGCCACGCCCGACAACCAATGCGGGCGCGTGGTCTTCACGGACATCCACGTCAAGGCCGTGGCCAACGGTGGTGGAGACGACTCCGATCCGAGCAAGCCCTTCCCGAGCGCCTGCAAGGTCACCAGCCTCTCCGGCCAGGCCAAGGCGCTGGAGTTCCTGTTCTTCGATCTGTCGGCCTGCATCCAGCCAGACACCAGCATGCCGCAGCCGCCGATCGTGCCGCCGCCCGGGACGCCCAATATGCCCCCGACGCCGACGACGACGCCGCCGCCCGTGCCGCCGCCGCCGCCGCCGCCGCCGCCGATCATCCTCAACTGACGCGGGCGGCGCGAAACGCGCCTCGGCCGCCGGGGTGGTGTATGAGGGAGGCGTGTTTGCCGCCTCGGGCCCGGCTCGTTGGGGGTTGGCCTTGGCACTGGTGGGCGCCGCGGCCGGCATCGCGCGCGCCGATGAGAGCGCCGCGCCGGCGCCGCGGCGCTACAGCCTGACCGTGCGCGGGGGCGTCAGCCTGGGCGCGTACGAGGGCGGGATCAACTGGACGCTCCTGCGCATCCTGGAGAACGATCCGGGCGTCTCGCTGACCACGGTGACCGGCGCCTCGGCCGGGAACATCAACGCCTTCCTGAGCGCGGTCGAGTGGTGCCAGCGGCCGGACCTCTCGGCGCGCGAGACCCCGCGCGACAATCTGTTCTGGAAGGCGTGGATCCCGGTCGGCATCCACGGGCTGTTTCCGCGCGGCGGCAAGGACGGCTACGCGCCCGGCGACGGGCTGTTCGCGCGGGGCGCCTTCGCGGGGGCCGAGGCGACGCTGCGGCAGGCGCTCGACGACCAAACGCGCTTTCCCGCCGGCTGCCCGCTGACCGTCGGGGTGACGGTGACGCGGATCCGCCCCGCGGACATCGTCATCAAGTCGGCGGACGCCCGGTCCGGCGAGGACGGGATCCACATCCCCACCCAGCGCTTCGTCTCGACGTTCGGCCTCGACACCGGGAGGCAGGGGTTGCGCTTCCGGCAGCTCGACAAGCACGACCACGAGGTCGGCGAGTACCTGACGCTGCCGTCGCGAGACGGCCTCATGACCGACGACCAGATCATCGACATCATCCAGGCCTCGAGCGCCTTCCCGATCGCCTTCGGGCCGCAGGTGATCCGGCACTGCGCCGACCAGGGCGGCCACCACGGGCGCGCGGCCTGCGGGCAGCCGACCGCCGATCAGTTCATCGACGGCGGGGTGTTCGACAACGTCCCGCTCGGTCTGGCGGTCAGCCTGACGGGACAGATCCTGGCCCCCGCCGACGCCGAGCAGGTGCACTACCTCTACGTCGATCCGGACCACGCGCGCAGCTACGTCAAGCCGCCGCCGCCGCCGCCCGAGCGGCCCGAGACCGAGCGCGTCGGCCTCTCGACCACGTTCGACTTCATCTCCACCTTCGTCGAGGTTTCGCAGCAGTACGAGCTGCAGGCGGTGGCCCGCTACCTCTATAAGCCGATCGGCCGCGACGCCAACGGCCAGAAGATCCCGCCCCCCACGCCGCTGCCGCGGCTGAGCTCGCGGTTTCACCCGCTCATGGGCTCGTACCTGGCGAACTTCGGCGCCTTCTTCGCCGAGCCGTTCCGCGAGCACGACTTCTACGTCGGGGTCTACGACGGCCTGGTCAACGCCGCGCGCGAGCAGTGGAAGATCAACGCCGCCGAGCGGCCGCTCAGCGAGGAGGAGGCGGCGCACCTGGTGACCAGCGTGCGCGCTCTTCACGACCGGCTGGGGCTCGGCGCCACCGGCGCCGCGGCGGCCTCGTACATGGTCCGCCGGCTGCTCGACGACGAGCTCCGGCGGGCGGTCGCGCCCGACCTGGCGGCCAAGCTGCGCCAGACGCCCGACCCGAGTGGCAAGACGCTCGACGCCTGGCTGGCGGAGCGCGACCATCTGGCCGAAGCCGAGTCGCCGCCGCGGATCCCGTTCGAGCGCGTGCTGGTCGACGTCCTCTCCTGCCAGGGGCAGGCGGGAACGCTGCCGCCCGGCTGCGGCCCGCACGACAAGCCGGTCGCCGAGCAGGCCCTGACCGAGGTCGTCGACCACCTGCGGGGCGCGCTGGCGGCGGCGCGCGTCGACGCCGATCTCTACTTCACCGACGGGGACGAGCGGGGGTTCCTGCGCCACCCCGACCGCTGGTTGCGCAACGCCGAGATCGACGCCGCGGAGCGGCTCGATCAGATCGAGCACATCGACGGCTACCCGCTCGGCGAGCACGTCACCGCCGTCGCGCAGATGGTGCTGGAGACCGAGCCGCTGCGCCCGATCACCCCCGCCGACCTCGACCCCTCGAGCATCCCCGACCGGCGCTTGACGCCGACGCGCCTCCTCTTTCACCTGCTCCCCTACGAGGTCTCGGGGGACTTCGTTCACTCCGGCTGGCGCGTCGCCTACCGTCCCACGTTCGGACCCGAAGGGGGCCAGCTGGCGCTCATCACGCCGATCTCGCCCTGGATCTGGCAGCGGAGCACGCACCAGACCTTTCAGTCCGCGGGTGCGGGTCTCTTCTTCGCGCCCGACACGCTGCTGGTCACCGGGCTCGAGGCCTTCGGCAAGGTCCAGTGCGCCTGGTTCGGCAGCTGCACGCCGGGCGCCGAGGTGGGCGCCTACTTCCTGGCCGGGAAGCTCCGGCTGGGCGCCGGCGTCGACGATTTTTCGGGCGTGCGCCGCTTGCAAAGTTGGATCGTCCAAGTCGGGATCGCCGACATCAACGGCCTCCTCTACTGGGGCGTGCGGCACGCCGTGCAATGAGCAGCGCGCCGCATTTCGGGTGAAGGGCCGGCCAAAATAGGACGATCACCTGGGGTCGAGCTTGTAACGCGCCGGGCCCGCACCACCTTGAAGGCGGGAAGCGATGCGGCTCGGCGGCAGGTTGGCGGGGACGGCGCTGGCGGCGCTCTGGGCGGTGGGATGTTCGTCGTCGAACGGCGCGCCGGGGCCGGCGGGGACCGGCGGTCAAGGCGGCGCCGGCGGCTCGGCGGGCGCGTTCGGAGGAGGCCTCGCTGGCGGCGGGTCGCCGGCCGGGACGGGCGGTACGACCAACGGCGCCCCGCCCGCGAACGGTGGCTCGAGCGCGACCGGCAATCTCCCCGGCAGCGCTGGGACGGGCGGGCGCGCGGCCGGCGCGGGCGGCAGCGGCCCGGCGCCCGGCGGCAACACCGGCGGCTCGAGCGGAACGTCGACCGGGGGCGCGCCGGGATCGGTCTGCGCCGGGGCCGCGCTCACCACCTGTGCCGGGACGATGATGGGCGCCTGGTGCGTCGACACGTTCTTCGCCGGCAATCCCGCGCCCCCCAGCTTCACCGGCGTCTGGTCTGACGGCCCGACCGACGTCTGGGCGGTCGCCGCGGACAATGGCGGCGCGGCCCTCCACTGGGACGGGTGCGCCTGGACGCAGTCGCCGCTGCCGAGCGCCGCGGGCCTGGAGGACGTCTGGGGCGCTTCCTCGACGGACGTCTGGGCCGTCGGGTTCGCCGGCACGGCGCTGCACTGGGACGGCAGCGCGTGGTCCGCGGCGGCGACCGGGACGACGAGCCCGCTCGGCGCCGTCTCCGGGACGAGCGGCAGCGACGTCTGGGCCGTGGGCGTCGGGGTGAGCCTCCATTGGGACGGGACGGGCTGGTCGATCGTCCCCGGTTTTCCTGCCAGCACGATGTTCGATCGCTTCGACGGCGACGTCTGGGCGGTGGCGCCGAACGATGTCTGGGCGGCCTTGGGCCTTCCGGACGGCCTGGCGCACTTCGACGGGACCAGCTGGACCACGACCGCGACGCCGTTTCCCGGCTTCGGGTTCTTCGGGATCTGGACCGACGGCACGACCGGCTGGGCGGTCGGCGAAGGACAACAGATCCTGCAGCTCGGCGGCGGAACGTGGACGCAGGTGCAGCCCCCGAGCGGCAGCGCGCAAGGGTCGCTCAACGTGATGAGCGCGGGAGGCGACGTCTGGATCGCCGGTCAGGCGGTGGTCGAGGGGCAGGGCGGCGGCGCGTTCCAGCCCGCTCCCGACGTGCCGCCGGGCGTCTACCAGGGACTGTGGCTGACCTCGTCGCAGATCTGGATCGCCGGCAGCTCCAACGACCTCGGGAACGTCGTGCTTCACCGGGCGCGGTGAGGCGCGCGCGGCCTCAGTCGCCCGGGTGAATCTTGACGTCGTAAGGGTGGGGTCGCCCCTCGTGACGCTCGATCCAGTTCTTGAGGCTCATGAGGAAGACCGCCCACTTGGTGCTGCAGTGGTACATGAACTCGCCCGGCTCGCGCCAGTCGGCGTGCGTGAAGAGGACGTACGTCTCGGGACCCTTGGCGACCAAGCGGAAGGTCAGGTTGGTGCCTATCCATTCGGGCGGTCCGCCCACGCACTGCCAGCGGACGATCTCGCCCGGCCTCGACTCGATCACCTTCATGTCGAACCCGCCGCCGTGGGGCTGGAACTTCACGACGCCGCCCACGCGCGCATCGCCGGTCGTTCCGGTGATCCACCAGTGCGACAGGCCCTCGGTGGTGGCGATCGCTTCGTAGACCTGCGCGGCCGGTCCCGTCATCCCCACGCGGTGCAAAATGTCGGGCATCACCCTCTCCTCGGTGTCGCGAGCATGGGAATTGAGCTCATTGTCTCGTGGCTCATCGTCATCGTCTAGAACGTTGGGTCGCGACCCGACTTCCCGTCGGACCGCCGTAGGAGGATTACGTTCACTGTCGCACCTCGGGAACGTCGGCCCGCCGCGCGCCCGCGGCAACTGCGAAGCCGCCTGATTTCGGCGGCAGGTCGGGCCTTCGCGGCGGCGCCGAACGGCGGGCAGCGACCTTCGCGCTATGGTGAGAGCGATGGCGCTGGCGATCGAGGAGCTGAACGACACCAACTGCAAGACCTACCTTCTGACGGCCGGGGTCGAGGCGGCGCTGGTCGATCCGGTCCGCGAGCGGCTCGGCACCTACCGGATGCTGCTCGACCGGCGCGGGCTCGAGCTGCGGCTGGTGCTGGAGACCCACATGCACGCCGATCACCTGATGCTCAACCTTCAGGCCAAGGAGCTGCTGGGCGCGACGGTGGTCATGCACCGCGAGAGCCCGAGCCCGCTCGTCGACCGGCACGTCGTCGACGGCGACGTGCTGACGTTGGGCGGCGAGCGGATCGAGGTGATCCACACGCCGGGGCACACGCCCGACTCGGTCTGCTACCGGGTGGCGGGCGCGGTGCTGACCGGCGACACGCTGATGATCGGCGGCTCGGGGCGGACGGACTTCCCGGGCGGCGACGCCGGCCAGCAGTACGACGCTGTGGTGGGGCGCCTGTTCGCGCTCCCCGACGAGACGGTGGTCTGGCCGGCGCACGACTACCAGGGCCAGCGGTCGACGACCATCGGCGACGAGAAGCGGAAGAGCCCGCGGTTCGCCGGACGGACGCGCGACGACTACGTTCGCCTCATGGGGAGCCTGGGGCTCCCCTTCCCGGACAAGATCCAGCAGTCGCTGCAGGTGAACCAGTCGGGCTTCGAGGCCGGCGAGGTCCACTTCCCGCTGGTGGCCGAGGTGGCGGCGACGCCGGCCGTCTCGGCAGAGGCGCTGGCCGCCGCGCGCGCGGGGGCGTCGCCGCCGCTGCTGCTCGACGTGCGCGAGCCGGAGGAGTTCGTGGGCGAGCTGGGGCACATCGCGGGGGCGCTGCACGTGCCGCTCGACGTCCTCGAGCGCCGCCTCCCCAAGCTGGCCGGGTATCTCGGGCGCGAGCTGGTCGTCGTCTGCCGGTCGGGCGCGCGCTCGGCGACCGCCGGCGCCATCCTTCGCCAGGCCGGGTTCGGCCACGTCCGCAACCTGGCGGGCGGCATGCTGGAGTGGAACGCGCGCCGCCTCCCGACGGAGCACTGACAGGCCGGCGATGCCAGCGCGGCGCATGCTGGTCCTGCTGCCGGGGATGGAAGGGAGCGGAATCGTCTTCGGGCCGCTGGTGGCGACGGCGCCGGACGACCTCGAGACCCTCACCATCACCTACCCGCCGGGCGAGGGGCAGGGCTACGACGCGCTCCTGCCGCTGGCGCGCGCGCTGCTTCCGCGCGACCGGCCGTTCCACCTGCTCGGCTGGTCGTTCGGCGGGCCGCTGGCGCTGCGGGCGGCGGCGGAGAATCCGCCCGGGCTCGAGGGCGTCATCCTCGCCTCGTCCTTCGTGCGCCGCCCGTCGTGGGTGCCGACCGTGCTGGGAGCCCTGGCCCGGCCGTGGCTGTTCAGGCTCTATCCGCCGGCGTCGCAGCTCAATGCGCTCCTCGGGCGGCAGTCCACGCCGGAGCTGCGCCGGCTGATGGGCGAGGCTCACGCGCTGGCCGGGCCGGCGGCGATCGCCGCCCGCGTCCACGCGGCCATGACCGTCGACGCGACGGCCGCGCTGCTCGCCTGCCCGGTCCCCATCCTCTACCTGCGCACCCGCACGGATCGCGTCGTCCGCCCCCGCTGCGCCGATGAAATCCGGGCGCTGGTCCCTTCCGTCGAGATCGTCGAGATCGAAGGATCCCACCTGGGTCTCATCACGAACCCGGCCGCGTCGTGGGCGGCGCTCTCGGCGTTCATGGCCCGGACGGGCGGC